>CAYJRY010000017.1:0-22634 GCA_964372855.1 uncultured Gammaproteobacteria bacterium | reverse complement strand
ATGAAAATAAAGAACCTCCTCAAAGCACTAGATTGAAAATGTCTGCTTTCTGGCCATTTGATGGAAATGGAGACGCTCATTTAGGAAATGTGGCTGTCGGAACAAGAGGTGGAAAAGAAACAGCTGGATATTCCTGGTGGGAACAAACGCTTGCTATGGATTTGGGAGGAGATATGGGAAAAGTATTTGTGAGCAATGAATCCCACTCAAATCAGGATAGCGGAATTGAATCATGGGTAAATAACAAAACAAGATTGGAGTTTATCAATCCTATTTTGTGGAGAAATGGCGGTTTTGGATTCAACAGAGGCGGTTATGGTGGAGTACAAAGGTTTTATAATGCTATATTTTTTAACAATGGACTTGGTAATCTTGCTCCGACTATTGTAAACTCACATGTTCAAGACAGCGTAATTGATGGAGGAGGTACTACACCTTATGGTCAGAGAATTGACCATCATAATCTAGTTCAAGAGCTGGCAACGCCTTTTCGTCAGGTTCGAAACATTTACAAAAATTTGCCTAAAGAAGGATATGCCAATAATCATAGTAATGATTGCAGTCCTTCGTCTTGGAGGCTTGTTCCTGAACCTTTTGACAATGGCAATGATGTTCCTGATTGCAGCGCTGAATATGCATATTTCATGGGTAACAAATTTGAAAATGTTGCTAAACCAATTGATTTTGGTTTTCAGGTAAATCACAACACGTGGTTTAGAGTCGCAGACTGGCAAGATCCTTCTTTGCCATCAAATTTTTACATCATAGGTAAGAATGCTGACCCCTCTGCGCCAGAAATAAATAAAATATTAAAACTAGGAACGCCTACTTACAACGCAGGTTTTGATGCAAATATAGTACCTATTGCTCCTTGGGCTGATTATCCGCCAGTTGTTGCTCCTTTGGATGTAAAGGTTGAGAAAGGCCAAAAAGCTACAATTACTGCTTCAGCAACAGATGATAAAGGGATTAAAAATATAGAAATTTTTGTTGATTGGCAAAGAGTTGCAGAATGTCCTAGGTCTCCTTGCAGTTTCGAATATCACTTCAGTACGCATCCCAGAAAATATGCATATATCTATGCCAAAGTTTATGATAACAATATTATCGGCGAAGCTCGGGAATTTGGTAAATTGTCAGACACAGTCAAGTCAGATAGTAATGGCAGTTATAGGGAGTTTGTTGAGGGCCCATGGAGGGATTATTACCAGAGAGCTTATTCCAATGTGGTTGAGCTGGGGCCTGAAGATATTTTGGGAGCTAAACCATCTCCTGTTCCAAGTCCAACATCACAGCCTATTGGCTCCCCAACGCCTACTTCAATTCCAGGATTGTCTCCAACTCCAACTTCAACACCCAGTCCTATTCCCGCAAATTTAGTTAGTTATTGGAATTTTGATGAAGGAATAGGACAAACAGCTGGAGATGCTACTGGAAACGGTAGAATTGGAACTTTGGGTTTGAATTCATCAGCCTCAAGTGATGATCCAACTTGGGTGGCTGGGAAAATTGGAGGGGGTTTGGATTTTGATGGGGTTGATGATTTTGTTAATACTTCTCCAAATTTAGGTGCACTTACCCAAGTTTCATTTGGAGGGTGGTTCAAAAAAGACTCAGCTGGAAAGTACTGTCCATTAACATCCGGTGATTATTCTCCCTTTGCTATTTCATGGCAAAACACCAATCTTGATTTCTATATTGGATCTGAAAATAATTTTGTACAAGCATTATCACCAACTACAAACATATGGCATCACTTGTTCTTTGTGTTTGATGGGACACAAGTTGATGTTACAAAGCGTGCCAAAATTTATATTGACGGAGTAAATCTTACAACTTCAGCTTTAGGAACAATTCCATCGTCACTTACCTTAAATGATTTAAAAATTGGATTCCAAGCCAATGCAATAAACTGCAAATATTTTGACGGCCAAGCAGATGATATAAGAATTTATACAGGTGCATTAAGTGAGACTGAGGTTTTGGAATTATTCCAGAGTGGTGGAGTTGGGGGAGGACCATTACCCACTTCAACACCAACACTTTCTCCAACATCAACCCCGTCTCCTACTCCTACTCCAACACCTACAAGAATCCCAACTCCCACAAATACTCCTACTGCTACGCCAACTCGTACTCCTACTCCGACTTCAACACCAAGACCGCCAACACCAACAAATACACCAACCTCAACGCCGACTGCGACACCACGGCCACCGACTCCTACTTCTACCACCTCTCCAACTTCGACTTCTGCACCCGCAACTCCTACAACCGCCCCAGTTGCCTGCGCTCTTAACTCTGCTTCTTGGGGTGAGGTTGGTCCAGTTGAGCAGTATACATCTCTTTCAATCAATATTTTAGCCTCAGGGGATTGTAATGGAAAACAAGTTAATCTTGTCGTTAGAAAAGATCTCCTACTTGATGAGGATGCTTTAAATAAGCCAGTTCCTAATGTAGTGTCTTTAACGCAATCTGGAACTATCTTTACAGCTCAGGCTACATGGATTGCAGATGCTTGGACAAATGCTTGTAGCCTGAGTCCATTTGGACCATGCGATCCAGAATTCTTTATCAAAGCTAATATTGTTGGAGAAACAGATGAAATTAAATCGTCTAATATCAAAATAATTAAAGCAATAACACCAGCACCCGAACCTACTCCAACTTCAACTCCTAAACCTACTCCAACAATTATACCCTCAAATATCGCTATCTCAAAGGTCTCTCATACTCCTACAACAGATAGCGTGGCTATTACATGGGAAACAAATATTCCTTCAACGTCACAAGTTGAATATAGCGTGATTAGGGATTTGGGTAAATTCGTTAGAAAAAGTCGTATTGAAGACGTTGGAATAGATGTAACCAGAGAGCATAGAATCACAGTTACAAACCTTACTCCATGCACAGTTTACCATTATCAAGTAGTATCAACCGCTCCAGGTGAAAACGATAAAAAAAGTGATCAGAGTAAGTTCGTAACGCTTGGATGCAATGCTTCGGTTCTTCTTACTAAAGAATCAGATGATCTTGTTGATAATTCATCTGATTTTAGATTTAGTCTTGATGCTTATCTAAATTATGGAATAGAAGTAAATTTCCCATCAGGATACTCCGCTACAAAAACGTATATTCAGATATTGCAGCTTGATCCGGGAGAGTTGCTGGGTAATATTCAAGATGTGCCTTCGGGTTTTCAGACTATTGGTGGGCATACGTACCATATTAACGCTATACCAAGCAGTTTGGATAATTTCATAAAGTTATTTGATAAAGATTTAACAATTAAGATTAAATATAATCCAGAAGAAATTGAAAATATTGATGAGTCTACTCTTACCATTCGAAGATGGGATGGGGAAAAATGGAATGAGTTGAAAGACTGCACAGTTGATACAACAGCAAAAATTGTTACTTGCACAACTTCTTCTTTCTCAGACTTTGTACTTTTTGGTGAACCATTATCGATAACACCAACGCCCACTGAGACTCCAACCCCAACCCCAACTGCTACTCCTGTACCGAACAGTGGGAATCAAAACAATAACAACAATAGTGGTTCAGGTAATGGATCAGGTAGCGGGAATGGAAACGGAAGCGGATCACCCAGTGGAGTAAATCCACCAGCACCGAGTGGAAAACAAGGTGATCTTGATGGTAATGGAAAGGTAAATATCTTTGATCTCTCCATAATGCTTAGAAACTGGAACAGATCTGGAACTGGAGATATTGATAGAAATGGAAAAGTAAACATATTTGATTTGTCAATACTTTTGAGAAACTGGGGGAAGTAGGGGTTGACATTTAGAGATGCATTACCTAATCTAAGTATATGTTTAGAAAACTTTTGATATTCTTCATAAGCTCAATTCTTTTTTTATCATTAGCTCCAGTTGTTTTAGCCTCAACTCTTCACTTATCTCCAGGTAAGGTAAGCGTTGCTCAGGGAGGAACAGTTTCAGTTCAGGTAAGACTAAATACAGCCGGAGAATCAATAAATGGCGTTTCTGCATATTTATCATACCCAACAAACCTTCTTGAGGTTGCTTGGGTGAGCGCTGGCTCATCAGCTTTTGGAATTGATGCAGAAAAGTCATTTGGGGGAGGGGGAATCCGGATATCTCGAGGAAGTATTTCAGGAACAGTGGGGAATGTGAATGTCGCGACAATTGGCTTTAGAGGAAAAGCATTAGGAACTGCAAATGTTAGCTTTATTGGCGGCTCAGCAGCAACACGAACCTCAGATAGTTCTGATTCTTTAAATCTGGGAGGATCATCTGGAGCAAGTGTTGCGGTTGTGAAAGGAACACCTGGTACACAGATTGATAAAACAAAACCAGAAATTACAGATATAAAAGTTTCTGATATCTCAACAAACAGCGCAGCAATATCCTGGACTACTGACAAAGACTCTGATTCAACAGTTGAACTTGGTTTTCAAAAAGATAAATATATTTTATCTTTGTATGATAAGAAACAAACAAAAGAGCATAAGATAGTTATCACAGAGGATCTAATACCAGGAGAAACTTTCCATTTTAGAGTCAAATCAAAAGGACAATTTGATGAGTCAGTATCAGACAATATGACTTTCAAACTCAAAGGCTATGCTTTAATGGTTAAGCTTGTTGATTCACAAGGCGCTCCTTTGGCAAATACTCAAGTCACTCTTTATACTGATCCTATAACATCAACTACCAATGCAAGTGGGGAAGTAACCTTTACAGATGTTTCACCAGGCAAACATTTATTGGTAGTAAAACATGAAAACAATACTGAAACAACTAAGGAAGTTGTGGTTGAAGAAAGCAATGTGCCAACTCAAGTCACTCTGACAATTGATTCTCCAGTTAGCGGAATTGATTTACCTTCCTCAACTATTTATATATTACTAGCTCTTGTTGTTGCGTTTTTAGGATTATTGTTATTGATTCTAAGAATAAGAAGAAGAAAATCTAATTTACCACCACAACCATTATCTCCAACAAATACCACCCCAAACACTACGAATCCTACAATACCGCCTACCAGTAGTTTTTCGCATCCTTGACTTTTCTCTTGAATTACTTCCATAATTATCTTAATGCCCAGAATTATCTCAGCACAGCGCAAAGAGAATGTATTTAGATCGTTGTGGAAGCAATATAATGGTCTTGATCTAATCTTAAGGATTTCATTTCTCACGTATATTCTGATACTAGTTTCTACCCCATTTATAGTTCTTAACTATCAGACGACTAGATCAAAAGCGCAGAATCTAGAGAAAACATATTCCTACTCAGAAGTGACAGAAATTATTAATAAAAACGATGTTTTGCTTGCTGAGGTAGGGTTAGAAAATGTTCCAATTGTCAATTCCTGTTCAAATTTTCCTGTTGAGGAGAAAGCAGAAAAACCAGAGAAAGATGAGGTTAATTTACGAACTGACACAAGTCAGGTTGTTGATTTAACGCATGAATTATCTCAAGCACCAGTTGTTTACGATAGCTCCTTGGAATACCAAAAATCCCAACTCAAAAATCAAACAAACAAGTTCGCAAACGCAAGAAAAGAAAAATTTATGCAATTGATGCGAAAAGACCCAGACACTGCCCTATCTTTAGCTTTAAGTTCTAGTAACAAAGAGGATTTAGTAAATGAACTTAATATCCCCAATAATTGTCTTGAAACTCAAACAGAAGTTGAAGGCGAGCTAGAAATTCTTCATACTGATTTTTTTGAGGACAACATTAGCGTTGAGCAGTATACGCTAATTACCCCAGACAATAAAAGAATCGCACTTCATCCCGCAAAAGGATCAGACAAACTTATTACATCCGGAATGAGACTTAAAATCAATGGTTTTAGACTGGATGATGATATATTGTTTGATTCAAAAAATCCGCAAAACCTAAATATTCTGCCATCCAATAAATCATCCTCAAATCCTTATATAAAACAAGCATACGCAAACGACACTGAATATCATACCAAGCTGCAAAAAGAAGCTCAGGGAGAGCAAAAGATTGCAGTACTTATGGTTAATTTTCAAAATACACCTGTTCCCACAACAACGCGCGAGAAATTATTGGACGTATTTTTCAACCAAATGGACAAATTTTACCGCGAGAATTCCTACAACAAAACTTGGATTACTGGCGATGTGTTTCCTAAAACTGGCTACTATACAATTCCCATGGATCAAACATGCACTTCGGTTTGGGGGGAAATATTTAGTGCGGCATTAGATGCGGCAAATAACGATGTAAATTATTTGGATTATACTAACGTTACTATTGTAGCCCCATTCAGTCCGGGATGCGGGGTAGGTTTGTCAAAGGTAGGAAGAAGTTTGACTGATACGCCAGATGGACAAGTTAATCTTTCCAAGATGGCAATTATGACCGAGAGTAACACCTATCTTTATGCTGAAAGTCTGGCTGTTCCTGCTCACGAATTTGGACACGCTCTTGGAGTTTTGCATTCAAATTTTCTTGATTGCGACAATTTGTCTTTTACCTCAAGCGGTTGCGGTCATTATGAATATGCAGATCCATATAGCATTATGGGCAGCGGTCAAGAGCCAGCTTGGCATATGAATTTGCCCAACAAGGAATATCTTGGCTGGCTAGATTCCTCAAAGATCGCAACTGTTACTTCCTCTGGAAACTATATTATTGAGCCGATTGAAAGTATTTCCGATGGATTTAAAGGAATTAAAATTCCCAGAGGAGCAAACGGCGATCATCTCTATATTGAATATAGGCAGCCAATTGGCTTTGACTCATATGCTGATGCATCAAAATCTGAGATATATTTGGGGGGGTTAATACATATAACAAAAATAAGCCCAAATCAACCTTGGATGATTGATGCCTCGCCAACAATTGAACATAGAAGATTTGGAGCTGATTCGGACCCTATAGACCCCGCTTTGTTAGTTGGCAATACTTTCACAGATTACTTGTCGGGATCAACAATTAAAATAAATGAAAATACAAATTCACAATTAAGTATTAATGTTGATTTTAACATAATCGATTTACTGTCAGAAGTTAGTGAAATTAAAACCACCCAAGGTTATGTCTCTGCAGATTCACTTTTAATTTCTGGGAATATTAGAAATAACGGTCTTGGAAATTCTGGGATAAGACCTTTAACCAGAATCAATGTTGATTTCAATAATGATGGCATTTGGGATATCACCGAGCAAACAAATAAAAACTTGACTGACAGAGTTTCGCTGGAATTAAAAAACGAACCGGTTGATGTTTCATGGGATGGTGGCGGATGGCAGCTTGTGGGAATAGGTAATAGGGTTGAAAGTGAAACTGGAAGTTGGAGACCTCTAGGAACAATTCCGTCTGATGCGACAGAATTGGCTTTTGGAATATGGGTATCTTTTTACTCGCCAAGCAAGGTGTTAAGTTCTCTAAACCATGATATTACTTTTGGCAATGGCGTATGTACCAGAAGAGACAATCCATGGAACTATGGAGATGCGGGAGGTGGATGTAAGATTATTTCTAATTTGGATGATGATTTTGTATTTGATAATGGTTATGATTTCTTCTCATATATTGGTTACGAAAGTTGTGATATTAGATATACAGCCTCTTCTCGCCTTGTTGAGTTTAAATCAGATAGTAAATCTACTGGTTGTGCTATCGCTGTTTACTCCTCTAAGGCACCTTCTGTAACCACCGACACTCCAGTTGGAGAAGAAACAACGCATAATCTTAGGATGTGTGTTGATCCAGAAAATGTTATTGCTGAGTCAGATGAAAATAACAATTGTGTTACAAAACTTTTCACTGGGATTTTGTCTCCTCAAGTCACTCCGACTCCTACTCCCTCAACGAGCTCTCTTCCTCCTTCCTGCCAAATATTACAAGAAAAAATTCTTAACGCAATGTTTTCTGCTTGCGGAAAACCTCGCTATGATCCAATAGCGGATATAGATAAAAATGGCGGAGTAAATGCTAGCGATATCAGTTTGTTAAACACCAAAACTGAAGCGCAGTGTGCAGATTTACTAGTGGATTCAACAAATCCCTGTGTGACTCCAACTCCCACTCTCACAATAACTCCAGAACCATCTCTAACGCCAACGCCTACTTCAACCCCCACACCGACTTTAACTCTAACACCAACGCCAACCAATACTCCTACTCCCACCACAGCTCCAACTTCTACGCCAACACCAGAGCCTACACCCACAAATACCCCAACACCTCAACCAACGGCAACACCCACTAATACACCTTCACCAACGGAAACACCTTCGCCATCGCCAACTCCAACTGCGACCTCAACGCCCACTCCCAGCCCAACAGACACTCCGATACCAACTCCTACACCGGTGCCTTGCGAACTAAAATCTGTCTCATGGAGCGAGGAGGATCCTATCAAGGAAAATACTTTATTATTAATTAATGTCACCGCAGCTGGAGAGTGCGCTGATAAAGAAGCAAATCTAGTAGTCAAAAAAAATCTTATAATTGATGAATTAGCTTTAAATCAACCAATTCCTCAAATTGTAGATCTTGTTTTCAAAGGTACAGAATTCGTCGCTGAATCAACTTGGGTGGTAGACCCTTGGGAACTTACTTGTGTGATTTGGCCAATTTGTGGTGATCCAGAGTACTTTGTGGAGGCAAATATAGTAGGAGATATAAATATTATTAATTCTGCAAATATACAGGTTATTAAAGTTCCCATCTCAACTCCCACTCCAACACCAGAACCTTCGCCAACATCGACTCCGATTCCAACCTCAACTCTCATTCCGACTTCAACACCTACGCCACAACCAACCTCCACTCCCACACCAACCAATACTCCTGTTCCTCCAACACCCACGCCAACTCAAGCTCCCACTTCTACTCCGACCCCGACCTCAACTCCTTCTCCTACACCGACTAATACTCCTACGCCAACCAGTACCCCAACGCCTATACCTACCAACACTCCAATACCAACTCCAACCTCAACACCTCAACCAACATCCACGCCTACACCTTCTCCCACTCCGACTCCAACCGCCACTCCGACTCCTATTCCAACACCAACACCAATTCCCTGCGAACTTAGATCAGTTGCATGGAGTCAAGAAGATCCGGTTGAGGAAGGCAGTTTATTAACTATTAATGTTTCAGCAAAAGGTGAATGCAGCAATAAGCAGGCAAACCTAGTTGTTAAAAAAGATCTCATAATTTCCGAGCTTGCTATTAATCAGCCTGAACCTAAAATTATAGATTTGGTTTTGGAGGGATCAGAATTTATCGCTCAGTCAGCTTGGAAAGCAGATCCTTGGGAGCTCACTTGTAAATTCTTCTCGCTCTGCGGTAATCCTGAATATTTCGTGGAGGCAAATATTGCGGGAGAAATACAAACTATTAAATCTTCAAACATCCAAGTATTAAGGGTTGTTACTCCGACGCCTGAGCCAACATCAACGCCCGTTCCCACTCTAACACCTACTTCCAGCCCAACAGAGACCCCAACACCGCAACCAACTTCTACGCCCCTACCTACGCCTACTCCAACTCCAAGCTTCACGCCCTCTCCCACACCATCTCCAACACCCACGAATACACCTACTCCTACCCCAACCAGAACTCCTACTCCGACTAATACTCCTATACCCCCTACACCAACTTTAACCCCGACACCTACAAATACTCCTACGCCGACTTCGACTAGTACCCCTACGCCTACTAATACGCCAGTTCCTACATCAACCCCAACACCGACACCTCAACCTACTGCAACTCCTACTCCAACTGAGACGCCTAAACCAACTCCAACAGAAACTCCTATTCCCACACGTTCTAATACGCCTACTCCTTCGCCAACAGCTACACTTACTCCAACACCAACTCCAGTTCCTTGTGAAATTGAGTCTGCAAAATGGATTTCCTCATCTAATCCAGTTGATGAAGGGACAGAAGTAACTCTTTCTGTGACCCTAAATAATTCTGCGTCTTGTCAGGAGAAACAAGTTAGATTTGAGGTAAGAGAAAATAATTCTTTTGTTGAAGGTCTATTTGATCGCGATGCGAAAAATCAGCCTTTAGACGCGATAATATCCAATAATGAGGCAGTGATAACTTGGATCGCGGAATATGTAGCAGATGGAGTATTTGGTATCTTTGATCCGCCAGAGTACTTCTTTACTGTCACTGTAGTAGGCGAGGGAACACCATCTGTTAGATCGGAGGATCCATTGCTGTCTGTTAATAAGATTGAAGGATTAGTAATAACTTCTAATCCAGAGGCGAAAAATATAACCTCGGATAGCGCGACAATTGAATGGGAGACTAATATGGAATCTTCATCTTGGGTGCTTTATGGAATAAGCAGTCTTCATAAATTTGATACTACTGAGAAGGATAGACTGTCTCCGACTAAATCTCATTCTATTGATATTACAAATCTTTCTTCCTGTACTTTATACAATTATTTTGTTAGATCAAGAGAAAGAGAATTTGGCACTCAAGTAAATAGAACTGGTACATTTACAACACTAGGCTGCAATGGTTCTATTATTGAATCTGAAACAACAGGCATAATCGTAGATGATCAAGAAGGTGAAGAATTATCTACTATTGATGAGACAGAAGAATTTCCAGATGGCTTAGCTCTTTCCATCCCTCCATTATTTTTAGACACTGATGCCAATTTCCAGATTCTTCGACTAAATCACGATGACTTTGTTATGCGAATCGCGTCTCAGCCTGCGGGATTGAAAGTCGCAAATCATGTCTATCATTTGAATAGCTTTTTGGAGGATGAAAATACAGAAATAGAGGAATTTGCGAAAGAATTAACATTATCTATAAAATATAAACCGTCTGACGTTGTGGGGATAGATGAAGACACACTTACTATATATAAGCTCACTAAAGATGGCCAGTGGAGTGAATTGACAGATTGTCTTTTGAATAAAGAAGTAAGAACTGTTTCATGCAAAACTGCCTCTTTCTCAGACTTTGTATTGTTTGGAAAGCCAGTTGAGGTAACGCCTTCGCCAACAGAACCACCGACTGGACAACCTTCTCCTGATCCGACTTCGCCTCCTGGAGGCGGTGGGGATAGTGGGGGAGGAGGCGGAGGAGGGGGCGGTGGTGGCGGCGGGGGTGGTGGAGGAAGTAGTTCGCCAAGTGGAGGGAGTCCATCGGGATCAGGACGTAAACAGGGAGATCTTAATAATGATGGCAAAGTAAACATATTTGATCTATCTGTCATGCTTAGGAATTGGAATAGGTCAGGGGTTGGGGATCTTAATGGAGATGGCAAAGTAAACATATTTGATTTGTCAATACTTTTGAGAAACTGGGGAAAGTAGTGGCTTAGGCTTGGTTTTCGAAGTTGATGTAGAAATAAACATTATTTTGGTAGACTTTTACAACTCCATTATCAATTTTTACCTCTTTATTTTCGTTATTTGTTTTGTGAACTATTATCTTATCCTTTACCAAAGAAATAAAATTCTCATGCTCAGGCAGAATATCAAAAACTCCTTTGTCATTGTAAGACGTGACTGATGAAACTGTATCTTTATATAAGACAACATCGCGATTTCGGATGATTAGGTTTAGAGTTTTATCCAGCACCTTTAATCTCCTTTAAACTCCCAATGTAACTGAATTTATCATCAGACACATTGTCATATTTTCCTTCTAAGATCGCATTGACATCTTCAACTGTTGCAAGTCGCGGAATATATACTCCTTTTTTGCCTGTTTGGTTTTCCGTGACAAAGAAATTTTGCGTCATAAAATTGGTTAATTTTTTAGCTCTTTGATAAATAAGCTTATCAGAAGGTGATAATTCTGACTCACCAACCAACGATACAATTCTTTCAAGAGAAGTTGCTTGCTTTAAGAGATTAGATGCTTTAAGAGCTGTTGTGTAGTGCAGATCACCAACTATTTCTGGATTTAAATGAGCACTAGTTGATGATAGTAAATCAAGTGCTGGAAGTCTTCCTTCTTGATAGATACTTCTTGATAAAACAACTGTTGAGTCAAGATATGGAAATATTGTTTGGACTCCTTGATCCAAAATATCGTCATTGGGTACATAAATTGCCTCAACTGAGGTGATTGAGTTGGTTTTGTTGGAGATTAGCCTTTCATGGAAACTCGCCATTTCAGAAGTAAGAGTTGCTTGATATCCATCCTCCGAAGGAATTGTCGCCATTAAAACTGCCAATTCATTGCCAGCTTGAGCAAACCTATAAACATTGTCTATAAAAAATAATACATCTTTTTGAAGTATGTCCCTAAAATATTCAGCCAATGTCACAGCGGTAAATCCTGTTAGAAATCTAATTGCTGGGTTTTCACCCATTGTTCCAATTACTAAGCTAACTGATGGTAAAACACCTTTTTCTGAAAGAGTTTCATAAAGCTCGTGCCCCTCCCTCACTCTTTCCCCAACACCTGCAAAAACAGATACTCCTTGATCTTTATGAAGAACAACAACATTATGGATTAGCTCTGTCAAAAGTATTGTTTTTCCAACTCCGGCTCCGCCAAATAGTCCTATTTTACTGCCTCTGACAATTGGTGAGAAGAAATCAATTGCCTTAATACCGGTTTCAAGTATTTCTTTATGTTTTACAACGTCTGAATAATCAAGCCCAGATGCGTATATTGGTCTTTTTTCTGAATAAGACATAGGTCCTTTTCCGTCAATTGGTTCACCAAAAATATTCATTACCCGACCAAGTGATCCTGGTCCAACAGGTACGAGAATAGGTTTTCCAGTATTTATCATTCGAAGCCCTCTAGAGAGTTTACTTGTAAAGGATAAATTCAGACAATAAAAAGAAGTCTCAGATGACGATCTTAAAACCTCAGCTCGAACTCCCGGATCATTTTCCAAAACCAAAATATTATGAATCGCCGGAGGATTTTTCAGAAATTGCACATCAATAATTTGCCCTTGTATACCTATGATTGTTCCGTAATTGTCCATAAATTAAACTCCACGCTTGTCAAGCAAGCGAACTCCTTCGTCCGTTCCACGCCTGTCAAGTCGCGTCTGACGCGATCAAGCATGCGAGCTCGGCTTTCAGCCTGTGCTCCAAAGACCCATACTAGAGAATTTTTCAAGCTGTTCTTTGTTAGCTTGACGGTGTTTTGCCCTTTCTTTTTGAAAAAGAATTTGAGTAAGCTTATGTTTTGTATTTTCCGTTGAGGCATCAAGTGACACCATACGGGCAGCAAATTTGGCAAGCTCAGATTCAAGTATAGTTTGCTCAAAAATCGAAGCTACAATTTCCTTCTCAAAAAAAGCCATGATTTTTTCTAACGTTGGCTCAAAAAAATACTTTACTTTCGGACCTTCCTTTTTAAAGGCTAAAGGATCACCTGTAATATTTGTAACAATTGGGGATTGAGTTACGACGCTTACGAATTGTTCATAAAAAACCAAAACCTTTTGGTATTCAACTATTTTTTCAGTTATCTTTTTAAGCGCAACCTTATCTATTCTGTCATCAGGGAACTCATAGAATGTATGAGGTAAATTTCTAAATTCTTGCTCAAAAAATTCAAAACCCAATCTTCCCAATATCAAAACGTCTGCATTTTTTTCTTGTTTTAAATATTCTAGAAATAGGTTGTAAGTTTTTCGAATAATCTCCCCGTAAAAACCTGTATTTGCTGATATAAGAACAAAAAGTGTCTTTCCATTTCTTTGAAGAAACGTCAACTCTTTTATATTTTTAATTTTTTTTCTTTTCAAAAAGAGGGTTATCTCATCTCTGTATGAAGTCTTAACTTCCTGAAAAATAGCGTTTATCTCAAGTAAAAAATCTCGGCTTTTTAAGACATTACTTCTAATCCGCGCCATTCTGGATGCTGCAATTTCCTCATAAGCCTCTAAAATCTCTCTTAAGGTGGTTAGAAAATCAACTTGGGAATTTAATTCTTTTTTACTAATCATATGATTTTAATTTTTGCAATATATCCGTTCCTTTTTGGCGAATTACATTTAAAAGTCCATTGAAAGAGGTAGATGCAGCAACCAGTTCATCTATCATTTTTTTAATATCTATATTGGTATTATAATTATTAACGATTTGTTCAAGTTTGTGCCCAGTTGGCTCAAATTCAACTCCTGTTAATCTGCTATTCCAAAGCATGGCAAAAAGCACAATCTGCAGATTTAGCGGTGTTACTGTTGAGAGAGGCTGATTCAGAAATGAAGTTACTTTTTCACCAAACTTTAAGGTAGTTTTAATTGTCTCATTAAGCTCGGCGCCAAAGTGTGAATAGTTTTGCATTTTTTCATAAATTGTCAAAAAAGACAGAAGCTCACGGTTAATATCTCTTTTAAGACTCGATTGGGTTTGTCTTCCAACTCTTGTTACGGATAAAAAAGGGCTTATTGCAGGCCTTCTTCCTTTTGCGAACAAATCCAGATCAAAATACAAATGTCCATCAGTCATTGAGACTATATTTGTCTGAATATAACCTGATAAATCTCCTTGAGTTGATTCAGCAACTGGAAGACAAGTAATTGATTTTTCACCTTTTGGAGTCTTAAAATTTCCAGCTCTTTCAAGTAGCTTTGCGTGGATATAGAAAATATCCCCGGGATAGCTATTTCTTCCGGGAAATCGTTTGCCAAGAAGGGAAAGTTCTCTGTAGAATTTGGCATGAGTAGTTAAGTCATCCAAAACCAAGAGTACATCATGCCCCTCATCTCTGAAATACTCAGCAATCGTCATTGCAGAGTAGGGGACAAGATAAGTAAGTCCTATAGGATCTTGAAATCTTGAGCAAACGATTATAACACGATCCATAATCCCTTGATTTTTGAAAAACTCTTCAGTTTCTTTTATGTCAAGCATTTCTTTGCCAATTGCTGCATAAATACAAATATTTCCTTTTCTTGTTTGGCTAAGTATTGATTGCATCAAAAAGTTTGTTTTTCCCGTTTTTCGATCACCAATCACAAGTTCTCTTTGACCATGCCCCAAGGGCATAATTAGATCAACTATAGGTACGCCTGTTTCGAATTGCCGATTTACTGTTTTTCTAGACAGTATCCCTTCTGCTTGTGTATTTACAACTCGTCTTGTTACTGAAGCTAAGGGGCGGGAAAGTGGCGTAATAGGATTTCCCATAGGATCAAGAATCGTGCCTAAAAGCCCAGCTCCCAAAGGCACAGTAATGAATTCGTTTGTTCTTACTATTTTTGTTCCTTTCTTAACTGAGTTTTCTGAAAAAACAAGTATCTCAATTTGATCTTCCTTTAGAGACAAAGTCATACCGAATTCGCCTGTCTCAAATAAAACTATTTCTTCCAATTTTACTTCTGGCAGGCCATCAGCATGGACTATGGCATTGCTTATGCTCTCAACATAGCCAACCTCTGAGATTGAGTTTAAATAATAATTAAAATCCTTCATAATATTTTTTAAATTCTAAATTCAAAATCCTAAATCCTAAATAATTTCAAAACGTATATGACCAAAGATACAAAATATTTTGAATTTTGAGTTTGGATTATTGTATTTATTTAGAATTTGGAATTTAGTGCTTAGGATATTTCATAAATACTTCTTCGATTCTTTTTACGAGACTAAAGTCTTTATATACACCGTTATAGACAATTACTGCTCCGCCTAATACAGAACTGTTTACACTGATATCCAAAATATACCCCATGCCCAGATTCTCAACAACCCATGCGTTTAATTTCTCAACTGTTTCCTCATTTGGATTAAAAGCAATATTAAGCTTGATAATCTTGAATTTTTTAATTAAATCTTTTAAAGTTAATAAGAAATGCCTTACTATTTCACGGTTTTGCGAATCTAAATTATTCTTTCTAAAAGTTTGCAGAATTTTATCAGCCGTTTCTAGACTAATTGCGGAAAGAGCAGATTCAAATGAGGTTTTTGCATAGAATAATGAAGCCAATAGTTTTTCAATCTCCATTGAGAGTTGGTCTCTTTCAAGAGTTGTTTTTAAAGACGTAAGTATATCAAAATATGTCGCAATATCATTTTTCATCATTAAACAACCCTTCTTTTTTTGCCTTTTCTAATGCTTCAATTATGAGGTTTTCATGATCATTTAATTTTATAGCATGCCCAAGTACTTGTTTGGAGACTGTTTCTAAGATTTCATATATTTTTTCATCAGCTATTTTTAGCTCACTTTCAATATAAGCATCGACATGCTTGCGGGCAAGGGAATACTCATGGTGAATTTTCCTTTTAACCATTTTTCTAGATGCGATTGTTTCTTGTTCAACAAAGTCCGCAAACTCTTTTATTTGAGAAAGCGTACCTGATTCGATGTTCTTTGATAGATTTTGGAATATTTCGACGTTTTTAGCCTTTAAATTTTGGAGTACATTTTGATACTCTTTGATAAAGTCCTGTGATGATTTTTCAAAATTTTGTAACTCCCTGTCCATAACTGACTTTAGTTCTTTTTCAAAAAAACCTCCTGATGCTTTTGCAAATAAATTGGCTTTTTGGATGATATCTAAAGCTTTTGAATTTGCCTCATCGATTATCTTTATTGCTTTATTTCTTCCCTCGTCATTAAGAGCGAGTTTATTCTCACTTTTGAGTTTTTTTATAGTTCTTACTAGATAAACAACTAATATAACTATAGTTATAGAAAGAGTAACGATTGCAATAACAAGACTAAAAAAGATAATAGGATTAAGATTCATAATCTAAATTTTAAATTTCAAATTGAAAATTATGCTTGTTTTATCTTTCATATTTATTGTTGCACTCCTAGCGAATCATTTCAATAAGAGATTTACAATACCAATATTAGATACGCTAGCGCTAGTCCAACCATAATTATTATAATCATCAAAAATAAATTAAAAACCATATTAATCTGAATCAATCGACTGGCCAATGGGTTTCTTCCCAGCGCTTCGATTCCAGACCGTGCAATTCTTCCGAAGTAAGTAAATCCTATGACAAATGAGGCAAGTACAATTATTGCAGCCAAAACATATCTAAGGCTTGTTAACTGTGAAAGTGGATAAAGGTCCAGCGCATTCCTTGCAGTATCTAAGAGATTTGTACGTATATTTCCAAATGAGGATATGAAGTTGGGACTAATCGCGACTAAAATTTTACCAACGGAACGTGGATTTGAACTTTTATATTCTTCAATTGCAGCGCCTAAAATTCTTCCGTTTTGAGTTGCTTTTTGCCCAACGCCGGGAGTATTTGAGCTGGTTATAAAATCATTTTTTTCGATATTTCCATTTACTGTTGAAACCAAAACATATGCTTTGCCCCACGTTACTACAGATCTGGTATCGGGTTGCTCGGTGTTTTTTAGATACAAAGACGGATTGTCACTAACAACTCCATAAATATTTGTGTCATAAGCATTTTTACTTAGGGCATATCCTTTGTTTGTAAGGACTATAATGTTTCCATCTTTAGCATTTTTGTCAATTACCTTGACAGATATTGCTACTCCTGATGAAGTTGCAGTCTGAGCAGAAAGAGGCATGACGAGAAAGAATGAAGATAGAAAGTAGAAAGTAGAAGATAGAACAAAGAAAATAGCTAGACGCTTAACACTATACGCTATACGCTCTTTTTGGGCAGTGTATTTCATTATGTTTAAGTGTATTGTTTGCTGTTGTTAAAAGTCAATGTCCATATTTTTTACACCCGTGTGTAATAAACAGATCTTCCTTTTCCGTGCGAAAACAAAAGCCCCAAATTCGTAAGTCTTGCAAGATCGCGGCTGGCTGTAATTTGAGAAACCTTAAAGTGTGACTGAACTTTTTTATTAGTAAGGCTAATTTCCGGCTTGTCAAGAAGGGAAAGAATTGATTTCTGTCTATCGTTAAGTTCCCAGAAAGTGTCAGGAAGAGGAATTGATAAATTAGGTTTATTTATATTTTGTATCACGTTTTCAAGAGATTGAATAATAGTTTGGGCAAAATACTCAAGCCATAAGGTTAAACTTCGTGCTTGTTGAGACATTTTGATATTTTCATAATAAAGACTTGGGTTTTCACGCCACTGACTTTCATGGCTGATAAATCCGCGAAAATCGTAACCTTGCCTATAAAGAATTAATAATGAAGATAAGGCTGCAGTTACTTCATTGTCTTTTATAAAAGCATTGGTCTTTAATAGTTCGATATATATAATAGCAGATTGAACAATTGGATTTTCATTGCTTCTTTGGATATATTCAAGGAGATATTCAATCTCTTCTTTTGGCGCGCTTAATTTTCCTATTGATACAATTTGATGTATTTTGATTATATCGTTTGATGAAATAGACTGGGTTGATCCTAGCCAGTTTTGACGAATATAATCAATTCCCGTCTTATATTTTAAAATAAATTGATGTTTTTGGGATTGTATTTTTTGTGGCTCACGCGAAAGCAATTTTGCGATAACTGATTTGTCCAGAGTAATTTTGGATAAAAAAGCATAGGCCATAATTCTTTCAAAAGTCGCGTTCCACCTGAGGAATAATTTGGTTTTTTGATTAATTGGGGATAAAAGAATAATTCTTCTTAGTTTTTCAATTCTAAATAAGTAATCTTTTAATTTTGGAGAATGGTTGTATGATATTGAAATCATAACTTATTACTTAATCATATCATAATCTTATCAGAAAGTCAATAGTTGGACAATTATGGTAAATTGGACAAAACAAGGCTAAATTTAGATAAAATGATAAGATTATGATAAGATTATTCTGCTACTTGACAAGGTATAAAAAATGTGTCGTAATTATAGTTGGACAAACTTGGACAATTAAGATCAAAATGTCCAACTTTTTAAAATCAAAAAATGCCTGCCCAAAATTTAGAGAAGTTATTAACTATTCAGGAAGTTGCGGATATTCTTGGAGTTTCCACTAAGACTCTACGAAGATGGGATAAAGCTGGAATTTTGGTACCTCAAAGAACTTTAGGAAACCAAAGACGTTACCAACTCAAAGATATTGAGAGTTTTAGAAAACCAAAAAAAAGTTTCGAGGCAGCGCCAGTTAACTCCATACAGCAAGACACTTTTGGACTTCCGCCATCTCTTCGGCCATTGCTTTTTGCCTCAAAACAAAATGACGATCAACAGGATGAGATTGCTTCCCACTCAACAAAGCTCGGGGTCCCAATGACAGAAAGTTCAGCGAGGATAAATTCAAAGCTCACCATAAAGGTCTTTATTTCATTGTTAATAGCTGTATTTTCATTTGCTTTTTTAGGTTATATATATTTGAAATACGACTTAGCTTCCGATATTCTTAGTGAACAGAAATTGTTTTCCAGTCTATTAAACGAACAGTCAAGCCCAAAAACTGATGTTTTTTCCCAACTTCAAGAAGTTTTAGCTGAAACATCAATTGATCCAAGGCTTTTATTGAATGTAAATATTCCAAGCGCTTTTAATGATACCTCAACATTTGCAAAAAGTGTTGGTATAGGCACGAGTCAGCCTGATAGTTCAAGTATTCTTGATCTCTCATCAACTGATCGCGGATTTCTCGCTCCGAGAATGACAACAGCTCAGCGAAACGCGATTGATTCTCCAGCAACCAGTCTTTTTATATATAACACTGATACAAACCAATACAATATGTATAATGGGACAGCGTGGGTTGCTATAGCATCCGGAACTGGCATAGGCACAATAACAGCCATTGGGAATGTTACTTCAGGCGATGCCTTCACATCAACAGGTACACAAGGTACAAATTTATATTTCTACGATCCCGATGGAAAAGGAAATCTTACAACTGCCAATTTGACTGCAGCTCGAACCTACACTCTTCCTGATGTAACAGGCACTGTAATTACAACAGGTAATCTTACGGATATAAATAAAGTCGGAACAATAGCAACAGGTACTTGGAACGGTTCGGTAATAGGACTGTCTTATGGGGGATCGAATAAGGCTATAACAGCAGTTGCTGGTGGAATAGTTTTTACTGATTCTGATTCATTTGAAGTAACTGCTGCTGGTTCTACCAACCAATGTTTGACTTCAGCTGGCTCAGGAACTCCAACTTGGCAGACATGTTCTCTTGGAAGTTCTACAAATTACTGGGATGTGACAAATGGAGCAATTTATCCAGGAAATTCTACTTTGGATCTTTTGGTTGGAGCAACGTCAACTACTTCAGCAAAATTTGGGTTTATCAATGTAGCTGGCGGTACGCCAACAGCAACAATTGCAGGAAATATAGTACTTGACTCAGCGGGAATACTACAAACAACTAAAAATCAGACTCTTACTATTGGAGGAAATTCAACTGGAAATATAACTATCTCGCCTCAGAATGGAGGCTCCTCTGGGATTCTTAATCTTAATACCACAACTCTTCAGATAGCGGGTACCGAAGGCTCAACTATTTCGTCTGCTTCCTGCGTGACAACAACCGATGGTATTGTAACAGGATCAGGAAGTTGTCCTGGAGGATCATCTAACTGGACGGTTGCTAGTGGCACTATAAGGCCAAATCAGGCAACTGTTCTTGATCTTATGCTGGGTGGAGATGCAACATCTTCGGCAAAATTCGCAGTGCTAAACATGAACTCCGGTACCCCAACAGCAACAATCTCTGCTAATTCAGGCAATAATGCTACATACCTAACAGGAACAGGTAGTCTTCAGACAACCAATCGCCAAACTCTTACCTTTGCTGGTAGCACTACTGGATTAGTACAAGTTGCCAATTCTGAAGGATCGGCTTTTACTACTTTTGATACAGTAAATAGCAGAATAGGTATTGGTACTTCAACGCCTTCAGCACAGCTTGAGATCTCTCGAGAGCGAGCGGAAGGAATTCCAACTATCAGACTTCATAGAAATGAAGGCGCAACAACTTTGACAGGCGGAATTGGACTAGGGAATCTAGATGGAGTAGGAACATCAGGTGGTGTTAATGCAGTTGGTGCTCGTATCAGTCTTGAGACAGGAGGCACTTGGAGCAGCAGCTCTGATACACCGGGAAGAATTAGAATTTTCACAATCGCTGATGGCCAAAGTACTCTTACCCAAAGGATGCGGATTGAGGCTGATGGAAACGTCGGTTTTGGAGCTGACAGCAGCCCTGATTATAGCCTTGAGATTGAAGCAATAACAAATGCTGACGCGACATTTGGAATCTCTGACAATGAAGTTGCTCATGGATTAATAACTCTTGCCGATACGGATACTTGGGCGCATTTAGCTGCAATTTCCGGAACTGCAGGAGGAGGAAGGCTGACTTTTATATCAGATACTGATGCGCAAGCTATGGAGTTAAGAGGTGTTATTGGATCTACCAACCCAACTGACACTACACCGGCAATTAAACTTGTTGGGGGAAAAGCAAGTGGCACCACAATTGGTGATCTTGGTGCTTTAGAAACTGTATTCCAAGTCGCAAACAATGATGACACAGCAGCTCTTACAATTTTAGGTGATGGTAAGGTAGGAATTGGAATTGTCACACCACTTGAGGCACTTCATGTTTCAGGTAATGCAACAGCTTCGGGTAACCTCACTCTTTCAGGAGCAGCTCGGACTATTCAGACAACAGCAAATAATGCTTTGACCCTTGGAGGAGATACGACAGGAAATGTTTTTGTAAATGATCATCTTATCCCAACAAGTGATGATGTTTTTGATCTTGGGACTACAACTCAAAGGTGGAGAGATTTGTACTTGGGACCTGGAAGTATAAATATAGGAACAGGAGCTAGTGATCAATCAATCATTTCATATAACACTACATCAAACCAGCTCGAAATTGACGTGACTGGAGATGGAACTGTCGATTATGTCTTCCAATCAGGAAATACATTTACAATCGGAGGTGTTGATGTTGACACTTATTGGGATCGAGCAAATGGAGCATTATACCCAAATATCGCCACAGTTGATCTTTTGGTAGGCGGAACATCAACTTCCGCAGCTAAGTTTGGATTCATCAACGTCAATAGCGGTACTCCTACCGCCTCAATATCAGCAGGGACTGCTGGAGGTGCATATCTTAATGCCACAGGGACTTTAGCTACCACAGCAAGGCAAACTTTAACACTTGGGGATGCAAATACAACAGGCATGGTTAATGTATTCTCAACAGGTGACATGACCTTAGATTCATCAGCTGATATTGTACTTGATGCAGATGGAGCGGATGTGATCTTCAAAGATGCAGGGACCACTTTCGCGACATTCACAAACACCGCCGGTACTACTGATCTTACAATAGATGCAGCTGGAGGAAATATTCTTTCATCAGATGCTTTAAATTTTGGAGGAGAATCTGCGGCTGCCTATAATTATTTTGCATCAAATCTTGCGGGAGCTGATATTCCAGATGGTGTCACAGATTTATATGTGCAAGATGAATTGGAGGTAGACGGGGTTACGAGATTTGGAGACATATCCTACACATGGCCTACATCGCAATCAAGTAATTACGTCCTTAGCACAAATGGTTCAGGACTTCTGACATGGACCGATGCTGGGACATTGCCGAGTATTAATTTCTGGGACCGTTCATCTGGTGCTCTTTATCCCAAGATAGCTACAGTACATGATTTGTTGCTTGGAAATACCTCCACTGCCTCATCTAAATTCGCATTCATCAATGTCAACTCTGGCACTCCTACAGCCTCTATCTCAG
>CAYJRY010000016.1:0-22719 GCA_964372855.1 uncultured Gammaproteobacteria bacterium | reverse complement strand
TATAGTTACGCTAGGATATGAAAGCTCGCTTATTATCGTTAAGGAAGAAGGATGGAAAGCGCTCCTTGAAGGGACAGAAGGAAAGCCTTTTATTGAGAAACCCGCAAGGGAAACCCAAAGATACCTTCTTGGAGGAGCAACATGTCTTGAACTTGACAATAAAGGAAGGTTTCTTATACCAGACTACTTACGACAATTTTCGAAAATTAAGGGAGAAGTTGTATTCGTAGGCTTACAAAGGTACGTTGAGCTGTGGGGGAAAGAAATTTGGGAAACCTATAGAAAAAGCTTGGAAAAAGATATTGCGAGTATATCGCAAAGATTAGTAAGCAAAGAAGATCAAAGGTATGGATGACTTTCACACACCGGTACTTTTGAAAGAGATCATTGAAAATTTAAAAGTTAAAAAGAACGAGGAATACATAGACGCGACGATTGGAGGAGGAGGACACACGGTTGAGATTTTAAAAAGAGGTGGAAGAGTTTTAGGAATTGACGTTGATCGGGAAGCAATTGAGTATGTGAGCAGAATATGGAAGATAGATAGTGGAAAATGGAAAATCGAAGAAGGAAATTTGATTTTAGCAAAAGGAAATTTTAGAGACATTGACAAAATAGCAAAATTACAAGGATTTGAAAAAGTAGCAGGAATTATTTTTGATTTGGGAGTATCTAGTCATCAATTGGAGAAAGAAGAGCGGGGTTTTAGTTTCCAAAACTTGGGACCTTTGGACATGAGAATGGATCAAGACCTGTCTGTGAGGGCGATAGATCTTTTAAAAGTTTTGACAAGGAGGCAATTATATGAAATTTTTACTAAATTTGGTGAAGAAAATCAGGCTTTTGCCATTAGTAAGCGTATTGACAGCGCCCGTAAAATAAAACCAATAGAGACAACGAAAGATTTGGTTGGGATAATTGGTAATTCAAAACATAAAGGAATTCATAACGCAACGAAAGTTTTCCAAGCATTAAGAATTGCTGTTAATGATGAGTTAAATAATTTAAAAGAAGCATTGCCCAAAGCAGTAAGATTACTTAAGGGTAATGGAAGAATCGAAGTGATATCTTTTCATTCTCTTGAAGATAGAATTGTTAAGAGAGAATTTCTAAACTTTGAAGAGAAAAAATTAGGAAAAATTATTACAAAAAAACCTATACTACCAAGTGAAGATGAGATAAAAAGAAATGCCAGATCAAGAAGCGCAAAGCTTAGGATTTTTGAATACATATGAAAAATACATCGCTTTTATTATTTACTCTAATAATAACAATAATATTTTTGTCGGTTATTCAAGTTGTAGTTTCAAATAAACTCTCAACATCGGGAGTTTATTTAAGTAAGATTGAGAAAGAAATCGATCAATATAGAAGAGAAAACTATTTATTGACCGAAAAAATATTAAATCATACAAGTCTTACAAATCTAAAAAGTCAAGCAGATAAATTAGGGTATTTGAAAAACCGTGATATACTTGTATTGGATCAAGATTTGAAATTGGCAGTTAAGCCATGATCCTTCGATTAAACTTCGGATCATACTAAGCTTGCCGAATGTATGAATTGGAGATATCCCTTCCTTTTTGGTTTCTTAACTCTACTTTTTTTAATAATAATCATAAGACTTTTTTATTGGCAGATCGCAAAAGCAGAAATGCTCTCAACTCTTGCAACTTCGCAATATACTGCTATAAAAGAAATTTCAGGAATAAGAGGAGAGATAAAAACTTCTGATGGATTCCCTATTGCCTCAAATAAAGTAACCTACTTAATGTACGCAAATCCAAACGAAATAAGAAATCTAGACGGAACTCTTAATAAAATATCTGAGTTTGTTAACATAAATAAGGCTTCAGTAAGCGCAAGGATAAAGCCGGAATTAGTTTGGGTTCCCATACAAGACAAGATAGATAATAAGACAAAAAGTGACATAGAAAAATTAAATTTATCAGGAATTGGTTTTGAACAGAATTTCTCTCGTTATTACCCCGAAGCGTCTATGGCGGCAAATTTACTAGGATTTGTTGGGAAAAGTACGGATGGGGGCGACAAAGGTTATTTTGGTCTTGAGGGTTATTATGATAGATTGCTTAAAGGTAAAGAAATAGTATTAAGCTATATTCATGATGCGTTAGGAAATCCAATTTTGTCTAGAAAATTGGCATCTTTGGATAAGTCTACTGGTAATAACATACATTTGAGCATAGATAGAACTATCCAGTTTTTAATTGAAGAAAAATTAAAAAAAGCAATTGAGAAATACGGTGCATCCGAAGGATCAATTGGTATAATTGAACCCCAAACAGGAAATATAATAGCGATGAGTACATATCCCTCATTTGATCCGGAAAATTATTATTTATTTGATGATTATTTGTATTCAAATAGTTTTATCTCGAAAACTTATGAGCCGGGATCAACTCTAAAACCAATTATTATGGCTAGCGCTTTAGATTCAGCTGTGGTAAAGCCTGATACAAGATGCCCAATTTGCGATAAGCCGGTTATGGTAAGCGGCTATGAGCTTCATACTTGGAATGATAAGTATTATGCATATTCAAATATGATTGATGTGATAAAACATTCAGACAATACTGGGATGGCTTACGTTGCATTAGAGCTTGGAAGAGATAGAATTATAAAGTATTTAAACAAATTTGGCATAGGCAAATTAACTGATATTGATTTGCAAGGTGAAGCTCTGGCAAGACTCAAACCCAATAATGCATGGTATGATGTTGATTTAGCAACAACTGGATTTGGTCAGGGTATTTCAGTAACACCAATTGGGTTACTTAGTGCATTTACTGCAATTGCCAATAAAGGAGTTATTATGCAGCCAAGGGTAGTTATGGCAATTGAGGATACGAATGGTAAAATAGTAAAAGTACCAGCAAAAATTAAAGATACCCCAATATCTGAAAAAACAGCAAAAATTGTCACAGAAATGCTTGTAAATGCTGTTGAGAATGGTGAAGCAAAATGGACTCGGTTAAAAGGTTATAGAATAGCTGGCAAAACAGGAACAGCATCAATTCCAGTTGCTGGACATTATGATCCGGATAATACAATTGTGTCATTTATTGGCTTTGCTCCAGCTGATAACCCAAAATTCGTGATGCTTGTGATTTTGGATAAACCTACAACTTCAATCTATGCAGCTGAGACTGCAGCTCCAGTTTTTTTTGATATTGCTAAAGATTTATTGGTATACTACAATATTCCTCCAAGCGAGTAGAAAAGTATATTTGTTTCTAGTATAATTCTTCCTATTTATGTCTAGGCAAGAATTTGAAATAGAATTACCTCCTAAGGAGAGAACAAAAGTATTTTTTGAGCAGAGTCCAAGTAGGGTTGCATTTTGGCTTCAAAAGACACCCGGAATGAAAATTGAATTTATGGGTACTAATAAAAAGATTCGTGTTATTGAAGTTGATTGTATACCAAAAAGAATTGTAACAATGCGGTATGAATTACCTGATATATTGCAGCCTGGGGACTTGTGGATTCCGCCTCTTAACTTAGCTGGAAATCAAAAAATGAATTGGACTAAATTATTTCTTATTATTACACGAGATGAAGATGGAGTAGGAGCCAGCGTAAATATAGAAAAGGCTGACTATTGGGATCCATTTAGTCAAACTTATGTTCCCCATATAATGGACGGAGAAAGTGATTTTGCAGATAGAAGAGGAGATATTGCAAGTTATTTTGGCTTTGGAAATTTCGAAAGATACCGTTTGGAGTTTCGTGATGACTTAAACACCCTCTATATTGTCAGAGGGAGATGAGGTATTGACTTTTAGCTTATAGTATATTATAATATCCCCTGGTTTTTGACACTTTCATTTTTCTATGGGAAAAGAGATTATACCTATAAAACAGATAGAGATAAGAAAAGACAGACTAACTCAAATTTTAGCAGAGAGAGTGAGTCTTATTGGTCGTATTGGAACAGGTGAGGTAAAGGTTGGTTCTTCGTGGGAAAATACCCTCAAGGTCGGGCGCGTGCGAAGTGTTGTCAAAGCATCAGTAAATAGAAAAAAGGAAGAACTTAATAATCTTAATCAAGAGTTAGATGCTTATGGACAAGCTCGTGGATATTTGAATGAACTTGATCTTAGGCAGAGACAGTTAGCAGAAATGAGTGAAATGGTTGCGCAGGGTAATTTGTCCAAAGATGATCTACATATTTATCAGAGCGAATATGAAAAGCTCGTTAGTTTGCCCCAAAAAAATCCAACTTTGCAAAGTGGAATAGAAAGATTAAAAGCTGAAGAAGCAAAAGAAAAAGAAGGTAATGTCACACTTGTTACTCCAGGAATGTCTAAAGTTGGTGCAGAAAAGCCAGAAGATACTGAGGGATTTGAGCTACCAAATGGTAAAGCATATAAAGGAAAGACAGCAAAGTTGCTGAGTCTATTATCTCATACCTCTGAGGATAAGTTAGTAACAATAGATGGGTTATCAGAAGCACTTTATCCTGGAATTGTATCGAAAGAGGCAGAGCGCAAAACATCTGCATTGCTAAGTAGAATTAGAAAATTATTGATTGGTACTGATTGGTCAATAATTTGTTTTTATGATAGGAAAGGAAAAAATAGAAATGAGAAAGGTCTTTATTATTTGAATAAAGCGACACCTTTAAAACCCACTGAAGCTCAATATGAAGATGAAGGAGATATTATTGAAGACGTTCAAAGTGAGGGAGTTGAACCAATTGTGGGTTTTGAGAAATCTGCAGAAAAAACAAGTCGAGATATAATTCTTGATGAGGACATCAAGGCAGTTGTTAGTCATGAAGAACCGACAGGAGAAACAGTAATTTATGATGCATCTGTGGAAACCATAGTTGCGTCGCCAGTGATGGACATTCCAAAAATTAAACTAACTGAGTCTAAGCCAAAACCAAAAGCAATTGAATTACAAGATCCACAAATAAGAGATAGGATTAATGCGTACTTTAACGATGTATTATCAAGACCAGATTTTCAGCAACCAGCATCTTCTGTGGCGATAAACAGAGTTTTTGATAGATTAAAAAATAACACTTTCAACAAGGCATATCACGATAAATATATTGTTGCGGCTGATCGAAGGAATGGACACCCAAGATTTGATGCAATTGCTATTACTACCTTATTGTATTTGTATGATTACGGCGACAATTTGCCTAGAAGATTGAAAAGACAAATACGAGATATTGTCGTTGAAGAACTTAAAAAAAGACAAGTTAAAAAGCCTCAAACTTGACATAGTTCATAGTTTATAGTAGACAGTAAGCTATGATTACAGTTACTAGTGAATGAATTTTGGAATATATAACTACAATTCGTCAGGTAAGGGCTTCTGATTTGATCACTCGTCTTGGGATAAGGTATGTCGCAGTACATAAGCAGCTCAAGAGGCTAGTTAGGGATAATTTAATGCAAAAGGCAGGAAAACCTCCTTTAATATTTTATACACTAGTTCCAAAAAAAAAGTTAATATAGGTCGTACTCAAATATTCGCTTTCTTGATAGTTGGGAATATCAAAGGATACGACGTCATAAGGTAGATAAAGGTTTCCCCTCACCATCTTGCGCTATAGGCCTATTTAGTTTATACTCTTAATGTATGAAAGAGGCTATAGATCAAGTCAATCACCAGGAGAAAGAAAGGTTTAACACAACGACAGAGGCTACAAAAAAGCCAATTTTACCCGCAGTGTTACGAGATGGGAGAGGGAGGGTTGTGTGGAAACTCTCCGGAAATAACCCAGAACAAGATGAACAATTGGGCATCACTAATATTCAAGGATTGTTTTTAGAAGCTTTTCCAAATTTCGAATCATTTCTTGCTTTAAACGAAAATGGAGTTTTAGAAGTGCCTATTGATAAAAGAGGGAAAGCAAAACAATTCATTCTAGAAAAAATAGGGACAATTAAACGATTTGGTAAGACGCTTGGATATTCAGTACGAAAAAGAAAGATAATTCCTTATTTTGAAGGATCGCATTTTGTAGCGATAAAAAAATCCTTTACCCTTTGGGGAATAAGTTTTGAAGAGTTAAATCTAGACTTTCAGGAAGATTTTTGGATTCCCGCTAATTACATACATACTGAATTTGGCTTGTCAAGTACAATAATTGAAACTTTGGTAGAGGGAGTTTCGTCTAAAAGAGGTTTGGGAAAAAATGGAAGACTAACAATACTTTACAATAAAACCGAATTAGTAGAAAAAGTTAATGATTTCCTTACTGTCCCAAGCGCTAATAAGGAAACTGGAAGATTAAAAGATTCTGATGGGAATATTTGGGTATCAATACATGTTTTATCTGATGAAACAGGAATAGATGGTAAGACTTTGAAGCAAATTATAGGTGATTCTGCTTCAACTATTCATGGGAAAGGGAAAAATAATAAGCGCACCATTTTTTACAAAGAATCTGAGATTAAAGAGAAAATAGACAGTTTTAAGTCTGTGCCTAGAGTTGATAATAAAGTTGGAATTTACACAGATGAAAATAATGTTATATGGACAAGTGGTAATAACTTAAGAAAAAAATTAGGCCTTTCGGTTTATTTTTATAAAATATTAGAAAAGTTACCTGAGATTCCACGCATACAGGCACGAGATAGTACAAATAAATTAGTCATACTACTTGATGAGGAGAAAGCAATAAATGCACTAAGAAAGATGGATTATGTTATGAAAAGAGAGGGTAACTCAGATATTTCTCCCGAAGAAGCTAATGAGGAGCTGATGAGATTTTTGGAGGTGGAGGATGAATAAAATAGAAGTGGGTCAAATTCACAATCAAGAGAATGTTTTAGATATTCAAAATATTCCTACGGTTCTTCGTGATAGACGTGGGACTAGGATAATTTGGAGCCTTCCTGAAAATACTGCTGAACAAAATGAGGAGTTGGGAATTAGAAATATACAAGGTTTGTTTTTAGAAAGATTTCCTGAATTTAATGAATTATTTCCAAGAGGTGAAGATGGAAAAATAGCAGAGGATAAAAGGGAAGATGCAAAAGATTATATTTTAAGTCGAATTCAAATAGAAGATCGTAAAAATTTTTATCGAGTATTTGGTACATCAATGTTGCAAAAGAGAACTGCGCCATATTTTAATGGGTCACGTTTTTTTACCATAGAAAAGTCATTTGCGCCATGGGGTATTACTTTTAAATTTTCTAGAATTCGTGGATATTGGATGAATACAGAAGTAATTGAAGATGAGGCTAGAAATTTTTTACAACAAGGAAATAGTTTAAGACAGGAGTCATTGCGAATGAATGGTAAGTCAAGTCTTATAAGAGCTATAACAAAGTATTACCCAGGGGGAATGAATGCCTTGAAGAAAAAACTTAAACTCCAAGTACTTAGAAAACCCAATGACTATTGGACTCCTGAAAATATCGAGAAAGAAGCTCTTGAATTTTATCAAAAAGAAGAAATATTAACTCAGGATGTTCTGAGACTTAGAGATAGATATGATCTCCTAGGGGCAATAGCAGAACATTATCCAGGAAAGTTAACAGCTTTAAAAAGAAAACTTGGAATATCTAATTCTAGTATAGACGAGGTAAAATTGGACTCAAAAAGAGGTGTTTTTATAGATGCAGATGGCGAACGTTGGGTATCTGTAAATGTATTAGTTACAGATCTCAGACTTTCTCCAAAAGTAATTTCCAAGTATATGGTTGGTATTTCTTTTATAAAAGTAAGTACTAAAAATGATCAAGAAGTAGTGCTTTACAATGAAGAAGAGTTCAGAGCAAAAATAGTTGATTTTCTTTCTCTACCTAGAGTTGATCCACAAACAGGTCGATTTCAAGACAAAGAAGAACAAATATGGGTAGTTATGAATGTTTTTGAACAAGAAATCGGAATAGATAGCAAGACACTATTTACAGACATTGAAGGAATAGGTATCAAGAAGGGAAGATCAAAAACCGGACGGGAAGTGACTTTATACAATGAATCAGAGTTAAGAGCTAGATTTGCTTCATTCGCATCTCTTCCAAGGGTAGATAGGGAGACAAGAAGATATGTAGATAAAGAAGGAAGTAGTTGGACGACTATAACTATTTTGAAGCAAGATTTCCATATAGATCCTAAAAGATTACGTTTTTTATTGCAGAGAGTAAAAAAGATAAATGGTCGAGATACGGTTGGTAAAAGAGTAGTTTTATTTAACGAGAAAGAAGCAGCTGAGGCAGTAAAGTTAGAAAGGAGAGCAACAGAATCTATTTCTTCAGATCAGGCCAATGAGGTGTTAATGAAATTTTTGGAGGTTAAGGATGAATAAGGAAGTATTTAATAGCTTTTATACTGCGCCGAATCGTTCCGATCATAAGTTAGCTCCTTCAGTGATAGATGAAGCTAATCAAGCTGAGTCTAAGTGCATATTGACGCAGGAAGAAGGATTAAGAACTTTATATAGATTCTTGATTGGAGAAGCAGATTTTGACTCGTTAAAAATAATCCGGTTTGATTTAAGCGGGGGAAAATACCAATATGAGAAAGGGCATTATCGATTTTATATTGGCGATCGTGTTGAAAATACTAAGGGTACTAGAAGTAGATATATGTTTAACGTCAACACGGCACGTTATTTAGGACATGAGCCAGAGCAATTATTTGCTGTTCCAAGAAGAGCTGAGGTTGGGCAAAGACCATATTATTGGCTTGAATTTACCGAAAAAATTACAGAAGACAGTAACTTTCCATCTTTTTATTCTTTACGATTAACTCCTGACCATCCAACGAGAAAAACTGATTCTTTGCACTGGAATGGACTGGAAGAGCAATTGCTTGTTGATTTTATTAAAGGTGAAAACGGCATAAAATTTACTGATCTAATACCTTTCAGAATAACTCGAACAAGCCTCTCATATGCGCTTGGAAGATTAAGGAATTTAAGTCTATATTTCGAAAATATTCACAGTAAAAACGGAGATCAACTTCTGATTGTACCCAATACTGATCCCCAAAATATCTATACCTGGATAGATATTTTTAGAGAGCAAAGTGAAGGAAAAGATTCAATTAAAATTATAACGTATCGAATCTTACAAGACCAAAAGAAAATTTATAGTCAGGGCTGGAGAAATCCTGAAACACAATATTTGGTAGATTTTCTAGATGGAAATCCTCAGATTATTTTTGATAATCTCAGACCAGTTCGTGTTAAATTAGGTAGAAAATCTGAAATTTATTTTGGGAAAGGTAAAGACAAGGAATATTATATAGGAATTGGTACTGCTGCAGATTTAGGAGTAGATGAGATTGTTCTGATCCCCAAGCAAGATCCAAAAGGACTTTATCAGTGGGTTGAAGCGTATAAATTTGATCCTGAGACAGGAGAGCCTGTTGGGGAAGCAGTAACTTCGGTACGATTGATCCAGGGTATTGGTTTTGTAAACGAAGGTTGGTATGGTTGCGGCATACAAAGTCTTATCGACTTTGTAAATAAAGAAAGAAAATTTGAAGATCTTCTTCCAATTACCGTAAAAGTCAAAAAGAGTTTACAGACAGTTGCTTTATGGAGAAATATTCAAAAAAAAGAGCATGTTTATATAGTACTTTCGCGGAAATTTAACTTAAGATTCGGAGATATTGTAGAGTTGTTTCCTGATGGCGAAGAGAACGATATTGTTATTTATAAATTATTTAAAGGACAAGTAGAATTAGGCATATATGGTTTTAATAAAAACACAAAAAAATTTGAGGCCATAGAGATTCACGATAGTCTTCCGCGAATTGATCGGATAACAGGAGAATATGTAGACGAAAATAAAGTGAAATGGATTAATGCTCAAAGTCTTGGAAAAAAGTTTGGACGTAATTTATATAAGTTATTGAAAGATTTTGATAGTATCCCGACAATGCCAGCAAGAGGTAGAGGAAATAAAATTGTGAAATTATTTAATGAGGAAATAGCGATAAAAGTTTTGGAACAAATAGGGGTTGGCACACAAAATAAAGTGATTTCTTCAGACCAAGCCAATGAAGAGTTGATGAGATTTTTGGAGGTTAAGGATGAATAAAGAGTTTGAAACAAAAGCTAAACAAGATGAGTTGCTAAAGACTGTTTCTGAAAAGTTCCCAAGAGTAAAGCGTCAACCAAATGGAAGAATAATTTGGAGGTTAACTGGAAATACTCCAGAAGAAGATGAACAACTAGGAATAAGTAATATTCAAGGATTGTTTTTGGAGAGTTTTCCTGAATTTGATAACTTATACCCAAGGGATGAAAACGGCAAAATAGCAGAAGAGAAGAAAAAAGATGCCATGGAGTATATAATCAATCATCTTGGTAGCGCAACAAAGTTTGCAAAATATTTTCGTAGAGAAGTTTTTAAGCTACCTTATTTTGAGTCCTCATATGCAGTTGCAATAAAAAAATCCTTTTTGTCTTGGGGGTTGGGATTTGAAATTTCAGAGACTGGTAAAGGTAGAACTCTATCATTAACGAAGCAGTCGCAGGAAATGACTTGGAGCCTACCAGGCAATTCGCTAGAAGAAAATGAAGTTATTGGGATTCATAATATTCAAACATTGTTCTTATCGGCATTTCCAGAGTTCAATGATTTATTTCCTCTAGGAGAAGACGGTAAAATTTCAGAAAATTTGAGAGAGGCAGCAAGGGAGTTTATTTTTGAAAAAATAGGTAATGTTGATGATTTTACAGCTCATATTTCTTTTGCTCCCCAACATAAAGAAAGTACTCCTTATTTTGGGGGATCAATTCATATTGCAATAGCAAAGTCATTTTCAACATGGGGCTTGAATTTTCCAGAATATGATAAAGATTTAGCTGATAAATGGGCTCCTATTAACTACTTTCGTAGAAAATTTGGCTTAACAAATGAGGCTGTGATGTCTTTGCTCGAAGGAGTTCCTTGCAGAAAGGGAATTTGGAATAATAAGAGAATTATTTCACTTTACGATAAAATAGTTTTGGAAGAAAAAATAAGAGAATACCTTAGTTTTCCTTATTCAGATAGGCAAAACGCGAGGTTAGTAGATAATAAAGGTGAAATATGGATTTCTCTTAGTCAATTAAAAAAAGAAACAGGAATTTCTTTTCAGACTTTGCAAAAATATCTATCAGGTTTAACAACTTTGCAAGGAAGAGGTATAAAAAATCAATTGTCTATTTTTTATAAAGAGACAGAAGCTATGAGAGTACTTAACAATATTCTTAATCTTCCTAATCTAGACGAAGATACGGGAATTTATATAGACGCAGATAATGTAAGATGGGTTAGCGCAGAAAATATAAGACGACAATTAAAAATAAAATTAAATTTTGTTTATTCTCAATTAAATAAGATGGTTGGTGTCCAACGCATAAAAGCCAGAGGACAAATGAGACGATTTATAACACTTTATAATGAAAAAGAAGCTATAGAGTCTCTACGACAATCTGAATTTCTTAAGCATCGTGAGCTAGGACAGCCTCTATCTCCAGACGAGGCTAACGAAGAATTGATGAAGTTTTTAGAAATTAAGGATTCTTCTTAATTTTCTGCCCGAGAATTGTTATCAATCCGTATGTTCTTTCAACTTCTTTTATCTTATATTCTATTTCTTCGTCTTCTTCATTCACTGCTACATCTTCCTCATGTTGATATTCGGATTTTATCCGATCTTCTCCATACATAATATTAGCTTTTCCTGATTCGGGTAATACTTGGGTATGTATTATGTTTACATCACTTCCTGCAATATAACCAACAAGATCTACCGGATCAAAAAATAGATGTGGTTCCATTCTCCATTCACCTGAACAATTACATGGAGCCATACATACCCCCTCTTCGATCTCAGCATCAGGATCTCGAAATGGATTCATATAAGAATCTATATAGGATCTAAACATCAGTTCTAGATATACACTGTCTTTTTTTCCAGCCGCACGTAACCAAATATGTCCTCCTGGTTTAACCGAGTCTATTGCTTTATCAATAACATCAAGCGCTTCTTTCTCAGATTCAAAATGAGTAAATACTTCACCAAGTATGACCGTATCATATATATCTTTCTCTAAATTGGCAGATCGTACATCTTTATTCTGAACAGTAATAGGAAAATTTAATGAGTTTGCAACCGCACGCATAACTTTTGCGATATGAGAATTTGCCTCATAAGAAGTAACATGCATTCCTTGTAAGGCGAAAGGCACACTAGTTCTTCCTAGTCCGCTTCCTAAGTCTAACGCTTCGCCACCCGGAACAATTAATCTTTCTGAGAACTTCCAAAATTCTGGATCACCTGTACCAAAATACCAACCTTTTTCACTGGGATTATGAATTAAATCCTGGAATAGATCCATAGGCGTCACTCTCGTTCCAGGAATTATAGTGTTTCTATTTGATTTTGTACATATCGGTTGAATTGCCTCTTTTGACGACATAAGTGAGCCGATATTTTACCAGAAAAAGCTCTCAACAACAATAGACCTATAGAAGTTGAGAATAGGATACTTTTTTGATATGATTCTTTCAATGAAAGAAACAAATCGCATTTCTCAACAGGAAGTCGTTGATTTTAAACCTCACTCAATTATCCGAGAGGTGGATATTCCTTCCGTGCTCCGTGATAAGCGAGGAAGAATAATATGGCAATTACCAGAATATACTCCAGAACAGAATGAAGAATTGGGAATCAGAAATGTTCAGGCTCTTTTTCTAGAAAAGTTTCCAGAATTCGATGAAAGATTTCCTAGAACAGATAAAGGAATGGTTCCTGAGGATAAAAAAATAGGCGCGAAGGAATTTATTTTAGGAACAATAGGTAGCCGTGAACAGTTCCGTTCGATGATAATTAGAAGTCCACATTCTGTGCCATATTTTGAGAGGTCACATCTAGCTGCCATACAAAAATCATTCACACCGTGGGGACTTAATTTTACTGAGTTCATACCGGTTGATAGAGATCAATTTGTTCCTGTAATCTATATACGTAAGAAATTTAGAATAAGTAGTTATACCGCCAAGCAACTATTGGAAAAGGTTACATCGATAAGTGGTCCTGGCAAAAAAGGAAAAATAACTATATTTTACGAGAAAGATGCGGCAGAAAAAGTTATAAAAGCTTTTCTTGCTTTACCAACAGTTGACAGGCAAAGTAGTAGGTTCGCAGATGGGAGAGGTGAAACATGGGTTTCTTTATATGATTTATCGGAGGAGTTAGGAATTGATCAAAAAACGTTGAAAACGCTTACAAAAACTGTACAGTCCATACAGGGGAGAGGGAGAAAAAAGAAAAAAATCTCTCTTTATAAAGAATCAGAAGTAAGAAAACTAGCTGATAGCTTCCTTTCCCTCCAACATGTTAATCAGGAAACAGGAGAATATACAGATGAAAATAACGTGAAATGGGTTGGTGCTTGGAATCTAAGCAATAAAGTAGGACGCCAAATTTATTCAATATTGAATAATCGCATTAGCATTCCAACCATGCAAGCAAGAGGCAGGAATAGCAAGATAATAAAACTTTTTAATGAAGAGATTGCACTCCAAGTTTTGGAGCAAATTGAGGCAGCCAAAAGACAAAAGCAAAATCCAGAAATTTCCCCGGAAGATGCCAATGAAGAGTTGATGAGGTTTTTGGAGGTAAAAGATGAGTAAAGAAATTCAGATTGGTTTTGTCACACTAAATGAAATACCAAAAGTCAGTACAGAAATTCCAAAAGTTACTCGTGATAATCGAGGAAGATTTGTGTGGAATTTATCAGGCAATACTCCAGAACAAAATGAACAACTTGGGATAAGTAATGTGCAAGGATTATTTTTGGAAAAATTCCCAGTCTTTAATGAACTATTCCCAAGAGAAGAAGATGGGACTATATCGAAGGATAAGATTGAGGAAGCCGAAAAATTTATAACAGAGAGAATAGGTAAATCTAGGCAATTTAGGGTTATTATAAGTGGAACCGTGCTGAATAAAGGACAAGTTCCATATTTCGAAGGATCTTTTGCAATAGCTATAAGGAAAGCTTTTAGTCCTTGGGGACTATATCTTGATGGGCTTAAAAACGTTAATTCGCAGGAAAATAGATGGATGACTTTGGGCGATGCACGAAAAAAAATTGGAGTATCAAGAGAGACTGCTGTAGCATTATTGGAATCAATTCCATCCAAAGAAGGACGTACGAAAAATGGAAGAAGAACAACTCTGTATGATAAAAATGCAGTAGAAAGACTCGCAGAAGATTATGTTTCTGCTTCAATAACAGACAGAGTAACTGGATTAGCCAGAGATAATAGCAATACAATGTTTGTTTCTCTTCAGGCACTATCGAGCGAGTCGAAATTATCTATACCTACTTTAATAAAACTACTTCAGGAGGTCAAAACAATACATGGGCGAAATCATAGAAATCAACCATTGACATTATACGAATTGATTGAGGCAAGAGAGAAAATTAGTAATTTTCTTGCCCTTCCAGAAATTAATCAAGAAACAAATGTATATATAGATGAAAATAACACAAGATGGATTTCCGTGTCAACTTTTATCAAAAACTCTGGTAGGTCAGGTTTTTTTGGAGTATTGAGAAATCGATTAAACGATATTCCCACTCGTCGTGGAAGAGGAAAAAACAATATCCCATTAACGCTAGTTGATGAAACTCAAGCAAATAAAGTCTTAGAGCGACTTAATCAGGGAAAAGGATTTTGGACTCCAGATAGGATTGAACAAGATGCGCTAGAATTTTATCGGGTGAATGGTCGCTTAAGTAGTTGGTCGCTGCGAAAATTCGGTAGATATGATCTCTCTAATGCAATAAATAATCGTTATCCTGGCAAAATGAGGGGATTAAAAGAAAAATTAGGACTCGGTCACTTAAATCATAAAGATACAATTTCTCCCGATGAAGCTAATGAAGAGTTGATGAGGTTCTTAGATATAAAGGTTTAGATTGACACTATAGGGTAATTATTGTAAAATGTGTAAATTATGAATACAGAATCACCTGAACAGATAAGAAAAGCAGGCGAACTTAAACCTGGTGCAATCGATTTGATACTAAATCATCCCAAATTTGAAGAAAATTATCGAGCTGCTACAAAATTGCCTGCAAAATACTCAATTGCAACAGCTCTTATTGAGGATGGAAGATACCAAGATCCTTTATTTCTTCTTAGGAACTTTATTCCACAAGATCAACCAATTGATCTTGATGATCGCCCATTTGACACCAAAGAAGCAAAAGAGTTAAAAGAAGATCTTGCATTTTTACTTTTACAAAAAGGAATAATTAGTCCCAAAGCAAAAGATGCTAAGGAGGCAGAAGAGCATCTAGGAAGAGAGCTAGAAAACAATCAAAATATGAAAGATCTTGCTCTTTCTGGTCTTCCAATAGAAGTTCTTGGGCAAATCCTAACTCTTGAAAAATTTTCCCAAGTCAGTAATGTGCAAAAACTAGAAGAATTTCGTTCATGGACTACTCATGCGATGCTTCGGTGGTATCTTGGTACTTTAGCTGGTGAGATGCCAAAACGTGAACTTTCAGTTGCTGAAATCATGGATCGAATTCCAAGAGAGATTTTCAGAAATCCTTATGCACTTCGTTACAACTTAATAGAGAATCATTTTGAAAAGATCCTTATGAAACATATAACTGATACTGGAATAGAAAATGGGTTTAAAACTGTGGAGGAAATTATCGAAGCTACCATTGATCAAGATAGAAGAGAATTCATGAAAAAAGTTTATGAAAGGCTTTATGATATTGCCACATTTCCTCTTAAAGGCAATTTTAAAGAGAAAATACTGGTAAAAGGTCAAGAAAGATCATTTCCTTCATTTGAACAAAGAGCATTCTCATATGATTTTATTCATCATGATACAAGACTTTTGGCTGCTGATACTGGACTTGGAAAAACAGCAGCAGCGTATCTTGCGATGGAAAATAGTAAAGCTACTAAGGTGCTTGTGGTTGCTCCTGCTAATGGTAGAGAAACTTGGGAGATTGAAGAAGGTGTAGTTTTTCAAAAAACAGGCAATGTTTTTGTGGTTGATAAGTCGTCTGACTTAGATAATGCATCAATAGTAGATAAAAAATATATTGTCATTGGACAAGAACTCCTAGGTCGTTGCGAAAATGACCCAAAACTGGCAGAAAGATTGGATATGTTTATTTCCAAGACTAAAATTGATGGAATGATCATTGATGAGATAGATAACCTTAGTAACCCTAGTTCATATGTTGCAAAAAAAGTAATTTCTATAGTTTCAAAAATAGGAGAATACTATCAAGAGAAAAATGGCGTCGAGGAAACACCAATATTGGGTCTAACAGCAACACCAATTCGGAAATCCCTGGCAGATTTAAACGTACCAATGGCTATTCTCTACCCAAAAACATATGCGCCAATCATTGGTGAAGAAACAGCTAATAGGAAAACTTTTAGTGATACTTACCTTAATAATCCTCACCTTACATACATTGCTTTAACAGGTGAAAGAAGAATGTTTCGTTGGGAGACTGCTTCTGGAGTGCAAGAGTTAGCTTACAAAACAATTCCAATTGAAATATCTCCTTTCGAGCAATTGCTTTATGAGTTCATAGGAGAAGAGGTTCAAGTAGATGCGATTAATAAGATTAGGCTTTTGGAAGATGCGCTTTTAAATCCTCTATTAGTTAAAGCAGAAGTAAGAACTCTAGCAAATGGAAAAATACCTGAAGTAGATATTGATGAAGCACTAAATATTTTAAAACAAGCTGCTTTAAATTGGAAAGAATTAAAAAATATAGATCAGCCTCAAAGCGATGATGATTACCTAAGTGCAGACAAACTAGTAGAACTTGGATTTGGGGATTTAGTTTTAAACTGTTTTTTTAGTGAAACTTTTGAGAACGGAGTAGATACTTTGGTGGATGAACTTACGAAGAGTGTAAAAGACGAAGGACTGGAAACACTAAGAAAATTTTGGAGGCCTATGACTTTGTCTTCAAAGTATCAATATCTAAAAAACATACTTTTAGATTCTTTGGGATGGAAAGTGGATGGTAATGGCAATTTATCTAGAAACAAAGTAATGGTTATTTCGCCTACAAAAAGACAAGGAAGAACAGGAGATGTTTTACAAAGAGAGATTGACGGAAGAAATTTGTACAGAGAATATGAACTTGACACTATAAATGATTCGCAGTTATCAAGACTTATCCGAGGATGGGTGGATAAGTTATGTAAACCAGAAAATGTTCTTATTCTTGATGGAACAGTACCAATAGGTAGACAGCGAAATTTAGTCATTAACAAATGGGTAAATACCCCAGAAGATGCGGTCTTGCATGCCAACCTTAAAGCAATTTATCAAAGTAGAGACTTTACAATTACCTCAACAGAAGATGAATATGGTAGAAAAATTAATGGATTAACAAAAATATTTTTGCATTGGCCATGGTATTGGCAGCAATTCAGACAAATGGTTGGACGATCCCAACGCCAAGGACAAGTAGTACCAGTTAACACAATAATACTAGAAGCAAAAGATCTTATTGATCAGGGAAAAGGAGAAGTTGTCCGTTATACAAACCTTTTGTCGCGAATCGCTCTATCAGGTGGAACTCTAGCGCCTGAAGATCAAGAGTTTTTTGATTCAAAAAGAATTGGCAGAAATAGAATTAGATTCCAAAGTATTGAAAAACGCTATCTAAGAGACGTTTTCAATATTGTACGTGGTGCTGGAGAAGATGAGGTAGAGCAATTTATGAATGAGATAATTTCTGGTCAGGAAAAGAAAAATTATGAGCTTTTTGCTGAGAGATTTTTTGATGAAGGGGCAGATGAATTTAGAACGTCGGGATACAACGCTGAGCTTGTTGCAACACTTTTGAAAAACTTTGGCCTCAGAGATAGTAAAATCCTTAGTATTGGCGCTGGAACATTATTACTTCAGAGAAAGCTAGAAAGAGGTATAGATAACATTGACATGAATCCGTATATTATGAAGGCGGGGTGGAAAGTGGCTTCTAAGTATGGAGGTAGGATGGTAGTAGCTCGTGCTTCTAGTTTAAGCGAAGAAGAATTTCCTGATGGATTTTATGATGCAATTGATAATTCATTTGCCTTGCAATGGTCAAGACTGGGAAATGAGATTGAAGATTCTGAAAGAGTTAAAATTCTTAGTCAATTCAATAGACTTTTGAAAAACAATGGAAAACTTGTTTTAACAGTTCCTGAAGGAGCATTTGATGAAGAAAAATTTAGAACTTTCATAAAATGTCTTGAATCTTCATTTGGCATAAGAGTTGATAGTAAATATAGCGGCAAGTCTTATGGAATAAGTAAATTGGGATCCATTAAGCGTCTAGGCTGGTGTATAGTGGGTGAGAAAATTGGAGATATTAATTTAGAAAATCTCAATCTATCTGATTTGGAATTTTATAATGAAAGAAATGAATGGATTAGTCATCCCGGGAAAAAGAAAAACGGATTGGTTGTAAAAAGCGGTGATTACCCCTCACCAACAATAAGGCTTAAGTTTGACAGATATCAAATAGTTGGAGAGAATAATGAAGCAACAGATATTTCTTTATCAGCAGAGCCTGTTGTTGTTTTTGACGCAGCTTTAAGCGCTCTTAGGGGTGAAACAAGAGAAGAATATGAATCTTACAAAAAAGATCTAATAAGAGAATTAATTGATGAAACTGGGTTAAATTGGGAAAAAGCAGAAGAATTGGCTATACAATTATACGAAGAAATGGTAAAAAATGGCCAAAAGCCAACTAGTAGATTGAGAGCATACCGGTTGATACGTAAAAAAGCTAAAGATCTTAAGAATTTACAAGAGGGGAGGTGAGCCATATGGTAAGACAAGAAGGAGAATCAATAAGTAGTCCTGAAGAAAGAACTGCTGCGTTTTTTGATCGAACCCTAAGCCAGATTGCTAACGATCTTGTTAAAGATAGAATGATAATTGAGTTGCCAAGTAGTGATAAAAGAGTAAGGATTTATGAAATTGAAGAGTGGCCAAGATATAAGGTTGGTCCTAGATATAAGAAAGCTGGAATTGAAGACATGAACCCAGGAGACCTATGGAATCCGCCTATTCGAGCAATTAGGCAATCTCTTATTGTTACAAAAGATAGAGAAAGAGTAGGAGCGTGTATTAGGATACTACAAGTCAACTATTGGGATCCAGAAAAAGGTGAGTTTGTTCCAACATTGACTCAAGAAGGCTATACTTTTGCAGCACGGGAAGGTGATATCTCTAGGTATTTTGGATTAGAAAAGAATGAGAGATCGAAATTGTCGTTTTTGGATGATTCGGAAACTCTTTATATTGTCCGTGGCATATATACTGAGGAAAATCCAGAAAGACAAGGTATTAGCCCAGAAGACGCAAATAGAGAGCTTGAGAGATTTCTTGGAAGCAACTCTTAAGTTTCCATATAGAGAATAAAACAGTATAATATATCAATGTGGCAAAGAGTAAAGAATATTTATCATCTTGCTAACGCGGTCTTAGCAAATTTGTGGTATGGTTTTCCTTCAAGACGTCTTACTGTAATTGGCGTGACAGGGACTGATGGGAAGACAACTACTGCAAGTCTTATTTATCACATATTAAATTCTTCTGGCAGAAATGCGTCAATGATTAGCTCTGTTGGAGCGATAATTGGAGGGAAACAATATGATGTCGGTTTCCATGTCACAACTCCATCTCCATGGTCGCTGCAGAAGTTTATTAAAGAGGCAATAACGGACTCACCCCTTCCGCTTAACGACTCTTCAAGGCCTGGCGGAGACACACAACCGTTTGATGAAAATGCATCATTATCTACTGTATCATGGCAATCAAATAACGGATCAACAAGAACGATGAAGAGATCGTTTCGCGTAAAGGTTCGTCCTGAAAATAATTATCTCGTGCTTGAAACTACTTCTCACGCCTTAGATCAATACAGAGTTTGGGGAATTAAATATGATATTGGAGTTCTGACAAATATTACCCATGAGCATTTGGATTACCATAAGACTTATGATGAGTATGCTAGAACAAAAGTGAAACTATTGAAAATGGCGAGAGTTGCAGTGGTGAATAGAGACGACAAGTCGTTTTCACTAATATCAAATATCAAAAATCAAATAACAAATATAGTTACGTACGGAATGAGGAAGAATGCGGATGTGAATCCGAAAAAGTTTCCTTTTAAAACCCAACTGATTGGAAAATTTAATATCTACAATAGCTTGGCTGCCATAGTAGCATGTAGAGAGCTTGGAGTTTCAGACAGCGATATAAGGAGCGCCTTGAATACATTTAAACCACCAATTGGCAGAGAAGAAATTGTATACAAAAATAATTTTACTGTAATGATTGATTTTGCGCATACTCCAAATGCATTTGAGGAAATTTTAAGCTCAATTAGACCGAGTATAAAAGGTCGTCTAATTCATGTATTTGGGTCTGCAGGACTTAGAGATAATACAAAAAGACCTATCATGGGAAAAATATCCTCAATGTATTCTGATATTATTATTTTGACTGCAGAGGACCCGAGGACTGAGTCGGTGGAAAAAATTAATAGCGAGATAGAATCAGGTATCTTAAATTCGAAATTCGAAATTCGAAATTCGAAACAATTTTCGAAATCAGAATTTTCAAAAATTCAAAACTATAAAAAGTATGTTTTTGAAATTCCAGATAGGAAAAAAGCAATTGAATTTGCGATTAAGATGGCAAGAAAAGGAGATTTTGTTATAACGACTGGAAAATCACATGAGAAATCAATGAATTATGGACACGGTGAAGTACCGTGGGATGAATACAGTGTTGTGCGAAAAGCGTTAAAGGATTTAGGATTAATGATTAAAAATTAATGAATAAAGTAAATTCTATTCATTTTGTTGGAATCAAAGGTGTTGGAATGACGCCTTTAGCCATTATTGCGAAAGAGGCAGGAATACAAGTTAGCGGATCTGATGTTGAAGACGAATTTATAACTGATGAGCTTCTTAAAAATGCAAGAATAATTCCTTTTAATGGTTTCTCGAAGTATCATATCCTTTATCCCGATCTTGTTATAACTACAGGTGCGCATGGTGGATTTGATAACATTGAAGTAGTTGAGGCAAAAAGAAAAAATATAAAAGTTGTTACTCAGGGCGAGGCAGTAGGTCTTTTTATGGATGGTGAAATTTTTGGACGCAAATTTACCCCGCACCGTTCTGGTGCGGGGTTTACTGGCATTTCGGTTACAGGAACTCATGGTAAAACAACAACAACTGCAATGATAGCTACTATTCTTAAGACAAGTGGACTAGACCCAAGTTTTGTAATAGGCACTGGAATGATACCATCACTTGGTTCGTCTGGACATTATGGACAAGGAAATTATTTTGTTGCCGAAGCAGATGAGTATATTACAGAACCAAAACATGATTCTATAATTAAATTTATGTGGCAGAATCCGAAAATTATTGTAATAACCAGTATTGAATTTGATCATCCGGACGTATATAAAGATCTCGATGATGTTAGAAGTGCTTTTGAGAAATTCGCGCAAAAGGTAGTGAGAAATGGTATTTTGGTTTGCTGCGGAGACAATGATGAAATAAAGAAACTTATAAAAAATTATAAAGGACAAAGGGTGACCTATGGCATATCAAGTGAAAATGATTATATTGTAAAAAATTTAAAATTTAAAGATAATAAGACTGGTTTTGAGGTACATAGTTTTGGAAAAAAAGTAGCTTTAGATCTAAATGTTTTTGGAATACATAATGCACTTAATGCGACTGCTTCTTATATTGTGGGACTTAATATAGGATTAACTACAAAAGATATTAAAAAAGGTTTATTAGAGTTTAAAGGTACAAAGAGAAGATCTGAGATAGTGGGCTTATTAAAATCAGGAGCAATGGTTTTTGATGATTACGCGCATCATCCTACAGAAATACAAAATACTTTAAATTCATTTAGACTGAACTTTCCAAAATATAAAATAGTATGTATTTTCCAACCGCACACTTATTCTAGAACAAAATTTTTGTTCGAACAATTTACGAGATCATTTAACGATGTCGACAAAACTATTATTACAGATATATTTGCCTCTGCTCGCGAAAGTAGAGATCCTAGCGTGTCTTCACAATTGCTCGCTGAAAATATTAAAAAAAATAATAATAACACAGTTTATCTACCTAAACTATCAGATGTGGTAGAATATGTAAATTCTCAAAAATATGATAAAGATACAATTATAATAACTATGGGTGCAGGAGACATTTATAAAATATATCAAAAATTAAATATTAATCATCAAAAATGACGAAGTCATCCTGAACCGCGTCTGACGCGGTGAAGGATCTAGGTATTATGGAAAGACTGATTGTAAAAGGTGGCAAGAAATTAAAGGGAACTATTGCTGTATCTGGATCCAAAAATGTTGCTTTAAAAGCTTTGGTAGCCGCGTGTTTGACAGATGAAGAAGTAATTATAAAAAATATTCCACTGATTACAGATTTTATGGTCATGGTGTCAATAATTCGTGAACTAGGTGGAAGAGTAAAAATAGTAGACCACACCGCGATAATACAAATGAAAACATTTAAAAAGAAAAAAATCTCATTAGATCAGGGTGCAAAAATTAGAACCTCTTCAATGTTCATGGCTCCACTACTTGCTAGAGGAGAACAAGCTGTTATACCAAATCCAGGAGGATGCAGAATAGGAGCCCGGCCAATAGATAGGATAATAAGA
>CAYJRY010000015.1:15611-22842 GCA_964372855.1 uncultured Gammaproteobacteria bacterium | reverse complement strand
CTCTTTTGGCACTGGTACTTGGAAAGATATGAAAATCCGAAATTCGAATTTCGAAATTCGAAACAATATCAAAATTCAAATGACAAAAATTCAAAATATTATGAACATTCTGATTTTGAAAATTCGAATTTGTTTCGTGCTTCGGATATTGGTATTCGAATTTTATTATGAAAGGTAAACTTATTTTAGAGGATGGATCAAAATTTGAAGGGACAAGTTTTGGGGCACAAACATCAGTGTCTGGGGAAGTTGTTTTCTCAACTGGAATGGTTGGATATCCTGAAAGTCTTACTGACCCCTCTTATAAAGGACAAATTTTAATTATTACATATCCTATTATTGGAAATTATGGAGTCCCTGATTCTAAATATTGGGAATCAGGAAAAATTCAAGTCACAGGATTTTTAGTATCAAATTATGTTGATACTCCATATCATACTGAAAGTAAAATGACTCTTAAAAAATGGGCTTTAAAAGAAAACATACCGATTCTTGAGATTGCCGATACAAGACTATTGACGCAAAAAATAAGAACGAAAGGAACAATGCTTGGGAAAATAATTCTCAAAGAAAATATTAATTTATACGACCCAAACAAAGAAAATCTTGTTGAGAAAGTTTCGACCAAACAAGTTACGCAAAAAGGCAATGGACAAAAAACTGTTATTTTGATTGATTGCGGAGCAAAGAGAAATATAGAAAGATCACTACTTAAAAGAAACATAAAAGTAATTACAGCTCCTTGGGATTTCGATCCATTTAAAAATACCTTGAAATTCGATGCTCTCGTTGTCTCAAATGGCCCTGGAGATCCGAAGATGGCAACTAAAACTATAGAAACTATTCGAAAAGCACTTGAGAAGAAAATTCCAACTCTTGGAATTTGTCTCGGTCATCAATTGTTGGCGCTAGCGGGAGGTGGGGATACTCAAAAATTAAAATTCGGGCACAGAAGCCAAAACCAGCCTTGTATGTTGGAGGGATCGAAAAGATGTTATATCACAACACAAAACCACGGTTTTGCTGTCAGTAAAATCCCAAAAGGATTTAAAGTATGGTTTACAAATGCAAATGACAATTCAAATGAAGGAATAATTCATGAAAAACTTCCTTTCATGTCAGTACAGTTCCATCCAGAAGCAACCCCAGGACCTGAAGACACGCAATGGATATTTGATTATTTCCTACACAATATTAAAAATCAAAAATGAAAAATCAAAAATACACATCAAAAATCAAATATTTTATAATTTATTTGCATATTTAATATTTAATCTTTAATATTTGATATTTATGAAAAAGGTATTAATACTTGGCTCAGGAGCCCTTAAAATAGGGGAGGCGGGGGAGTTTGATTACTCTGGTTCTCAAGCAATAAAAGCTCTAAAAGAAGAAGGGGTTAAGACTATCTTAGTCAACCCAAATATAGCTACAATTCAAACATCAGAATTTTTGGCTGACAGAGTATATTTTTTACCAGTCAATAAATATTTTGTTGAAAAAATTATAGAAAAAGAAAAGCCCGACGGAATCTTACTTTCTTTTGGTGGACAAACTGCTCTAAATTGCGGTATTGAGCTTTACAATAATAAAGTGCTTGACAAACACAGAGTAAAAATACTCGGAACACCAATATCCGCAATTATACTAACGGAGGATAGAGACAAATTCGCAAAACATCTTAGGAAGAAAAATATTCCAACTCCCCAAAGTAAAGCTGCAAAAACCTTAAGTCAGGCTATAAAATATGCAAAAGATTTAGGATTTCCAATAATGGTAAGATCAGGATTTGCTTTGGGAGGACAGGGAAGTGGAATTGCGAAAAACTTAAATGAATTAGAAGAAATTGTAAAACGCGCGTTATCTTTTACTCCTCAAGTTCTTATTGAGCAATATTTGCATCATTATAAAGAAATAGAATATGAGGTAGTCAGAGATATGTATGACAATTGTATTACAGTTTGCAACATGGAAAATATGGATCCTTTGGGAATTCATACAGGAGAATCAATAGTAGTTGCACCAAGCCAAACGCTCAATAACTTCGAATATCAAACTCTTAGAAATGCCTCAATAAAAATAGTCAGAAGTCTAGGAATAGTAGGGGAATGCAACGTCCAATTCGCCCTCAATCCAAACCCAAATAAAAACACATCAATTGATTACTTTGTCATCGAGGTAAATGCCCGTCTATCAAGAAGTTCCGCATTGGCTTCCAAAGCCACAGGATATCCTCTAGCATACGTTGCAGCCAAGCTTTCTTTAGGGAAAAATCTGACAGAAATAAAAAACAAAATTACTGGGGTGACTCAAGCATGTTTTGAACCGGCAATGGATTATATTGTGGTTAAAATCCCAAGATGGGATATAGAAAAATTCAGAGGTGCCGATGAAAAAATTGGTAGCAGTATGAAAAGTGTAGGAGAAGTAATGGGCATTGGGAGAAGATTTGAGGAGGCATACCAAAAAGCAATTAGAATGCTTGATTTAGATTTTGATGGTGCAACAAGCGAAGTACTTCTCGACAGCGGTAAGACTATAAAAACTATGCTTGAAATCCCAACTCCCAAAAGAATTTTTGCCATTGCGTCAGCGATAAAACAGAATATCCCAATCAATACAATTTATAAGCTAACAGGAATAAATCCATGGTTTCTTGAAAGAATAAAAATTATTGTTGATGCAGAAAATCAAATACCTAAAAATATTAAAAATCTATCAAAAGAGAAATTGCTGCATCTTAAAAAACTCGGATTTTCAGATAAAAGAATAGGAAGTTTTATGAACCAAACTGGTCTTCAAATTAGAAAATTAAGAAAGAAATACAAAATATTACCATCAATATTTACTATTGATACCCTAGCAGGAGAATTCATTGCAAAAACAAATTATTTATATCTTACATATAACGGATCCCACAACGACATAACTCCCAAAAGAAAAAAGAGTGTAATTGTACTTGGATCTGGGCCTTACAGAATTGGGTCATCAGTTGAGTTTGATTGGACTTGCGTAAATGTCGTGTTAAATTTGAAAAAATACAAAAAATCTTCCATAGTAATTAATTGCAATCCTGAAACAGTCTCAACTGATTATGATATCTCCGATAGACTTTATTTTGAAGAGTTAACATTTGAAAGAATCGCGGATATTTATGATTTTGAGAAACCATACGGAATAATTGTTTCAGTTGGAGGCCAAACTCCTAACAATAGAGCTAAATCTTTGCGCTCATATGGTGTCCGTATACTTGGCACTGACCCTATTAACATTGATAAAGCAGAAGATAGGAGCAAATTTTCAAAACTTTTGGATAATTTAAATATAACACAACCTCCTTGGAATAAATTTTCAACTTTAAAATCCGCTCTTGTGTTTGCAAAAAAAGTAGGATTTCCAGTTCTTATTAGACCTTCTTTCGTTTTGTCTGGAACCTCAATGAGAGTTTGCAATAATGAAAAAGATTTACGACTTTTTCTATCAGAATCTGCTCGAATTTCAAAAGAATATCCAATCACTGTGTCGCAATTTGTAGAAGGTGCAAAAGAGATTGAGCTTGACGCAGTATCTCAGAAAGGCAAAGTTATAGCATCTGTAATATCCGAACACATAGAAAATGCAGGGGTTCATTCAGGAGATGCAAGTATTGTTCTTCCTACTCAAAGGGTATTTTCGCAAACCGAAAGAAATATTGAAAATATTGGAAAATTAATTGCCAATACCCTACAAATCACAGGACCTTTCAATATTCAATTTATCGCAAAAGATGGAATACTTCAGGTTATAGAAATCAATCTTCGCTCCTCAAGAACATTTCCTTTCATATCTAAAGTTACAAATATAAATTTTATTAATATTGCAACTGATGCATTATTTAGCAAGGCTCAGAATAAATACCCAAAAATACCAAATGGATTTGTTGCAGTAAAATCCCCTCAATTTTCTTTTGCTCGTCTCACTGGTGCTGATCCGATACTTCATGTAGAAATGTCCTCAACTGGGGAGGTAGCATGTTTTGGTAAAGATGTTTATGAAGCATTCTTAAAAAGTGAGATAGGAGTGGGGGGAAAAATACCCAAAATTGGAATTTTTATAAGTCTTGGTTCTGAGAAAAGTAAAGCTCTTTTTGTCGAGTCTGCCCAAAGACTTCAAAAGCTCAAATTACCAATGTACGCAACAGAGAATACATCTTTCTTTTTAAAAAAATATGGGGTCAAAACAAAAACCCTTTACAAAATATTTGAAAAAAAATCTCCCAATGTTTTGGAATATCTTTCAAGTCAAAAAGTAGACTTAGCAATAAATATAGTTGATTCAAACAGTGAAAAAATTATTTCAGATGATTCTATAATAAGAAGACTAGCAGTAGACAATAACATACCACTTTTTACAGATTTCAAAAAAGCGCAACTATTTATAAGGGCAATAACTGAGAAAAAAATAGAAGATCTTGAGATCAAATCCTGGGACGAATACGTCTACCAATAACTTTTGTTCTATTTAGTTTCCTTTGGCCGTGCAAAAGCGGTTTTAGCAAAAAGAGAAGTCCCAATATCTTCAATTTTCGGAAACCGATCGCCCCGCCTTACCAATGCCTCATCTTCTAATTCAGCATATCTAATTGTTCCTACTGTACGGAAGCTTCTTCTAGAAAGTTGAATCATCGCACGGTTATACTTCTTTTTAGTATTATCATCTACTTGATCGATAATTTCAAAACCTGATCCAATAATTGCCCTTTCTAACTCCTGCTTATCAGGTGAAGAAAAAGGGTTGGCTACAGGCAAAATAAGATCGTCAATCCGTACATCATTTGGTAAAAATTGACCTAGTCTGAAATTAATCATTAATGCTATATTGTATTGTTTTGATCTTGGTGGTATTTTAGAAAGAATATCAACCAATCTTGCCCTAATGTCTTTAATATCTTGTAGTTCGCTGTCTGGTATTGTTTCTTGCGGGAACTCATCAGGCATACCACCTTTTCTAAAGACATTTACCTGATTTTCTAATATAGCGGCTTCATCAAAAAAACCATTTGCTCGATATTCTCAAGCTAGAATTTCCAGTTTTGAAACCATAACAAAAAAATTATATCTAAATTATATGACATTTGCAATATTAATTTCGGGTTCATTTTAGCTATAGCTTTCTATATATAATCCACCATAGAGAAAGAATCTAGAGTAACATTCAAAACCCCCATAATCTTTGTTTCATTGTCTTTCAGATTAAACATACTTAAATCATCTGCATTATATACTTTTTGCTATAATCAAGCCACAATGGCACTAATAACTCTTCCTGGACTTGTGGATCCGCATGTGCATCTTAGAGATCCGGGGCAGACTCATAAAGAAGACTTTTATACAGGAAGTTGCGCCGCGCTGGCTGGGGGATATACCACAATTCTTGACATGCCAAACAACAAAACTCCAATAACTACTCTTGAAAGACTGAACGAGAAAATCAAAATTGCCAAAGAAAAAATTGTATGTGATGTGGGATTTTATTTTGGTTCGCTAGGGGACATTTTGCAGGAATTTCCAAAAGTCTATAATAAAGTTTTTGGCCTTAAACTATATCTTAACGAAACTACTGGGAATTATTTAATTGATAAAAAGTCTTTAGAAAAAATTTTTAATGCATGGCGCAAAAGTATTATGCTACATAGCAATGTACTTTGGGAAAAACCTATTCTTGTCCACGCAGAAGATGAGATGCTTGATGTAGTTATTAGACTTACAAAAAAATTAGGTAATAAAATCCATATCTGTCATATAAGCACAACTTCTGATTTAAAACAAATTATCCAAGCTAAAGAAAATAGCCTTCCAATAACTTGTGGTGTCACACCGCATCATTTGTTTTTGACAGAAAACGATGTCAAAAAACTTGGTCCATATGGCATGATGAAACCGCCTTTAAGAAGCAAGAAAGATCAGGATTTTTTGTGGAGGAATTTAAAATATATTGATTGTATCGAATCCGACCACGCCCCGCATACTATCGAGGAAAAGGGGAGTAGCAAACCAATTTTTGGAGTTCCGGGGCTTGAGACTACTCTTCCACTTCTACTCACAGCTGTTTCTGAAAAACGATTAACAATCGATAATATTGTAAGGCTCTGCCACACAAATCCAGCCAAAATATTCGGAATCAAAACAGATCCAAAGACAAAAATCGAAATTGATATTGATACTTCATACTTCATTCTTCATACTTCGCTATTCACGAAGTGCGGCTGGTCTCCATTTGATGGATGGAAAATAAAAGGGAAAGTAAAAAGAGTCTTTATAAGGGGAGTAAAAGTTTTTGAAGATGGAAAAGTTTTGGTAAAACCAGGATTCGGAAGAGTTCTTACTAAGAGGATTTAGGAGTTCCTAAGTCTTGCTGAACTGATTTCAAATAAACATCAAATACTTTTCCGCAAAACAATTGTACTTCATTATCAGATATAGGTTGCATTTTAGATAAGGCAATAAAAAAAGCTTTAGATTTTTTATAGGTAACACCTTCGCAGTAATCTTCACTTTTACTATTGAATGAATTATCCGAAAAAAATGATCTACCACGTACAGCAATTGTATGTTGACGATTGCCAATTTGAATAAATACAATATGCTGTTTTTCTTTTTCATCCCTAATTCTTGCAAAAGACATCGGGTCTTCTGATGTTCTCGCAAGAGTCAACATATTGCCAGCAAACTTATTAAAATCCTCAGCTCCGAAATCTTTTTTCTGTAAAATTGCCGCACACTTTCCTTCCAAAGCAATCCTTTTCTCTGAAGTCAAGGGAAAATCAATCTCATCTTGATTTCTATCTACAATTCTCTCAGATAAAGTCATACACAAAAGTTATCACATCAAGCTTACCTTTGTCAAATTTTATTTATTCATTTACTTTTTTAAAAAGTTTGTGGAAAATCAATACATAAATAAAAGCACCTATTATACCAACCAAAAGATCATTTACTATATCAAAGTTTCCTCTGACATTATGAGTTCCAAAAAATACATCTGTGTAAAATTCCTGTATTTCTAAAAGTGTGTGGATTATGGTTCCAAATCCTATTGCTGAAAGAGGTACCAAACCAAACGCACCAAATAAAACTGCTGCCAATGCACCTGTACCATGAAAATGGGGAATAAGATCGAAATAAAAATAACTATCATATAGATTAAATGAATTCCCAGCCATATCCAGCCAGAATATTGAAAGATATAAATT
>CAYJRY010000015.1:0-15601 GCA_964372855.1 uncultured Gammaproteobacteria bacterium | reverse complement strand
AGGGAAGAGAAGACTAAATAATAAAACTATAATAAAATTTCGAATAGGGATAGCTTTGCCAGCAAATCTTGGATCTTCTGGAAAAAAAATTATTTCTCCGAGAAAATAAAGCATTGACAATCTGATAATTACATTTACAACAAGTCCCATATAGACAAGTCAAATCAGGTGTTGGATTTATTCCCACTATGAAATGTTTTGTGAATATCTCTTAATTGTCTGTTAGTAATGTGAGTATAAATTTGGGTGGTTGCGATATTTTTATGTCCAAGCAGTTCCTGAACCGAGCGTAGATCTGCACCGTTACTTAAAAGGTCTGTAGCAAAGGAATGACGTAGAGTATGAACTGTAGCATCCACCGGAAGCCTTGAGACTCGAACATATTTTTTAACAATTCTCTCCACACTTCGAGCAGTCAAACGCATCTTTTCACCATTATTTTCCTCATCAACTCTCCCTGAATATCTAATAAAAAGTGGAGAAAAATGATCTTCTCTTTTATCTAGATATCTTTTTAGCCAATCTCTTGCTCTTTCTGATATAAAAACAATTCTAGCTCTTCCACCTTTTCCAATGACGCCAAATTCCCCTCTATCAAAATTTATTAGATTTTGATTTAGTTTTACAAGCTCAGAAACTCTAAGTCCAGTTGAGAATAAAAGTTCAAGTATCGCCCTGTCTCTTAGCCCTTCTTCCTTTGTGGTATCTATGGAAGTCACCAAGCGATCAATCTGTCCTTTATCCAGAAACTTAAGAGATCTGCTTTCAGTTTTCGGTAAGTCAATTTTTGAAGGCTCGATTGTTTTGTAATCGTTTTTTATTAAGAATCTCAAAAAAGATCTTAAAGCAATAACATAATAATTTTGTGTTACTCGTTTAAGAGTTAGACCTTTCTCATCAGTTTTATTTGCCAAATAAACTCTATACTTTCTAATGTTTTTTAAATCCAAATCCTCAATTGTTCTATTCGGGAAAGATTGGGAATACCAATTATAAAATACTTCTAAATAATGTCTGTAATCCCGAATAGTAAGATGCGAGCAATTTTTCTCAACTCTTAGATATTCCAAAAATTGATCGATTAGATCTAGCATATTAATAAAAATATATCAAAAATTCAATTTTTTTGCTTGACAGTCACAGTGAGTTTAATTCATACTAGTAGTATGAGGCCTGAATATATAAAATTAATTAAGGAGTATATAACTAATAATCCAGAATATAGATTCACTCTAAATGAATTAAAGAATAAAGTATTAGCAATAGGAGCCACAGAGGATGAGTTCGAAGAGGCAATTAAAGAAGAGACTAACCCGAATTTCCAATTCCAGAATCCTCAAGCAATCTCTCAAGTTCAACAATCAATACAAACGCCATCTATAATCCAAAAAATCATTAGCTTTGTTACAAAACGTGAAAGATTTTTAGCATATACATTTGTAGCTATCTTAATCTTTACCTCTGCACTTATTTATATATTTGGACAAAATCTTATACCAAATAATGAAGAATTTGCAACTATAGATTTCCAATCTCCCTTACCAGCACAATCGTTAGAAATAGTAAAACAAGTTTATGCAAATATGTCACCAATTGATCCAGATACTGCATTTTCAGTACCCAACAAACCAAATGTACCACTTGTTGTTACATCCAAACCAAAAAAAGAAATATTTGGTTTTTTTCCTTATTGGATGATTCCAAAGGCATCTGAAATAGATATTTCACTTCTTTCAACGATAAGCATTTTTGGGCTAGAAGTAGATGGACGGGGAAATATAGTAAAAGTTAATACAAGTAACGAAGTCGATCCCGGATGGCAAATGTGGATGGATCCTGAACTTGATCAATTTATAAAACGAGCTAAGAATAAAGATATCAAAATCTCATTGACTTTCAAATCTTTTAATAATGATAACATAGAGACTCTTGTAAACTCTGATGATGCGCAAAAAACTTTTATCTCCAATGCATTATATTTATTCAGCTCAAAGAATCTAAATGGAATCAATTTAGATTTCGAGTATCTAGGTACACCAACTGAGAATGTTAGAGATGGATTTACACGATTAGTAACCAATTTAAATGCTGAATTAAAACGTCAATACCCAAAATCCGTTCTAACTATTGATACTTATGCTACAGAGGGCAATATCAAACGATTGATCGACCTTAAAATGTTGGAAGAACATGTTGATGCATATGTAGTAATGGGGTATGATTTTCACACCATCAAAGGTATCCCTGGCCCTATTTCACCAATGGGAGGAGAAATAAACTTAATTGGATCAATTCAAGGTTATTTAGAAAAGGTCAAACCAGAAAAAATTATTTTAGCTGTTCCTTATTACGGATATGATTGGCCAGAAGACGGTAGGTCTGATGGAAAAATACTTCCATACTCAACAATTATCGCCGAAAGCAGAAAACACACAATAAATTGGAGTGAGATATCCCAAACGCCCTATTACTCATATGTTGACAAAGGAGACAAACGCATAGTGCATTTTGATAATGTCAGATCATTAGGAATAAAATTTGATTATGTGAATGATAAAAATCTAAAAGGAATCGGAATTTGGGCTCTTGGATATGACGGCTATAATTCTGACTTACAAAGACTGATTATAGACAAGTTTTAAATTATTCTAAAGATGATCTGTTTCCATGCTTAAGATAATATCCATGACCAAATACATTGATAATAATTTCTGGTTTATGCGGATCAGATTCCAGTATACTTCTCAATCTCTTAATGGCAGTAGTTATAATTTTCCTAGAATATTGCTCGCTACCCCAAACATTTTTCATCAGTTGAGATTCCGAATGAATAATGTTTGGCCTCAGAACAAAAGTCTGCAAAAGCTGATTTAACTTAGGAGTCAAATTTCTTTCTTCTTCGATCCCATTTACTATAACAATACTCCTATCAGGATAGAATAAGAATTTATGATGTTCGAATACACGACCATGTTCAAGATCCTCTTTAAAAACATCTGTCTCAAGTGCTTCTGGAATTAGTCCTTCTTTTTTCAATTGTTGACTGAATTGTCGCGTGCGCTCAGCTGCATTACGTAGACCATTCTGATCAAACTTATTTGCAAGTCTTTCTATTTCATATACCATACACTCCTCTATTTTACAAAATTTTTGGAGAAGTGTTCAAGTTAATCTGAAGCTGGTGAACCTATAGTAGGGGAATGAACTATAATTGTTAAAAGGAATAATATAAGTCAAAAAGAGAGTTCCTTATTAAATAAATTAAATTTAAAAATTAATATTTTATGATTATGAAGAAAAAAAAGGCCTTCTCCAGCCATTCATTCGAAATTACGTCGTAAAAGTATTATTGTACGACATAATTACATATTTCCCTTATTTCTTTATTTCCCGAAAAATCATTTAACATCCCGGAGAATAATGGCTTTGATCTTAATAAATATTTTATTTATTATTGATATACTATATATATTGAATCGAATATCATTTATCTCAACCTATAATCACTCTCTCTTCTCTTCGGTACAGTACATATCGTTGTTTAGCTTGATTTATCAATCTAAAATCAATATTTTAGCCTCAAATTCATTTAAAATTTCCTTTCGTATTTTTTTCTTTAGAAGCAGTTGCTATTTATATCTGTCGGAGAGTAAATGCTGTTTCTTAATTCCAACGATTATTCGCGCTTTAAGTCGTATTCCAACAGAAATGTAAGGGCTAAAAACAAGAATAAGACAGACTATCTCCTCCAGGGTATATTATCTTCGTGAAAACTATTATCATAATCCGTGAAAATTAATAGTTATCCACATTCATGCAAGGAAGAAATCTATTAAAAAAGTCCTATAATATTATTCATTCGATATATCAAACTATATCATTTGCTCTAACGCATAGAGCCTTATTTTAGCACTCTCCCCTCTCCTCTACTAAACACACTTATTTATTATTATGATCGCAAGCTAAATGTTAAAAAAACAATTAAAACTATTACAGCGACCCATACATATTCCCACATTACAGATTTAAAAAGTCTTCTATCTATCCAATTTTGGGATAGTCCTATAAAAATATAATACATTCCTGTTAAGAAAAGAGCAACAATTGTCGGAGACGATGGCCAAAACCATAATACCAAACTTACTTCAACTAAAGCAATCGACAACAATAAGAGCCAATTTAATTTTAAGAAGAGATTGCTATCTAATGTATGAGTCCAAAGTGAATATAAAACAAGTGCAAAGGTAAAACAGAAAATCAAAGCCAATGTTATAAGTACGTTTAGTCGAAGGGAAAAAACTACGTTTGATAAGAAAAAATAGGAAACTAAAGTTATAACAAAAGAAACTGTTCTTGCGGACGATAGTAAAGCAATTGTTCTAAAGGATGATACAATAAAAATATTTACGCTTAAAAATAAAGAATAAAGTCCAATTGCATAAAAAGTTGTCATAGCTATTCTTGTTATGAATCGTGCTGGAACTAGAAAATAGAATAATGCGCATGCAAGGCTATAGAGAAAAGGTAAAATAAAAACTTGTGGATAAAAATTATTTTTTAAATCCCTTCTTATCGCCCAAAAAACAAATAAGTCAGTTAGAATAGAAAGAACAAATGCTATATATACGCCAGATTTCCCGAAGACTTGCTCTAGAGAAAAAAGTATAATTGACAAAAATATCACACCTATAATGAATTTTTGTCTTTTTGAGATAAAAAAAATTAGACGTTTTCTTTTGGTAATTCTAACTTTCCTTAATATTTGAATAAATTTTTTGAACATCATCTAAATTCTCTATTCTTTTGAGGAAATTCTTTATCCGATCCTTTTTTTCTTTATTGTCAATCGAAACAAATGTAATTGGTTTTCTAGTAATCTGATCGCTAATTATCTTTAGGCCTTTATTCAGCAGACTTTTTCGAACTTCTGATAGAAGAGATGGCGACGTAGTTAGAATAATTTTATTATCTTCTTCATCAATATCTTCTACCTGAGTATCAAGAACCATTTCCAAAAGCTCATTTACTGACTTATCACCTCGTTCAACAACTATTTCGCCTTTTTGCTCAAATTGGTATGAAACCGATCCTGGCTGCCCAAAACTTCCTCCTTCTTTGTTGAATATACTTTTTATCTCACTTGTAGTCCTTTGAGGATTATCCGAAGCAGCCTCGATAATTACACTTACTCCCTCTGGCGCAAATCCTTCATAAACTACTTCTTGCACCTCTTTTTCTCCCACACCAATGGCTTTTTGTATTGCTCGTTCAATATTTTCCTTTGGCATATTGTGGGTTTTGGCCTGTTCAACAGCAAGTCGAAGACGAAAATTATTGTTTATATCCGTAATTCCTCCCCCTCTTTTAACAGCAATTGTGATTGCGTTTGATAATTTTGTAAAAGCCATTCCTCTTTTGATATCTGCAACACCTTTTTGGCGTTTTATTGTTGCCCATTTTGAATGTCCACTCATAGTTCGAATTCCTCACTATGACCCTGAGTGTCAATTGAACGGGTCATAAGTCTCAATTATATAGTTTCTTTATTGACTTTTGCAAGAAAGTATATTATAATTTTGACTTGTTGTTTACACCCATAAATGACACTCAAAGACCAAGCAATCCAAGCAATGCTTTTGGGAGATTGGCAGCACGCAACACACCTGAATAAAAGCCTTCTTAGGCAAGATCCTCAAAATATCGATGCTCTTAATAGACTTGCTTATGCTTTTGTAGCATTGGGCCGTATTCAGGAAGCAAAAGCAACGTACAGAAAAGTATTAAAGCTAGACACATTAAATACAATTGCTATTAGAAATATAAAAAAATTATCAGACTTAAGTTATAGAAAAATAATAAAAAATGGGCAAGGAAGCCTTAATTACGTTAATAATTCTTTTATAGAAGAAAGTGGGAAAACAAAAATAATTTCTCTAGTCAATCTTGCGCCGATAAAAATCATCGCTTTACTGACCAGTGGCCAAAATGTGACGATTTCAATAAAACGCTCTAGAATTTTTGTACAAAATCTAAATAAAGAATATTTGGGTATGTTGCCAGACGACATTGGAAAAAGGCTTATCAAGCTTATTAAAGGCGGTAATCAATATGATGCGTATATCAAATCTGTAAATGAACACAATGTAATGATCTTCATTAAAGAGATTAAAAGGGCGACCCGTTACAAAGATCATCCCTCTTTTCTCTCATTACAAGATCAGAACCTGAATTTATCAAATAATAATCAAAATATGAAAAATTATAAAAAAGTTGGCTATAAGTTTAAGGGTCAAGATTTGGATGAGGAAGAAGTGTCCTGAAATATAACTCGTCCTTTATCTAATTTTTTCTTGACTTCATCAAGGTGAGCTTTATTTTTTAAATTTCTAAGAGAAATTAGGGACAGAATAAATGATATTATAGCAATTACTACTACAACAAACCAAATACTCATATACTATCCTCCCCTATTATTATAGTAACATCTGCAATGCCTAGATTTGAAGAATTCACTAAATTAAAATTTAAGATCTCAGCCAACCTTCCTACGGTATAACTTTGTTCCCCAATATAATAAATTAATGATTTTTTTTCAACTTTCTCAGATGTTGCAACTAGTATCACATCCCCACCTATATTTGTAATAAGTCTTGCTAATTTATTACCAAGGCCAGAAATATTTGTACCATTAATAATTTGTATTGTTTTCTGATCCTTTTGAATTTTCTCGTCCTTAAAAAGTTGACTTACAATATTATCTATCATACTTTCGTTCATTCCAAATGTTATATTATCTTCAGCTATATTTTTTTCAGGTATATTTTTCAACAAAATAAAAATCCTTACCAAATCTACAATTGTCATTTTCGTTTCAATTTTTGAATAATTTAGAGCCATTTGAAAAAATAAATTATCAACTTCTTGATTTGTATCTAAAAAGTCACTCTTTATTGTTGCATCTATTGGTATCGCCAAATAGTTACTTAATGATTTAATATCTAACTTCTCCCCCAAATTCAATATGGACGCTGTTTTTGAATTAGAAGATAATGACAATATTTTTGTACTTTGATTATTAAATATAGCCATATTAAATCTTTGGTTCGCATCATACACGCTGCCACGCACAACAATAAGAACTTTTGAAATTAATGATACTAATATAAGAAATAATACAATGCTTGCAAATATAAACGCATAATATGTATTACTTTTCTTCTTTAAACCTGTTTTTTTTCTCATGGGCAGGAATCTCAATTTTAGAAGTTTTTATCTTTCTTAGAGATTATCTCAGGCATTTTAATAGTTGGCGCACCCAAACCTGTAGTTACAGGAATATTTTTCTTTAAATCTTTTTTCTTTTTCTTCTTTTCGCCTTTATAAAAACCTCCATATACTCCCATATTTTCTCACCTCCTGAATTTAGATATATTAACAAATGTTAGCAACAAAATTTTGAAGAATCAAGTTAAGTATTTTTGTAAAAAATGATTTAAGTCTGCCGATATTTCACTTTTAATTGTCAGTACTTTATTTGAAATTGGATGAGAAAAAGTTATTTGGGAAGCATGGAGAAATATACGGGGTAATAAATTTCTATCTATCTTTGCTATTTTTCTTCCTGCGTATAAATGATCTGAAAAGATAGGATGATTAATATATTTCAGATGAACTCTTATCTGATGCGTTCTACCGGTCTGAGGATACAGCTCCAAAAGCGTCAACGGTTGCATTTGTTTTGCTAATGCTAAATACTTAATACTTAATACTTTATACTTTGTTATCGCTTCTCTTCCTCCTGATAAAACACCGAATCTTTTTCTATTCCAAGGAAGCCTCCCAACTGGCACATTAATCTTACCATCAGTAACATCAAGTTCTCCGTGAACCAAAGCTATGTAGGTTTTATTGACTTTCCTTTCTTTAAATTGTTTTTGCAGATTTTCAAACGATTGAGGATTTTTAGCAACCAAAAGAATTCCAGAAGTCTCTTTATCAAGCCTATGCACAATCCCCGACCTATTAAAAAATTCGAAATCCGGATCTCGAAATTCGAAACTGTTTTGGATATTTGAATTTGAATTTTTGGATTTATTTGGAATTTGGAATTTAGGATTTGGGATTTTCAAATATTCCTCGACCCACTCTTGAACTGTCTTCTCCCCTTTCGTCGTATCAGATCTATTAACTACAATTCCTGATGGCTTATCTAAAACCAAAATATCACTATCTTCGTACAAAATTTTTATTTCCATTTCAGCGTTTTAATTTAAATTTTGAAAAAAGTTTTTCGTTTATAACTAAGCCTACAATTGAAACTAAAAACATACCAATTAATATTATATTTTCCAAAGTCAAAATTTCCTTAAAGTTCCCTATTATATTTGAGATAAAACTAACTGTTGAAAAGCATATCAGAAATAAAAAAGCTATTGTCCCATCCTTGATATTACCACTTATTAGTTGCGGCAAAAATATTTTCCAAAAAATCGCAAATAAAATAGTATAAACGAATATAAGAATAACTGCTTTTATCAAACTTAAATTATTGGAAAACATAAAATATCCTAAGTATCCTACTGGAAATGTGATAAGTACTCCTATTGAACAAAAATCAGCTATTCTTCCAAGCGGTAATTGTTTGTTTTTCTTAACAAAAAGGTATAAAAACAGTACGCACCCCCCTAAAACTCCCCCAACCAACGAAAGTCCTGGGAAAGAGAAAAAATTTAAAAAAACAAAAGGATTACTTAGTATGAGTTTTGAATTGATTAGTCCATAAAAAAAACGAGACGAGAGTAAACAGAGAAAACTTCCAATAAATACTAAATTAAAAAGTTTCTCCATTGAAATATCTTTCCGAAGAAGAATTATGTCATCTTTTGAAATCGTGTAAATGCAAAACAAAAAAATAAATAAATTAATTATTAAAACACCTAAGAAAAATTGCATATAAACTATTTAGAAAAGAAAAAAATTCCACTTATTAAAACCAACAAAATTCCTACTCCAAAAATAACTGTTCCAACTCCTAGTAAATCTGCTAGTCCCCCTGATATTATTACCGGTAAAAATGATACTGCGCCAACCAAAGCATTTAGAAATCCATAAATTCTTCCACGAAGCTCCTCCGAAGACTCCATCTGAATTGTAGCATTTGACGGAACAAACACAAGTGAAATAGAAAATCCAATTACAAAAGCTAATGCGATAATTACATGAAGCATTGTCAAGTTAAACATTAAATCGCTATGAGTTAATTTACTTCCAAATGGTAATAAAATAAAAGCGATTCCTACCATCAAAAAACCCAAAGATGAGAGCCTGGTTTGTCTGAATTTCTTGCCTATGCTTCCTAAAATAATAACTCCAATTGCCATACCAACAGCTGCGGGAGTAATAAGTATCCAGGATAAACTTTCCAATGGTGATGCTAAAATAGTCGTAACGTAGCCAGGCCCTAAAACAGCAAATGTAAACATAACAGCTTGAGCTATTGTAAGCATCATTAAAGCATGCATAACTTTTCTTGCACGTTTTATAAATGAAAAGACTTCTTTTGTCTCGTTGGCTAAAGAAAATCGTTTGACGGGAAACTTATCAACAATATAATTTTTCTTTTTATTTTTTATTTTAATACCTGTAACAAAAAAAGTACTTATGAAAAAAAGTAAAGATAAAAAAATAATTGTATTATTTCTACCCAATAGTAAAAGTATCGGGCCGGATAATATATACCCTAAAAGAACTGTTGAATACAACCCGAAAACAAATACCGCATTACCTGAAATAATAAGTTTTTTTGGAATAAGACTAGGGATAATTGCTGTTTCTGCAGGTATAAAAAATTGAGTAGCAATCGCGATAAGAAGTACTAGAAGATACATAAAACCAATATGGAGGTTGGGTATTAAAAACATTAGTATAAGTATTCCTCTAATTAAATTTGTAAAAAATATAATTTTTTTCTTGTTCCATCTGTCGACGAAAACTCCAGAGAAAACGCTTAGAAGAATTGCTGGAATAGTAAATGAAAGTATAACTCCAGATACAGCAGTATTAGAGCGGGTTGCAGAGTAAATAATAAATATCAAAACAAAATTTTGCATATTGAAAGCAAGCTGAGAAAAAAATTCTGAACCCATCATAAAAAGGAAAGATCTAATTCGAAGAACACGAAGAATATCGTTACTTACTATTTTCTTCTTGAAAATCTCCATATTGAGGGATTATTATCTGCGACTGCGTTTGATACGAATAAGTCCAGAACAAGGAATAACTTCTACTCCCCTTCTCTCAACCTCATCCAAAAAAATATTTGCTCCGATTGAATCAGCTGCCATGTGACCACAATCAATTACATTTATATGAAGTTTTCGGAGTTCCACCAAAACATCTTCTGAGGCATGCATTTCAATAAGTGTACCCACACCTGCTTTTGAGAGTTCTACGTAAAGCTCTTTTGAAACATTTGTTCCACCTGTAAACCCAACAATTATTTTTCCAGTTGGAGACTTTTCTGTTCCTGATGCTAGAAATGGACCAGATTTACCTTTTGTTGACTCGGTAAACTCAGGAATCTCTTTAATATATTCAAGTAATTCTAATGCTGTATCAAAATTTTTCTTTGAGAGATAATCTTCCATAAATTTATTGCCAAGATTATCCCAGATCGTATGCATTGCTAAAAGTGGAACTTTTAAAAGCTTGGCTGCATCTACTGCTCTGTTGTGATTTAGCGGATTAAATCTTCGCTGAACAACACCCTTTCGATCCTGAAGTAACGCATAGGCTATATTTTTAGGTACACCTGCTTTTGCGAACATATCAACTTGTACATCCATCACCTCATGTAGTCCAGCCAATGCGTGTCCTCCCGGATGATGAGAAATCAAAAGATCAAAACCTCCCAATCTATCAAGTAGCAATACTTCAGAGGCATCAGCATCAATTCCAGCCATGAGTTTTTTAACATTATGTCTTGGGTCACCTACCAAAATTCGAGAATCAGAGTATGGATTAACCAAACTTTCAAGATCAAAAAACTTTTTCTTTTTATCAGGAAGCTCTTTATATTCTTTCTTCAGTTTTGAAAGTCGATTTTTTACTACTTCTTCTCCTCGCGGATCGGCTTTAATTCCCATCTTAATCCCCAACTCGTATATTTCTTGAAGTGTCATGGTTCAAGTCTCCTAATCATGACATTGAATGTGGTTGAAAGTGTCATATGAGAAAGTATATAATAGAAAAGCTTAAAATGCAAAACGACTCCTAGAGTTATTTCGAACAAAGTGAATACCGAGGGGATTCCCCTCCGTAACTTGACAAATCGAAATGACAGAGCGATGTCAACTTTAAATTTATTGGGGCAAGTGGCGGAATGGTATACGCGGTAGTCTCAAAAACTACTAGTCGCAAGGCTGTGAGGGTTCGACTCCCTCCTTGCCCACTTGTGAATTTTATTTTTATATATATTACAAATCCCACTAAGCAGGAGGCAAGAAAAATTGCAAAGCATTTACTTTCGAAAAAACTTATTGCTTGTGCAAATATCCATAGACCTGTTAACAGTCTTTATCCTTGGAAAGGAAAGCTAGCTGATGAATCCGAATGTATTTTAATCGCAAAAACGCTTGAGGAAAACTTTGAAAAAGTAAAAAAAGAAGTTGAGAAAATACATTCTTACACTATTCCCTGCATTGTCAAAATTCCAGTCTCTTCAAACCAAAAATACTTTGACTGGCTAAAAAGAGAAGTCAAAAACTAAGTTGTACTAAGCCATACTTATAACTTCTTCTCTTTTTGTTTCCACATTATAAAACTTAATTCTATCTCCTCTAAAAAGAAGATCTATCTCGCCCATTGGGCCGTTTCTGTGTTTGGCAATGAGGAGTTTTATTTGCATTGTAGGCGCAAGCTCTGCTTCTGGGCGATACAAAAACATCACAACATCCGCATCCTGCTCAATTGCACCTGATTCACGAAGATCTGCTAACTGTGGCTTTCTTTCTCCCCTATGTTCAACCGCACGAGACAACTGCGATACTGCTATAATAGGAACTTTTAATTCTCTTGCTAAATTTTTCAATGATTGAGATACTATTGAAACTTCCTGTACCCTATTGTCATATCGGCGTCCTGGATCAACAAGCTGAAGATAATCAACTATAAAAAGTGAGATATTGTGCTCAAGCTGAAGTCTTCTTGCTTTTGTTCGCATTTCAGATACTGTAATTCCTGGAGTATCATCTATAAATATCGGTGCATCAGCGAGTTCTCCCATAGCTTGAGATAACTTAGTAAAATCGCCCTCTGATAGTCTTCCTGTTTTTATTCTCCACGCGTCAACATCCGCCTGCCCGACCAAAAGCCTATCTACCAATTCCTCTTTACTCATCTCAAGTGAGAATATCCCAACTCCTATCTTTTCAACAACTCCAGCGTATTGAGCAATATTAACAATCATCGCTGTTTTTCCTTGCCCAGGCCGCGCAGCAAGAATTATAAGATTTGACGCCTGAAGTCCGGAAAGAGTATTGTCCAAATCAACAAATCCTGTTTTTACCCCACGGAGTCCAGCGCCTTTTTTGTGTAACTCATCAATCCTATCGAAACTTTCAGCAAGGGCTTCTTTAAGTGGAATAAAAGATCTCGTTTGATTACTTTGAGAAATAGCAAAAATTGATGATTCAGCTTTATTCAAAAGATCATCCACTTCCTTGTCTTCAATAAAACCCATCGCTGTAATTTCTGATCCTGCATGAATTAAAGCTCTTTTTGTTGAAGTTTCCCTAATTAAACCTGCGTAATGTTCTATGTTTGCCGCTGTTGGCACAGCATTGACTAGATCAACTAAATACGAAGAATCGATTTTCTCCTTGCCTTTATATTTTTTAAGAGAGGACTTTACAGTCAAAAGATCAATTGGCTTTCCCTGCTCATAAAGAGTTAACATACATTCAAAAATAAGTCCATTTATTTTGTCATAAAAATCATTTGGCGTAATTAATGTAGCAACAGAAGCTATTGCATTTTTGTCTATTAATATAGCACCCAAAACAGACTGCTCCGCTTCAATATTTTGAGGTGGCACTTTAATGCTTGCCATATTAACGTAAAACTATTACTTGTAAATCCTGTGGTAATTTATCTTTTGTGATTGACAATTTATCAACTGTAGATAAATTTTGTATGCCTAATTTTTTAGCACAATTGTCTTTGTTGTCTCCATAAATAACAACTATTTTGGGTGAAAGTGAAGTAATTTGAGATTCATTAAAATCATTTGTTGTATTAAGCATTATAATATCACTTGTACCAACTTTTTCTCCTAATTTTGATATATCGCTTGCTTTTCCTGCTATAACGCTCAAATTATCTATTGAAAGTCTATAAACAGATCCATTCTCAATTTTATGACCATTTATTTTTACTCCGGCAATTTCATAATCCCCAGCCCCATTTACTACAACTCTATAATCCACAACTTTTGAAGTATCAAAAACTGCACCAGTAATCAATATTGCATCGGCATTTGCTTTTGCCATTGGCAATGATGGATCAATTATAAAAATAACCTTTTTACCTTTTAATCTTAGACAGGTATGGTTTAACAAAGAAATATCCACCCCAACATCCTATCATAGGAATTTTACCTTGACAAGAGGATAGACAGTATCGTATCATATTTCGATCTTCAATGAAAACAGAAAAAGTAATTCTTTCTTTTGTCGCAACCATTCTTGGACTTCTTGTTGCCGGAGGATTATTTTTTTTCTTCCAGTTTTCTAAATCAAACAATGATAATCCCAAAAATATCGCCGTATTGATAACCTTGACACCAACTCCAATTCCATCTATTACGCTTGAATTAAATCAGCCGGAAGATGAAAAAGTATATGATAATAAAACTCTAATAGTATCCGGCAAAACAAGAGCAGATGCGATTGTAGCAATACTAGTAAATGGTTTTGAGAATATTGTCAAACCATCGCTATCTGGAAATTTCTCAAAATCAGTAACGCTTTCTGATGGACAAAATATAATAGAAGTAATTGCAGTTGCGCAAGATGGAGAAACAAAATCAATAATTCAAACCGTCACATATTCGACTGAAGATTTTTAAAAAATGAAAATAACGATTCTATCAATACTTTTTGCCGGAATATTAATAACGCTAGTTGAAGGCTTTTTGATAACAGATAAAGTATATAGCCAAACACCAACTCCAGATATAAAAATGGAACTTATAGAAAATATTGCATCTCGAGTTGCACAGCTTCGACTAGTTGAAAAACGTGGCATAATAGGCAAAGTCACCAACGTCACAAATACTCAAATAACAGTTAGTGATTTGCAGGGAAATACTAGATTTGTTGATGTAGATGAATTTACAAAATTTACTTCCCCAAAAGCAAAAGAAAGTTATGGGATTTCTGATATAAAAGACACTGATACACTAGGGATTCTTGGTCTTTACAATAAAGATTCCAGACGAATACTTGCGCGGTTTGTTACACTTGTAAATCCGCTTTTTGTTGTCCGAGGAGGTATAAAATCAATTGATGATAAAAACTTTACCGTGACTGTTACAGCGGAAAATGGCAAAAATTATTTAATTGATATTGATTATAATACAATAACAAATTCCTACACTATCCAAACCGATGTTACAAGATCAGGGTTTTCCAAAATAAAAGAAAACTATACAATTATTGCCTCCGGACCTTTGGATACCGCAAATAAAAATAAAATTCTTGCAAATCGGGTTCTTATCTTCCCTGAAGTTCCTTTTATCCCAAAATCCCCCAAACAATGAAATCCAAACTTACGTCTCTGAAGAATGAGATTCTAAAAAGAAAATTTGATGCTATTCTTGTATCTTCTTTATCTAATATCATATATTTAACAGATTTTTCATACTTCACGCCTTTTGAACGCGAAGCATTTCTGTTGATTCTTAAAGATAGACAATATATCTTAACTGATGGTAGATATGCTAACGCGGTAGTAGAAAAAATCAAGGACTTTGAACTTATTGAAATTTCAGGAAGCTTTCCGTTTGAAAAAGCGTTCAAAGATTTAGTAAAAAGACATAAGATTAAAAGGCTTGGTTTTGACCATTATAACATTACGGTTGCGGAACACGAAAAACTTTTACGTTTGTTAAATGACCTTCCTGCCGGTAAGGCAGGTTTGAATCATTTTACTTTTGATAATTTGCGCACAATCAAAAGTCCAAACGAAATATTAAATATCCAAAAAGCGTGCGAACTTGGAGATAACGCTTTTAAATATATTTTAAATAAAATAAAACCTGGAGTCAGTGAGAAACAAATTGCTTTTGAGTTAGAGTTTTTTATAAAAAAACAAGGTTTTGATATTTCTTTTCCTCCTATTGTTGCATTTGGCAAAAACTCCGCAATTCCCCATCACAAAACGAGTAATGCGAAATTAGGTCCTTCGGCAAGCTCAGGACAAAAAGGACAATTTGTCCTTTTTGATTTTGGAGCGAAAGTAAATAACTATTGTTCTGACATGACCCGAACTTTATTTTTTGGAACACCAACAAGAGAACACAAAAGAATATATAAAACAGTTT
>CAYJRY010000014.1:5789-23407 GCA_964372855.1 uncultured Gammaproteobacteria bacterium | reverse complement strand
CAGTTTCCCGCAAGGAATAAATTTATCTGACAGAATCCGAAATGAATTAGGTTTTTCTTCAGCTGATCATTTAGATGTACACGCAGCTTGTTCTGGATTTACATGGTCTCTTTCTCATCTTAAAAAACATGAAGAAGAATTTAATGGAAAAAGAATTCTTTTGATCACTTCAGAAATATATTCTCCTCATTTACATGATCTTAGAAATGGACTTACAAAAGATCCGTCATGGGCTCAGACACTGTTTTCTGATGGAGCAATTGCAACAAGTTTTGTGCATGGACAAGACCTAAAAGTATTGTCTTTCAAAAACCATGATTTTTCAGAGAAGGAAGCTGGATATATCAAAATGCCAATTGATGAAAATCTCATGGTACCGCCCTTTATAAAAAGGTCTGTTCCATTTCCAGAATCTGGAAAATTCGAACAGGAAGGAAAAAAGATATTAAAATTAATCATGAATAATATTTGGCCAGTTATTGATAATGCTGTTAAATCAGCAAATCTTAGACCATCGGATATAAAATTAATTTTTCCTCATCAAGGAAGTCGTCCAGTAATTGATGCTATAAAACGCTCAACGACTGGAGGGTTTAGCCCAGAAAGTATTTATGAAGATTTTAAAGAAGGAAATTTCTCATCTGCTTCTATCTCAAAAGCAGTTATGAAAGCAAAAAATAATGGTGAAATACGGGAAGGAGATAAGCTTGTTTGGGCTGGATTTGGAGCAGGTATGTTTGCATCCTTTGTAATTGTACAAGTGTAAGTTTAAAGCTAGGATAACAGAATAATCTTTACATAATTATTATTCTTATTCTCGTCAACTAGACGACGGAACTTTTTAATCCTCACCAAAGAGCATTGGGAGAGCAAAGCTTTAGTTATGGCAAATGGACTTCAGGTGCCTATAAGCTAGCAGGAGAAAAATCTGTAAAGTCTCCGTTGGAAACTTTAGAGCCTGAAGAATATATAAGAATGATGTTTGATGCAGGTTTTAAGATATGGTACTCTAAAGAAGTGGAAGTATTTTTATCTCGTAAAGCACTAGGATGGATTGCTGAGTATCCCACATTTATAAAAGGTGTTTTTCCTCATGTGACTTCGGAAACGATCCCAATGTACAGTAAACATTTAAATGATACTTTAATAAAACAATAAATAGAAGGACTTAATCGAGTATGGTTTCGTCTAGTAGGTCAAAAACCCCCACTTTCAGCCGCAGCCTAAAATACCAACATTCATCATGATGTATATACTGCTTTATGGCACGGGGAATTTGTGGCAGACACTTTTTACTTCTTGGGCAATCTTCAAAAGATTTTTGTTTTTAAAAACTTCCTCTTTAAACTTTTTCATAAATTCACTTCTTTTTTCTTTTAATTCCGGCAGCTTATAACCTCTAACTTCTTCGATAACGCTATTAATCCAAAAAGCGATTTTTTCCATTTCTTTTTCTTTCATCCCACGTGTTGTTATCGCAGGCGTTCCAAGACGAATTCCTGATGGATAAAATGGAGGCATACTGTCAAACGGAACGCCGTTTTTATTTAAGACAATTCCCGCAGCTTCCAATGCTAAAGCCGCGACTGCCCCATTCACGTTTTTATTTCTTAAATCAATCAGTAACAAATGATTTTCTGTCCTACCGCTTACTAAATTAAAATCATATTTTATTAGTTCTTCCGCAAGGGCCTTGGCATTTTTAACAATTTGTTTGGCATAAGATTTAAATGATGGTTCTGCAGCTTCTTTTAGAGAAACAGCAATTGCTGCAGTTTGGTTGTCATGCGGTCCTCCTTGAAGACCAGGAATAATCGCGCTATCGATCTTCTTAGGTAAATCAGGGTCTTTTTTAAGTCCTTTTTCTGTCACCATAATTAAAGCACCTCTTGGTCCTCGAAGAGTTTTGTGAGTAGTTGTTGTAATTAAATGTACATATGAAACTGGACTTGGATGAACACCCGCGACAATTAGGCCTGCTATATGAGCGATATCAGCCATAAGATATGCTCCGACTTTTTTGGCAATTTCTGCAAATCTTTTGAAATTTATTATTCGAGGATAGGCTGTAAAACCGCAAATAATAAGTTTGGGTTTTTCCTTTATTGCCAATCTCTCGATTGCATCAAAATCCAAATTTCCATCTTTTGAAAGCTCATACTGAACTGATTTGAAAAATCGTCCCGAGAAACTATGCGGGAGTCCGTGAGTAATATGTCCTCCAAATGCAAGTTTTAGCCCCATTAACTTTTCTCCTGCCTCAAGTACAGCAAACTCAACCGCAGCATTTGCTGGTGAACCAGAAAGTGCCTGAACATTGACATATGGAACTTTAAATAATTTTTTCGCCCTTTCAATTGCCAAAGTCTCTACCTCATCAATAATCTTATTTCCTTGATAATACCTTCTCTTAGGATAACCTTCTGAATATTTATTTGTCAAAACCGATCCTAATGCTTCCATTACAGCCTTTGATGTGTAGTTTTCTGAGGGAATCATCTCCAAAACATCAATCTGCCTCTTTTCTTCTTCTTTAATTAGATCGAAAAGCAACGGATCAACAGATTTTAAATTTTTCACTTTTCAAAGTATACAAGAATAGAACCTAAGAGTAAATATCAATTGACAAAACATTAAAAGACTTGTCATACTAAATAAATGAGATCTGCCCGCCTCATAATAAGTATTATCTTGGGAGGACTGATAAGTGGTGTAATTATATTTATAATTTCAATCTTCCAAGCAAATTCCCAAAATCATCTTGATCCAAATATATCTGCAATTTTACTTGTATTTATAGTTTTACTTAATTCTATTATAATAACCATTTTTATAAAAAACTCATTTGAGCATCCCTCTGCCCCTGCTCAGCAAGGCACATTTAGTCTTGAGAAAAACATCAAAGATCTAGAGAGATTCAACAAGGTCATGATTGACCGTGAACTTAAGATGATAGAACTTAAAAAACAAGTTCAGACACTTTCTCAAAGATTAGGTTTCGAGGAGCAAAAAGAATTTGAAAGGAAATCAAAAGATATGGGGTTGAAAATTCTTCAGTCTCAAATAACTGATAAGGACATTGAAAAAGCGTTATTAAATGTATTGGAAGATCTTAACGCAAGCACTATTAAACTAAAAGATGAAAAAACAAAAGACGAAGCAATCTTATCAAGTATCGGAGACGGGATGATAGTTACAGATGAGAAAGGAATAGTGACAATGATTAATCCACCTGCTCAAAAAATGTTTGGATTTTCCTCCGTGGAAGTTCTATATAAAACCCTCGACTCTGTAGTTCCCGCAACTTATGAAAATGAAAAGTTAGTTCCAAGAAATGACTATCCAATATATGTATCCCTTGCGTCTGGCAGAAAAGCAGCTACCTCTGCAATGCACACTCTTTATTTTCAAAGAAAAGACAGGTCAAAATTCCCCGCAGCCCTTACTGTCACTCCAATTTTCACGAATGGCAAAGTCAGTGGGACAATAACAATTGTAAGGGACGCGACAAAAGAAAAAGATGTTGACAGAATGAAAACTGAATTTATATCATTGGCTTCTCATCAGCTTAGAACTCCTCTTTCTGCAATAAAATGGTTTTCTGAAATGCTTTTGGATGGAGATGCAGGTCCCCTTACAAAAGATCAAAAAGATCTCTTAATTAGCGTGCATCAGTCCAACGAAAGAATGATTGCTCTTGTATCATCACTTCTTAATATCTCAAGAATAGAATCTGGAAGGATTATTATAGATCCCAAACCAACCGATTTAAGTGCTTTAGTAAAAGGAGTAATTGATGAGCTTCAAATTAAATTCAAGCAAAAAGATATTACTCCAATAATTAGCGTTCATGAACAACTTCCACTTATAAATATTGATCCAAAGCTAATTAGACAAGTTTACATGAACCTTCTTACAAATGCTATTAAGTACACTCCTCCATCGGGCGAGATATCTGTATTTTTATCAAAAAAAGGGGACCAAATTATATCTCAAATTAGCGACAACGGTTACGGAATTCCCAAAAATGAACAGGATAAAGTATTTCAGAAATTTTACAGAGCATCAAATATCGTAAAAATCGTAACTGATGGCACAGGGCTCGGACTTTATCTAATAAAAGTAATTCTTGAATCATCAAAAGGAAGAATTTGGTTTGAAAGTACAGAAGGCAAGGGCACAACTTTTTGGTTTAGCTTACCAATCTCAGGAACTCCTCCCAAGAGGGGCGAAGTAACACTTGACAGTTAGATAAATAATATGGAGAATATAGATAATCATGGAAGATAAAAAATATACTATTTTAGTAATTGAAGATGAAGAGATGCTTCTTGATGCCATTTCACGCAAACTCCAGATGAATGGACTAAATGTAATTTCAAGTACCAGCGGAAAAGAGGGAATAGAAATCTTAAATAAGTCAGAAAACCTTCCTGACGCAATCTGGCTTGATTTTTACCTTAAAGATATGGACGGATTTGAATTTATGAATATTCTAAATAAAAACGACAAGTGGATGCATATTCCAACAGTTGTTGTAAGTAATTCTGCTAGTCCCGATCGAGTCACGAATATGTTAACATTAGGTGTAAAGAAATATTATCTCAAAGCAGAAAATCGACTAGATGATATAATAGTTTCTGTAAAGCAGTTGATCGAAGAAGAAAGCAAGCTGAAATCAGATAGTACTAGTATAATATGAAAAGAATTTTAGTAGTAGATGATGAGCCGCTAGTAACAAAAGCCTTAGTTGACAAGCTTAACGCTGAAAATTTCATTGTTGATTCAGCCGCAAATGGTGAAGAAGCCTTGACAAAAGTTAGTCAAATAAAACCTGATCTTATTCTTTTGGATATAATCATGCCAAAATTAGACGGCATATCCGTACTTAGAAAACTCAAAGATTCCCCAGAAACAAATAATATTCCTGTAATAATTCTAAGTAATTTATATGATGATAAGAAAATCGAAGAACTATTAAAAAACAACAATACCGAATATCTAATAAAAGTCGATCATTCTTTAAACGATATAATAGGTAGAGTTAAAGAAAAATTAGGGAGTGCATGAAGAAAATTTTGATTGTTGAAGATGATAATTTTTTGGCAAACGCTTATAGGGTAAAACTGTCCAAGGCAGGTTTTGATATCAAAAATGCTTATGATGGTGTCGAAGCTTTAAGTCTACTTCAAACATATACCCCTGATTTAATTTTGCTTGACATTGTAATGCCAAAAAAAGATGGATTTACAACACTTGAGGAAATTAAAAAAAATGAATCGCTCAAAAATATTCCGGTAATTTTGGCTTCTAATTTAGGGCAAAAAGAAGACATTGAAAAGGGATTAAAACTCGGAGCCATAGACTTTTTTGTCAAAACCGACTTTTCTCTAAATAATCTTATTGAGAAAATAAACAAAATACTAGCTACCGCTTCAGACCGTTAATATAACATCCTAAAAGATTGCAAGGCAGGAATTTATTGTGTTATGATTTATAAAGCACCCTTTGATGCTTAATGTATGGCTGCCTATACAAATATTGCCCTTTATAATGCCTTAAAAGAGTTAGCTGTAATTGACAAGAAAGCACTAGACATTGCATTTGAAGAAAGCCAGAATAAAAAATCTCAACTTTCAAAAATCTTACTTGAAAAAGACTTAATTACAGATGAAAATTTAGGCAAAACAATATCCGATCTTATATCTTTACCCCTAATTCGCTTAAAAGACATATCCATAAAATCTGATATTTTAAAAATTATCCCTGAGGCTTTTGCGAAAAAAAACAAAATTATCTCATTTAAAAAAGACTCAAATGGTCTTCATGTTGCAATGTCTGAACCTGATAACTTACAAGTATTAGATTTTTTAGAAAAAAGAATTGGATTGCCAATAATAATATACTATGCAACAGAAAAAGATATTGAAAACTCATTTTTCCTCTATAGGAAAGATTTAGCATCAACATTTGATGAGATAATTGGGGAGAATATAAAAGAAGCAAAAAATGTCAAATATAACAATGATCCTCCTATTATTAAAATTGTTGATGCAATACTTCGTTACGCTTACAACAACAAAGCATCAGATGTTCATTTGGAACCATTAAAAGATAAGTCAATTGTTCGTTTCAGGATTGATGGAATTTTGCATGACATACTAACTTTACCATCTGAGCTTCACTCGCCTATTGTGACAAGAATAAAAGTTCTAGCGTATCTAAAAACAGATGAACATCACGCGGCGCAAGATGGAAAATTACAGTTTGATTTAGACGATGAAGAAGTTGATGTCCGAGTTTCCATTATCCCTATCGTAACAGGTGAAAATGTAGTAATGAGACTTTTATCAGAAAGGTCAAGACAATTTTCTCTGGTTGACCTTGGATTCTCACCAACTGATCTAACAAAAGTCAAAAAAGCTTATGCCAAACCATATGGCATGATTCTTGCAACAGGTCCAACTGGTGCAGGAAAAACTACAACAATATATTCTATTCTAAAATTATTAAATAACCGCGGAGTAAATATTACAACCATTGAGGATCCAGTTGAATACGCGATTGAGGGTGTAAATCAAATTCAGGTTAACCCAAAAACAAACCTTACCTTTGCAGAAGGACTTCGCTCCATTGTCAGGCAAGATCCGGATATAATTTTTGTAGGTGAAATTAGAGACCACGAAACAGCTGATATAGCTATAAATTCTGCTTTAACGGGTCATATTGTTCTTTCAACAGTTCATACAAACGATGCGCCTACAACTTTTCCTCGACTTATGGATATGGGAATTGAACCTTTTCTTATCGCATCAACAATAAATTTAATTATTGCTCAAAGACTTGTAAGGAAAATCCATACCAAATGCAGGGTAAGTCAAGAAGTTGACATATCAGATCTTACATCCTATTTAGATGACTCAACCTTAAAAAAAACTTTTGGTGATGGACCAAAAATTAGACTTTATAAGGGCAAAGGATGTTCGCTGGATCATGGCACAGGGTTTGACGGCAGAGTTGGAATATTTGAAGTTCTGGTTGTTGACGATGATGTAAGAGGCGCAATTATGGAAAGGGCAGATTCTGTTGAAATCAAAAAAATCGCAGCCAGGCACGGCATGGTAACGATGATTGAGGATGGATTGGAAAAAGTAAAACAAGGAGTTACTACAATTGAAGAAGTTTTAAGAGTGACAAAAGAATAGCGAGGGAAATTCAACTATGCAAAAAAGAAATGATATTCAAATACTTGATAGAATAAAATTTTTAGACAAACTCTTGTTTACAAAACACTTGGCAATGATGGTAAAAAGCGGAATTACACTTTCCGAATCAATTGAAACAATTGCCGCCCAAACTAACTCAAGTAAATTTCGAAAAGTTCTCACAAAGGTATCAGATGATATTAAAAACGGAAATTCTTTCCCTCAATCATTAAAAAAACATCCTAAAGTTTTTAATCATTTTTATATAACTTTAGCGGAAGTAGGAGAAGAATCAGGGACATTGGATGAGAGTCTAAAATATCTCGCGGAGCATCTAGCCAAAGAGTATGCTTTAAAGAAAAAAATTCAAGGAGCTTTACTTTACCCTTCTATTGTTTTAACCGCTGTTTTTTTAGTAGGAATGGGCATGAGCATTTTTGTCATTCCTCAGCTTGCAACACTTTTTGAATCATTAAATGTAGAATTACCCTTAACAACGAAGATTCTACTTTTCTTTGCAAATATTATGAAAAATTATAATATTTTTGTTTTTGGAGGGTTAATTGGACTATTCGTTTTATTTAGAATACTCATAAAACTCCCATTAATTAGACCTATTTGGGATAGTCTAAAACTTTCTTTTCCGATTTTTGGTCCGCTTTTACAGAACAAGGAAATGACAGAACTTTGTCGGAATTTAGGAGTGATGTTAAGAAGCGGATTGCCAATTACAAGGGCTTTGGAAGTGGAATTTGAAGGTTCAGAAAATATGGTTTTCAAAAAATATGTAAAGAAAATATCAGAAGCTGTGAGTAAGGGCAAAGACATTAGAGACGAATTGGATCAAGGGAATTATTCCAGATTTTCTCCGATTGCTATAAAAATGATTGGCGTTGGAGAAAAAACCGGTAAATTAGATGAGTCATTTATATATCTAGCTGATTTTTTTGAAGAAGAGGTTGACAATACTGCCAAAAATTTATCTGTTGTTTTGGAACCTATTATTCTTATAATTATTGGCTTGGTTGTTGGGTTTGTGGCTTTGGCTATAATTTCACCAATTTACGAACTTACCGGTTCTATAAAATGAAAACCCAAAATGAAAAAGAGAGTGGTATATCAATAATTGAATTCCTGGTAGTAGTTTTAATAATTTCAACCATAGGAGTTATGGGTGTATCTTATTACGCTCGATTTCTTACTCAAAATGCTGTTGAAAATACGACAACACAACTAGTGAACAGCCTAAGAAAGGCACAAGTTTATAGTATGACAGGAAAACAAAACGGAGTTTGGGGAGTAAAATATACTACTTCTCCCAAAAGAATTGTACTATATCTTTCAGGGAATAGTGCTTTTGATGAAAAGTTTGACGTTAATTCCAATATAACAATATCTGGTTTTACAGATATTAATTTTGCCAAAGTCACAGGACTACCAAGCACCACAGCATCTATTACAATTACTGGCGGCAACAACACTAAAACGGTAAATGTAAATAGTCAAGGGGTGGTGAGTAGAATTGATTAACCATATTAAAAATTAAAAATCAAATATCAAAAATACATATTAAATATAAAATATTATTATGTTTCAATGAAAATTTCAAATTTCAAATTTCAAATTTCAAATAGTAAAGGTTTCTCGATTCTTGAAGTTATCCTTGCTTCTGTAATATTCATATTTTTCGCCTCTGCTGCGATTGGCGTAATTATTCAGGGATTTTCTGCCAATAGACAAGGCGCTGAGGAAACAATAGCAAATCAATTTGCTTCGGAAGGAATTGAAGCAGTAAAATCTATCAAAAACCAAGGATATTCAAATTTAAGCTCTGTCAATCCAACGCCTCGAGCAGTTAAAAGAAATAACATAAATAACGTCTGGGAATTTGACCCAACTGACGGATCAACCAATACTCTTAATAGCGGCAAAACTTACATTAGAACAGTAAAAGTCGAAAGTGTTTATCGGGATTTAAGCTGCAATATTGTAGCAAGCGGCGGCAATCTTGATCCTGACACCAAAAAAATTACATCATCCGTTTTATGGGACACTGTTAATATTCCGGGACTTGTTGGTTACTGGGATCTCAATGAAGGATCGGGACAAATCGGAGAAGACTCATCTGGTAATTTAAATAATGGTACATTGGGAGCAAGCAATGCCTCAGGATCAGATGATCCTTTGTGGGCAAGTAGCAAAGCGGGGTTGGAACAAGCACTGGACTTCGATGGAGTTAATGATCGGTTTGTTGTACCCGACCCTTCAAACGGTGTTCTGAATTTTGGAACGACAGGTGACTTTACTATTGTTGGCTGGTTCAATCGACAAACATCAGGTACTAATGATGTAATTGTAAGCAAGAAAAATAGTATCACTTCAGGAACTGTCGGCTATATTGTATATATCAATTCATCAGGTTATTTATCGTTTAGAGTATCTGACAACCCGGATCAGTATGATCTCAGATCCACTACTACCCAAATTAATTCATCGGGATGGAATCATTTCGCAGTTGTTTGGGATGATGACTCATCTGCAAACACCAAGATTTATATAAATGGAACTTTAGACAACACCGCTAATTATGGCAGTACCATTGAAAGTATAGATAATATATCAAATAGCAGCACATTTGAAATCGGCTCAGATGGAGGAGGCGGCGATTATTTTGATGGCCTAATTGATGAAATTAAAATCTATAATCGCGTTTTGTCATCGGATGAAATCAGCAGTCTTTATAGTGGCCAAGGAGGAACGTCCAAAAAAATTGATCTAATTACTTATCTTACCGACTGGAGAAAACCAATTAACCCAACTTCAACCGAGGATGGAATCATAGTGTATGGAAAGACTGGAAATATCAATCTAAGAAATAGAATCTTTGACAAAACTGAAAATAAATTCAGCATAGAAAATTCAACACTTGACGGTACAGTACCGCTGAATGTTCGAGTCGCAGTCTCGCCAACTAAAATTGAAGCAATTGCAGGATATGTCAACTCATCCGGAACTCTACAAATAATGTGCTATAACGGAACAAATTGGGTTAACGAATGGAATGACACAGTTGGAGGAAATGGATCGGATAGACGGTTTGATATAGCATACGAAACAAGTTCAGGCGATGCTATGGTTTTTTACTCAACAGGCAAAAGCGGAACAACTGTTGACATGATGAGATACCGAACCAAGCCTGGTTCAAATAGTTGCGGGGCTTCAAATTGGACAAATTATACCTCATTAAATACTTTCAGTAATACAACTGTTGTTCATTGGTTAAAAATGACATCAGATAAAAGACCCAGCTCAAATCTCATCGCGGCTGCTTACACCGATGCCAACCAAGACCTATGGCCAATGGTTTGGAATGGAGATGCTGATACTTGGAAGAGAAAAGACCCGCAAATTGAAGGTGATTTGACAACTCCCGCATTCCAAGGGGATAGGTTGCAAAGAAATGATACTTTTGATATTGAATTTGAATCATCATCAGGTAACATTATGCTTGTTTGGGGTTACAGACAAACTAATAGTAACAAAGGAGTCCGATACGCAAGATGTAATGGTGGAGCAAATTGCACTTGGACCTCCGCCAGTTCTATTGGTTTAGGCCAAGCATATACTTTAGATTTTTCAGCTGATCCTGCCAGTAACGGTCTGTTTCTTGCGTCTATAAACGATGCCAATCCTGCGGTTCTTCAGGCCGGTTATTGGAATGGACTAAGTTGGACGACTAATACTAATTTGGATTCTACAAGTACCCCAATAATACTAGGAACACCATGTGTCCATTGCTATACAAAGTATGTTGCCACAGGGGTTTTAAACAATGGCTCCCAGAAAAGAGCAATAATTACATATTACAATTCAGGTGCAACTGTAGTAAGCTATAGATCTTATAATCCCTCGAACAACTCATGGTCTCCAGGTTCTGGTGAGCCATCAACTTTTACTCCAAGTCCTGCTTTTGCAACACAAAAATGGTACGACATACAAACGGATCCTTTCAACCAAGAACAACTTCTATTTACGCTGTCTGATGTAGATTCGACCAATAATCGATTGTTTACGAAAAAACTAACCATGGACCTATCTGGTGTTCTGGCATGGAGTGAACCTGACGTCAACTCAAGTGCTTCTCCATTGGAAGCAGCTCTTCCCCAAGCAATAGCAAGTCCTTTTTCTTTTGCATATTGGAGATATCGTGATTGTAATTCTCCAATTTAACTATAATGATTATCAACAACAAAGGTTTTACTTTTATTGAGCTTATACTATACATTGCGATCGTCACAATCATGTTAATGGCAATTGTTCCTTTTGGCTGGGATGCAATTACAAGCGGTGCAAAAAGTAAAGTTCAGCAAGAAGTGTATTCTCAAGGCCGTTTTATAAGTGAAAGAATCAAATATGAAATAAGAAACGCAACGGCAATAAATTCACCTACCTCTGGTACTTCAGCAAGCGTTCTTAATTTAAACTCCGCCCCAACCACAATAATTGATCTAAATTCCGGTAAAATAAGAATCTCCCAAGATGGTGGATCCTCTTACAACAATCTAAACTCTAATGATACAAACATCACAGGCCTAACATTTACCAGCTACACTTCTTCAGACAACAAAACCAAAAATATAAGCTTTGAATTTACAATTACCTCCACATACTCAGGACCAAGACAGGAGTATAATGAATCTATAACTATGCGCGGCAGCGCTGAAGTAAGAAGCAACTAAATATGAAAATCCTAAATCCTAAGCACCAAATTCCAAATAATGTTCAAAATTTAAATTACCAAAATATAAAAGTTTTGAATTTAAGTTTTTGGAAATTGTAATTTATTTGGGATTTGGAATTTAGAGTTTGGAATTTATACTTATGGAAAGAGGTTACATTGCTCTAATTACAGTTCTCATCGTCATGGCTGTTACTCTTAGTATCGTAACAACTGTATCACATCTGGGGATTGGCGAGGCTCAGTCTGGACTTTCTTTATATAAAGGCGAGGGTACCCTTACTTTTGTTGAAGGATGCGTTGAGGATGCAATGCTCAAAATTAGAGCAAACCCATTATATAATGGGACACAAATCACAAGACCCGAAGGAACATGTACAATAACTTATTACCTAAACGGAGCAGGACCAACAAATTGGGATATTACTGTCTCAACAACCGCGACTTCTTATAAAAGATCCGTTAGGGTCAAATTTACAAGAAGTTCAACTGGAATAACACTAACAAGCTGGAAAGAGATATAATAAATCCAGCACCTTTTTATGGAGAATTTACATCAGTAATAAATTGCTCAAAATGAAAGGTGCTGGATAAAAATATGTTTGCGAATAAAACTACTGTTGTTTTTATTACAAAATCCAAAATAAAAATTACATCTGTTGAGAACGCAAAGAAACCAAAAGAAACAATTTTATTTGAATCTAATTGGAGTTTGGATAATTTAGCTCAAATACTTGAAAAAAGTAAAAAGTTAATTGGCACCTCGCCAAGACTTCTATTGAGTGAAGATTTTGTGTATATTGTTTCTTTTACATTGAATCCTACGGAGAATCCGGTTCAAAATATTATCAAACAAAAAGCGCAAGAACTTATTCCCGAAGACCTTAATGAAACAATATGGGATTACAAAGAAATTGGAGACAAAAAATACATAGCTGCCTCATGTATTAAACGATTGTTCGATCCTTTAAAAGAAATACTTATCAAATCCAAGATAACATTTGATTTAATTCAGCCTTTGTCTTATTCATTTACTCGTTTAAATCAAAAAGACGTAAATCCCTTACTTTTTGTCTATTTATACGATAAAGTGTATCTAACATTCTTAGAACATGAAGCAATAATTGCAACATATAGTTTTAGTCTTCCTTTGGTAAAAGAAAATTTGAAAAAAATTATTGAAAATGTTGCGGAAAAAAATAACGTTACACCCAAAAGAATAATAATCTTTGGAAATACTGACAATATAAATCTAAAAGATTTTGAATTGGACAAAATGAAATCAGAGATTCAAAATCTCAGTCCATCAATAAGTCTTGGAATACAGGAGGATTTTAAGGACAAGGACAAGAAGGTCTTGAATCTCCAATTTATTAAAGTATCAGATCAATCAAATACTTCTGTTCTAAACGGTTCTTCCCAAACAACTGTTAATCCAAAACGCTATGTATTCCTAAAAAGTAAAATTTGGAAAATCGCTATTGCTCTGACTGCAGTAATTATTGCTGTTGAAATAATTCTTCTTTTTAAGACGAATTTCAGATTTTGAAGCTAAAATACCCCCTTGACAACAGAAAAAAATATGTCTTACTTAATATTAAGTAAAAAATGAAATTGAAATTATTTAAAAAATCTTCAGGTTTCACTCTTATCGAACTTTTGATTGTTATCACAATTATCGCAGCTTTAGCAGTTGCAGTCTTCGTTGCTCTTAATCCAGCAAAAAGGGTTCAAGATGCTAAAAACTCAAGAAGAACATCTGATGTGGCTAGTATTCTAACTGCGATTCATGCGTATATAGTTGACAATGGAGGTACTTACCCTGGAGGATTAACTACCGGAATGGCAGAAACTCAAATCAGCGATGGGGCTATTGCCACAGGTTGTGGGAATATTGCAACTGGTGGGTGTAATGTATTAGCAGCTACAGATGCGTGCGTAGATCTCGCGACTCCTCTTGCTTCTTATTTAAAAGATGTTCCTGCTGATCCAAGTATTACAAGTCCAGTTTCTCCTTACGAAACTAATTATTCTGTGGTTGTTGATGCAAATGGTATTGTGACTGTGAAAGCTTGCGGAAAAGAGGGTACCGGTCCTAATATTTCAGCCTCGAGATAAAAATTTTCAAGAATACTACTAAAATAAACTGCTTAATTTAAGTTATCAGTTGTAATAAGAGCAAAGCGGTAAATTTTCGTTGAATCTCAAGAGGACTTCTTGTTTTTGTTTTCAAGAATTAATTTGATTTTGTCAGTTATCATATCTGGAGTGCTTTGGACTTTCAGGAGATAATCCGCAGCGCCAAGTCCCATTCCTTGCTTTATAATAATATCCTGATCTGCGTTACTTAAGATTAAAACTGGCGTTGCTTTTTTGAGAGGATCTTTTTTCATTTCCTCAAGAATTTTAAGACCGTTGTAATCAGGAAGAATAATATCCAAAACTACCAAATCGTATTGATTTGCCTTAAATGCCTCAAGTCCTTCTTTGCCTGTTGCGTAAGCATCAGTTACAAATCCAGCACCATCTATCTGTTCTTTGTATATCTGTCTTATATAATCCTCGTCTTCGATCAATAATATCTTTTTTTGCATTTCAATCTATAATTTATACTTTAATTGAGATGAATAAATTTGTCAAATGTAATTCAAAAATTTATCTCTCAAGCTCAAGAAACGTGTATTTGTAGCCTTCAGACTCTCCTTTTTGTTCTGACACGAGTGTTTTAAAATCCGAATAATCAGGAAAAAACGCGTCGCCTTCAAAATTTCCCTCAACTAAAGTTATATAAAGCTTGTCTACCTTATCAATAGTTTGCTCAAAAATGAGTTGCCCGCCAATTATAAAAACTTCTTTTTCCGCCTCCCCTTTCGCAAGCTTAATTGCCTCATCAATCGAGTCAGAAATAGCTGTATTTGTTCGAGTGGGTTTATAATTTTTGTCTCTTGTGACAACTATATAAAGTCTTCCCGGCATTGGATTGCCACTTTTGTCGTAATAAGTAACCATTGAATCATATGTTTTTCTCCCAACTATTACTATTTGATTTTTAGTCAAATTTCTCAGGTGTATCAAATCATCCTTAATATGCCATGGAATTTTGTTATCTTTCCCAATTACTCTATTTTCAGACATTGCCGCAATTATACTTAGCTTCATATAACTAAATAAAAATGAAAATTGAAAAAATAAAAACTACAATTAAAAATTTAAAATTATTTTCTACCCTTTAAAGTCAACAAGCTCGAACCAAAAATATTAGCTATTTCGTCAAGCTCTTTTAATAGATTATTGGAATTCTCCCTATCAGCTTTATTAGAATCTCTTAAAACAGCAATCCACATCTTAGATTCATTACAGCATTTTAAGCAATGATGAAAATAATTGGTAAAATCCTTCTTAGAACTTGCTACTTGTGCCTCCAGATAATTCGAAAGCATACCAGTACCACTATCAATTAGTTGCTCGCTAATAACTCTACAAGTTGGATCTCTTCTGTCTAAAGTGTCAACAAAAGCAATATGTTTTAAGATAAACGAATATAATCTTTTCTTAAATTCTTTTTTAAATTTTTCCTTGTCATTTTTCATTTTTATGTTTTATTTTTTATCTAGAATCCCCCTACAACTGTAACTTCTCCCTTAAGCGGTGGGTAGGGATCATAACCGATTAGCTCAAAATCTGAAGGTTTAAAGTCATCAATATTTTTCACTTTGGGATTTAATTTCATAATTGGTAAAGATCTAGGCTTTCTTTTGAGTTGCTCTTTTACTTGTTCATAATGATTTTTATAAATATGTGCATCGCCAAAAGTATGTATAAACTCTCCAGCCTGATAACCTGTAACTTGAGCAATCATCATTAATAAAAGTGCATAACTTGCAATATTGAATGGTACTCCCAAAAACATATCCGCACTTCGTTGATATAGCTGTAAATGAAGTTTCCCTCCCAAAACGTTAAACTGAAACATAGTATGGCAAAATGGGGGAACTGGACGAGCATTACCTTTACTTGCCATTTCATAAATAAAATCAGGGTTCCAGGCAGAGACTACTGCATGACGCCTATCTGGAGATTTTTTAATTTTTTTAATTACCCAATCTATTTGATCAATAAAATGATCTTTTCCTGGCCATTTCCGCCACATCCTTCCATACACTGTCAGAAGCTCTCCCCATTTTTTTACAAAAGGTGAATTTGCAGGTAGGTCTTTAATATTTTTAATGAACTCCTCTTGTGTTAAAATTTTTATATTTTTTACTTTGTGATTTCTCATTTTTAATTTCTCATTTTTAATTTTAGAATCTTTATAGATTCTATATGCCCACTCATCCCAAATGTGTACATTGTTATCAACCAAATACTTAATATTGGAATTCCCCTGCAAAAACCAAAGAAGTTCTATAATAATGCCTCGGGTAAAAACTTTTTTGGTAGTAAGAAGAGGAAACCCTTTTGATAAATCAAATCGAATTTGTCTGCCAAAAACACTTTTCTCCTCAATACCGGTATTATACTCATGCTTAATTGCGCCATTTTCCATTATGTCTTGCAATAAATCGAGGTATTGATATTCAGGATGCGATTTCAATTTAGAATTCATAATCTATAATTCAGAATTGATTTATTCCTTTCGCACATTAACTAAACCACCTGCATAACTTGTTTTATAAATTTGTTTATTTCCTTTAGATATTGTCTCATAACCCAGAAAGTTTTCTAAATTACCTTCTATTTTATTTCTATAAACAAAGTCTTCTTCTTTAAATATTTGTGGGCCACGAACTGGAAAGGTTCCTGGTTGATTCAAAAGAGCTTTCTGTAAAAACTTATAGGCATTTTTAAAATCTTTAAATGAGGAGTCAACAACTCCGTACATGACCATAATCCATGAAGGATTTCCTTTAAAAAAGATTACCTCTCTACCCCCCCAAGGATCCCCTCCGAAAAAATTATCATGCATTTTAAAATCGCCTAACTCAAAAATTATAGTTGTGGAGCCATCTTTTTCCTTGGTCCAATTCTTATTCTTTCCAGCTCCGAATCCTCCCTTTTTCGTCTCGATTAAAAAGTTTTTAAGCAGCTTTATATCCATAATTTTACTCTACATTAACAAAGTTTATATTAAGATGCAATGGCTATCCGTACATTTTACTATGCGAACCGATTGCGATAAACAATATATTCTCAGAAATTTTTCTATTTATAAGTAGTTTCAATAGATTAAATATTACAATTTTGCTAGTGGGCTTCCTGTTTTTTTGTCCAATTCTGTTTGTAATCTTTCTGCTTTATCTGGGCTTATCTTTCTTAACAGATTAATATCCCCCTGAGCACTTTTAATCCAAATTCGTTCAGTTGCCCTGTCTCCAGTAATAAATAAGCCAATATTAGCCAAATGAATCGCTTGCTGTATCTCATCAATAAGGTATGCTATAGCAACTTCTACATCCCCTTTGTCAATTGCCTCAATTATTGTCTTATTTTTTGCGATTTCCAAACTATATTTCTGTTTGGCAGTAACTTGAGGAGATCCTCCATCTAAAAATCTCTCAACTTTTGATAAAAATTTACCAAATATATTAGTGGATTTTATTCCTTCTCTTTCTACCGCTAACTCAATCAGTGTTTGATAGTCTTTTATTCCTTTCTCAAGTCTTACGCGAAGATCC
>CAYJRY010000014.1:0-5779 GCA_964372855.1 uncultured Gammaproteobacteria bacterium | reverse complement strand
GCAATCCTTGAGTTTTTAGAAGTCCAGGAGGATTATTTTTATCACCCATATAAACATACTAAAATAAATTTTTAAAAAAGTAAAGTTATATTTGTTTTTCCTTTTTTGTGACGCTTACTCGTCCTCCTTGCCATTGACCACGGTACGCTGAGCCTCCACCCTTTACTTCTTCAAATTGTGCATGAACAAAACGGGCTCCCATCTCAATTGTTACCTTACAAGGTCCTTCATTTTTTATACCAAATGTCACCGGACCTTTGTATCCAGGCGCTACATTGCCAGTTCGCAAAAATAGACCTGATCGAAATGTTGTAGTACGAGGTTTGAAGTTCACAGTTAAATTACTTGGCAGATTAAAACTTTCGATTGTCTTAACTAAATAAAAATCATTCGGTTTAATAATGACTTGGTTCACTTTCGCCTTTCGTTTATTGATACGATCGTTTATGTTTCTGTGAGGCTTATTTGGACTCTTAATGCTATCGTATTTTGCAACCAATTCAATATCAGGTGTTTTTCTCTCAACTTCTCCCAAAAAAGCCGTACCTTTTATTTTATAAACTTCACCCAAACGTAAATCAAATCCAGCACCCTCAGGATTTGTTAACTCTCGGTCAGACAAACCTTCTACTAACTTTTTTGTTTTAACTAATTTTAATAAAATTTTCGGCCCCAGTATCATAAATTCGAAATCCGAGTATCGAAATCCGAAACTGTTTTGAACATTTGAATTTAGAATTTTGAATTTGTTTCGGATTTCGGATATTGGTATTCGAGTTTTTTAATTATTTCACCCAATACTTCCTCTTTCTCTCTTTCTCCATCCACGGTAACAATCTTCTCGCTAAATTTCTTTGCTAGCCAATTATAACCATTGTTCACTTGTTTTAATTTCTCTTTATCCTCATAAATCTCCTTGAAATCTTTTTTTTGAGAAATTCGTTGGATTGAAGTATCTAGAGAAATTTTTAAATAAAACGTGTAATCAGGAACTATAAACTGATGATACAGAGATAGTATTGACTGAGAGATAAGCAAAAAGTTGGCTGTTTTATAATCATATCTGGCTTTTGTTCTATCCAAAATTCCATAAACAATTGCAGACCAAAAACATCTGTCAGAAATAACAATCTTGCCTTTCTTGAGATTTGGAACTATAAGTTCTTCATGGTGCAAAACTCTATCAGTTGAAAATAAATACTGCAAAGCCTTTGAAGACATTTTTAGCTTGCCTGTCAAAACTTTGTTGACAATATCTCCAATAATCCCTTCTTTTCGAGGTTCACGTGTCATCACAACTTCTCTGCCTTTTTTTCTAAGATACTTAGTTACCAGCTCCGTTTGAGTTGTTTTTCCGCTTCCATCAATACCCTCCATTGCGATATATAATCCTTTGTATGGATTTTTTCTAAGCTCGATATCAAAAGATACATGATATTTCATACAAATTTTAAAATTTCAATTTTTAAACATTTAGATTTGATTTGAAATTTTAAATTTCAAATTGAAAATTAAGGTCAATTTTCTTTGTGTATTCTACTTTCATCCGGTCCTTTTTGACCAATATATTTTGCCTTCTTTTTATTGTTGTAAGGAACATCAGCTGGGCTTGTCAATTCTTCAAAAGTCATCGCGCATATCCTCATTCCGGGCGTTAAGCTTACTGCCATTCTGCCTAAATTACCAAGTTCCAAAACTGGTTTTCCATCCCATCCAGGATCAAAAATAGAAGCAGTTGAATGGACTACAATGCCCAACCTCCCCAAACTGGAGCGGCCCTCAAGCCGCCCCATAAGATTGCTTGGAATTTTGACGTTTTCAAGTGTCACTGCCAAAACAAAATCCCCCGGCTGCATGACAAAATTCTCTCCATTTTTTACTTTTACTTCTCTTGTTATTTCTTTTGCGTAATCTTTTTTTGTAGGATCAATATAAGCATTGCGGCTATGTTCAAAAACCCTAAAAGTATCACCAAGCCTAAGATCGATAGAGCAAGAGCCAAGCTGAGATTTTAAATCAGGGGTTGGAGAAATTTTAATTCTTCTTGATTTAAGGGCATTTATGATGTCTCTGTCAGACAAAACCATAAAGAGATTATAACATACTTCTTATTTCTCCTACTAAATATAGCGAGCCAGTGACAATAATAATTGCTGTATTGTTATATTGGTTTAATGTTGAAAGTTTAAGACTTCTATTTAATGCTTTCTTAGAATCACTTTCAACGAATATCTTTCCCCGAAATTTGATACTTAATAATTGAGATTTAATACTTTTCGAATCCAAAGATGCGGAGACAGCTGTATCTGTTTTAATATGAAATTCTGTTCCGACAACATAATCCGCAGCTTTTGCAATTTCTTTCAACATTCCCTTTATATCTTTATCATTTTTAAAAGCAACAATAAAAATCTTTTTTTCTTTTGGAAAAAGTTTTTTCAGAGTTGTCAAAAATGCACGCATTTTAGTCGGATTATGCGCGCCATCCAGTATTAGTGTATGGCGCTTAGTGTCTAGCTGAGAGCGAACCTTTCCGCGAAATGATCTCTTCACTGTTTCTTTGTTTTCATTAATTGAAATCATCGCTGCAGGAATTACAGGTACTTTTTCGTAAGCTTCACGTGTGTTTCCGTTAGGCCTTGAAGAGTCATTGAGCGGATGAGGTGAGCTATTAATACGCGCTATCTCAAATCTTCCTGGAAAAAAAGCAGTTGACAAAGCTTTTCTAACATATTCTTCTGAGAATTTAAAACCCATGCCTGTCGGCAGGCAGGCAAACTTTTCCAATTCCAAAATTGTCTTAATCGCCAAACTCGCATTCTCTACCTGATATTCTCCCAAAAGCGAAAGCTTCAAATCATTTAACTTCAATTCACGACCGTTGGTGATTGTTAAATCAAAAATTGAACCCTTCTTTCTTTCCTTTTTAATCCTAAAATTAAAATCCTTTTCGAGTCTATATAACTTTGCTCCAACTTCTCTACATTTATTTTCAACAATTTTGATTACTGTTGGTTGCTTCACTCCAGTTACTACAACCAAAGGGAGAGAGCCCGACTTTATTATTCCCACTTTCGTATTAGCTATTTCCTCAATTGTTTTTCCTAAAACATTCGTGTGGTCCAAGGAAACATTTGTCAAAACCGATACGCATGGAAAAAGAGTATTTGTTGCGTCAAATTCTCCTCCCATTCCAACCTCAACAACCGCAATGTCAACTTTTTCTTTTGCAAAATATAAAAAAGCCATCGCAACTAGGATCTCAAAATATGATGGTGATCCAATTTTCATTTTCGACATTACTCTAATACTTGGTAGTATAAGAGTATTTAACAATTTCACAAACGCTTCATCTGAAATAGACTTATTATTTATCTGAAGTCTTTCATTCACTTTCTGAAGATGAGGAGAAATAGTAAGTCCGGTTTTGTATCCAGCAGTTTTTAGAATATGGGAAATTAAATATGCTGTTGATCCTTTTCCAGAAGTTCCTCCAACTAAAACCGATTGAAATTTGTTTTGCGGGTAATCAAGAAGGTTAAGTAATATTCTCATTCTCTCAAGGGGATGTTGACGTCTTACTGATTGCGGATCAACCTTAAAAATAACCTTCCCAATAAAATTCTCTAAGTACTTTACTGCTTGATCGTAGGTAACAATTTGCATGGAGGTATTATATCGTAACTGTCGAGGGAATTTCCTCAGCCTCCCATTTTGAAGGGTCGTCTGAAGAACGTTTAATAAAAACGCCAAAAATTGGTATTGTAGGGTTTGTAAGAGATCTAACTATAGGAAGTGAATTTCTTATTTGATCTCTTTGCGTATCATCATCAACCGGATTTCCGGCGCATTCTTGATGACCATGAACTATAATTCCTCGTGAATGATGATTTAGGATTGAAATATCTAATTTTCTTTTCAATGAATGCAAAAGATCTTCTGATATAGAACTATTATTTACTAACAATCCTACCATTCCAGGTTCGGTTATTGTATCTGGGAAGTATGCGCCAAATTTAAGTTGTCCAAGCTCAAATATTGGCCTTCTAGTTCTTCCATCCATACAACCAAAGTCAGTAAAAAAAATTTCGTTTTCTTTAGACATAAAGCTAAATTATACAACAATATGCCTACTTTTGCAATTAGAACTAGAAGTCTAAACAGTCATATCCTTGCATATTTTTGGAATTTATTGTATACTTTTTATTTGTAACTTATAAAAGCTTTCCCGAAATTTATAGAGAAATTGAGGAAAAGTCATTGGCTTTTCCTTTTTTGTTGACATGCAAAAAAAATTGACAAAACAATATCTTTTCTGTCCAGGACCTGTAAATGTGGCTGATAATGTTAAAAAAGCGATAATATCAAATGAAGTTGGACACCGAGAAGAAGAATTCTCTACTCTATATCGCAATCTTAACTCCAATCTACTAAAACTTTTGGAGATCCGAAATCAAGAAAAGTACTTTGCTGTAATTATTACTGGATCAGGAACTGCGGCTAATGAAGCAGTACTTTCCTCAGCTGTTGGAGACAAAAATATTCTGATTATCTCAAATGGCGAATTTGGAAATAGACTTTATGAGATATCAACACTGCATAATCAAAATACCCACCTAATACAGTTTCAATGGGGAGAGAAAATAGATATTAAAAAAGTTGAAGATTATATAAAAATATACAAAATAAATTTTATTGCCTTAGTTCATCATGAAACAAGCGTTGGGATACTTAATCCTATTAATGAAATTGGTTCTTTGGCTAAAAAATACAATTTAATTTTTTTTGTTGACGGTGTCAGTAGCGTTGGCGCTGAGAAAATCGATCTTGAGAAGTATAATATTGCTTTTCTTTCAAGTTCTGCCTCAAAAGCAATAGGATCTCTAGCGGGAGTATCTTTTGTAATTGGCAAAAAAGATTCTTTTGAAAAGCTAGAACAAATTCCTCCAAAAACTGCTTATCTAAATCTATTTAAGTTCTATTATTACGCAAAAGAATTCGGGCAAACACCCAATACTCCAGCAGTACAGTTATTCTACGCTTTTAACCAAGCAATAAATAATATTTTGGCTGAAGGTGTTGAGAAAAGAAGAAAAAGATTAATTAACAAAGCACTAATTTTAAGAAAGGGCATGAAAAAATTAGGATTAAAATTTCTAATTGATGAGAAAGATATGTCTTGTGTTCTAACAACTGTACTTTTTCCAAAATATATTGAATACGAAACTTTACACAGCGAACTTAAAGAAAAAAATATAATAATATACAACGGTAAAGGTCCGCTTCAAAACAGAGTTTTCCAAGTCGGAAATATTGGCGATTTGGACAAAAAAGAAATTATCTTCTTTCTTAAAGCGCTAGGAAAGATTCTGAAGATGTATAAAGAAAAATTCTTAAAAAAACAACTATATGGTAATCAAAGTAGATTAATTCACTTAACACAAAATCTGCTACATACATGACAAAAATTATAAAGCCTGTCTATTTTGCTAATTGGGCTGATATCTGGGCATTTCCTCTAACAAATATGATTGCTCCTATAGTTTCAAAAATTCATTTTCTTACTCCAAATGTAATAACTATTATTTCTTTTTGTTTATACTTAATTGGATCAGTTTCACTTTTTTTAAATTATCAATATCATCTGATTGTAGCTTCACTTTTTTTACTTTTAGGTTATATAGGAGATGATTTGGATGGTCAAGTCGCAAGAACAAGACAATTATCTTCTATATTTGGAGACTATTTAGACAAGGTACTAGATTTTCTAAAAATTTAT
>CAYJRY010000013.1:3136-23444 GCA_964372855.1 uncultured Gammaproteobacteria bacterium | reverse complement strand
ATGGACTACAAATCCAATTGATATTCGATATTCTGACAAAATTATCATACAAGAATTATTAAAGCTATGGAGGGAAATATAGCGAAGAGTTAAAAAGGAAAAGGATCAATTTTTTTTACTTCTATTTACCACTTGAAAAATATTCGAAAATTTGATATATTTATTATACAAAATAAAACGCTAAATCTAAGCAAGTTTACGAATTTTTTGGTTGGGTTGATGAGTATTTACTCCCGCCGAACTTCACTTATAAATCCCTAAAATTGAAATTATCTTAATGATTTATTCTGTAATAGAGAGGGGGTGGGAGAATGAGTAATAATGGAATTGTAAATATTCACGGGAAAGATTACATGACGGTTGCACGACGAATTGAGCTTGCTCATGAGGAAAAAGCTCTAGAAAGTATTGAGACTGAAGTTTTGTCTCATAATCCCGTGGTAATAAGAGCAAAGGTTTACCTTCGAGGGAAAATTTATACGGGAATTAGCTCTGTAAATCCAGAAAGTCCTCGTCTTATTGAGAAGCAAAATCCTTATGAAGTTGCGGAAACTTCAGCTGTTGGGAGAGCTTTGGGTTTTGCAGGATTTGGGCTTATAGAGAGTATTGCCTCAGCTGATGAGATGGTGCGAGCAACTTCTGATCAGAAACAGATGCCTTCACAGACTGCTATTTGTGAAGTTTGCGGTAAACCCGCGACAGAAAGAAAGGGTACTTCAAAAACAGGCAGGGAGTATCATGGTATTTTCTGTTCAAGTGAGGACAAATCTCATACTCGCTGGCTCTGGAACTAAAATCTTAGTCTCCAATTAAATTTTGGGCGCAGGATCTAAAAGGCAGTAGATTCTGCGCCATTTTTTTTGTGTTATAATAATTTTGTTATGCAAAAAATTGTTCCACATTTATGGTTTGATAGACAAGCAAAAGAAGCAGCAGAGTTTTATACTTCAATTTTCCCTAATTCAAAAATCACTAAAGTAACTACTTTACATAACACACCGTCATGCACGATGGGTGTCATCTCGTTTGAACTTTCAAAACAAAAATTCATGGCAATTAGCGCAGGTCCTTATTTTAAATTTAATGAGGCGATATCTTTTGTGGTTCGTTGTGATACCCAAGGAGAAATTGATTACTATTGGGAGAAACTTTCTGCTGTTCCCGAAGCTGAACAATGCGGTTGGTTAAAAGACAAATATGGTGTTTCATGGCAAATAGTTCCGACTATAATGGATGAAATGATGGAAAAAGGCACCAAAGAACAAATTGAAAGAGTAACAAAAGCCTTCTTGAAAATGAAAAAGTTTGATATTGCGAGATTAAAGGAAGCATACAAGGGAAGCGTCAAAGATGAATAACACAATTACCGTACAAACTACTGTCAAAGCTCCAATAAAGAAAGTTTGGGAATTCTGGAATAAGCCGGAACATATTAAAGATTGGGCATTTGCATCAGATGATTGGGAGGCGCCAACTTCTGAAAATGATGTACGAGTGGGTGGGAAATTCAAGACACGAATGCAATCCAAAGACAGTAAAGAAGGTTTTGATTTTGAGGGAAATTATACCGCTGTAAAAGAACATAAGCTTATTGAATACGATATGACTGATGGCCGACATGTTAAGGTGACGTTTGAGAAAACACCAGATGGAGTGAGCATTACAGAAACCTTCGATCCCGAAAAAGAAAATCCGCAGGAGTTGCAAAGAAAAGGCTGGCAAGCAATTCTTGATAATTTTAAGAAATATGTTGAAAGTAACAATTAAGAAAAATTAAGGAGGTGAAGCATAATGACAAAAATAAATACATATCTTAACTTTGCGGGCAACACTGAGGAAGCATTTAATTTTTACAAATCTGTTTTTGGCGGGGAGTTTAGCTCGGTCGTTCGCTTCAAAGATTTTCCCATGAAAGGTGTAAAAATCCCAAAAGGTGATGAAAATAAAATTATGCATATTTGTTTGCCAATTGGCAATGATATGTTGATGGCAACAGATGCACCTGAAAGCATGGGATTTAAGGTTAATTTTGGCAACAATTCTTATATTTCCATCCATCCAGATAGCAAAGAAGAAGCAGACAGAATATTCAAAGCTCTTTCTGCTGGCGGAAAAGTAGAGATGCCAATTGCTGATCAGCCGTGGGGCGATTATTTCGGTAGTTTTAAAGATAAATTCGGCGTTTTGTGGATGGTGAATTACAGTTATCCAAAAGAGAAGTAAATGGGAAATCCCTATGGTGGATAAAAAATCGATTTTCGCTATTTTTGTTCTGATTTTATTGACAGTTGGTGGATTATATTTTTATTCCAGACAGAGTGTTTCAAACAACCTCACTCAAACTGTTCCACCAGCTGCTAAAGTATTACCTAGTCCTCAAGCTGAAAGTAAAAAAGTAGAGAATTCAACACAATTTATTACCCATAACCCAGTAGATTTAAACCAAATAAAAAGAATTTCTAAATTCAGAAGTTGTGTGGGGCATGATAGTGTGGCAGAAAACATTGATGGAGAAAAAGAGCCAAACCGTTCCTTGAAGCACTATTTAGATCCAGTTTCATCTCTTTCTGGCAAAACAAAAACAGTCAAGGTCTTTGCACCTTTTGATGGAACAATTGCTTTCAGCGTGATTGAAGGGGGAGGAAGGGGGCAGGAAGTACTACTGACTTCTCCCAAGCTGCCTGAAGGTTTTTATTTTTCCTTCTTTCATATTGATCTTTTGCCCCAGTTTAAAGAAAATTCAGATGTTAAAGCTGGAGAGTTATTAGGCTATCATAATCCTGGTGCCACTTATTTTGATATTGCCTTAAGAAAATTTGCTGATTTAAAAACTGGGGAAACCTTCACCAAAGAACAACTAATGCAAAAAATGGAGGCTGGGGATGCTAAAACCGTTGATTTTAAACACATTTATAACTCATTTATATATTATTTAAGTCCTGAGTTATTAAAAGAGTATCAAATGAGGGGTATTACTGAATCCCTAATAATTATCCCTAAAAAGGAACGTGATATCAGTCCTTGTAGATGCCAAGGAGGAGTAATAAAGCCAGAGTGTGACTTTGATTTAGCAGGAGAAAGTGCTTCTCAGTGGGTTTATCTTAAATAGTACCTAATCTAAATTGAAGATGGATAACAAGAATCTAATCAGTTGTTGGAGTAGTAAATTGTTCAAGAAAACTTTGCCTACAAAAATGCACAGAGGATGTTGCAAAATCCCTAGGTGACGTATCTAATCCACCTACCAGGTGGGATTTTAGACACCAATAATTATTTTAGGTCGCATGTTTTTAGTTTATCACTTGCATTTAAAAAGTGATATAGTGAAGGTATGGAACGATCTGCTCCACAAACTCAGGACTCAAAACGAGTACCCACTCCAATAAATTTTAGTATAAATAAAGGTTATTTGTTAATCATCGGAGTTATCATATCAGTTGTAATCTTAGCTGGTGTAATGTTTGTGATGCGTCCAAAGGATAGGGGGTTTAACCCGCCTCAGTTTGGACAAATAGAGCATCAATCTCAACAATATTCTTCGTCCTTGGAATCCTCCAAAAATTACCTCAAACAAAATGGCATAGATTGTTCGCATGAAAATACCAACGATACCTATAATAGTTTAAATGTTAATCCGCAAAATACCAATATTATCTATGTAGGCATCGAAGGAAAAGGTGTTTATAAGTCAGAAGATGGGGGTACAAGTTGGAAAAGAAAAATAAAAGGAATCACAGTCTATCCGTACCTTACAAATAAAAATGAATATTGTTTTCCGGATTTGTCCTGGATTTACATTGATCCAAATAACACAAATAGGTTGCTTTTAATAGCGTCAGATATCTCAACGGGCTACATTGACTGGCCTTATGGAGAAACAGGAGGTATTTGGGAAAGCTTTGATGGGGGAGATAATTGGAAACAGATGATTGGTAAGGAAATGAATGTCGCAAGTAGTGGAGTTATAGGTGTTGACCCTAAAAATCCCAATGTGATTTATTATCCGGTAAATCCTGATTTGCCAACCTTTAGTGAAGCTCCAATAAAAGAGAGCTTAAACAAAAAAAGTAGTGTTTATAAGACTGAAGATGGCGGTAAAACTTGGGCGGAGATGGATTTGCCAATGCTACCTAATCTTCAAGTAACGAGAATTTTCATTAATCCAAGTAACTCTAATCATATTCTATTTTTTACTCAATCCCATGATCATATCTATGGAGAAAATTCTATAACTGAAGTATTTTTGGAGAAGCAACATGGAGTTTTGGAGTCGTTTGATGGGGGTAAAAACTGGATTTAATTGGCTAATATATTTCCTACTCCTTATGGAGCAATATTTGATGGGGATGTATCTTTAAATAACTTTAATCATATGATTGTGAGGTCTTTCTTATTTGGACCTAAATATCCTCCTGAAAGGACTAGACAAAAAAGTTTTTATTCGTTAGATGGTGGCAAAACTTTTTTTGAAACTTCATATTATATTTGGGTACCAAGATTTAACCCACATGATAAAGAAGGTAATCACCTCTTAGGCTTTGCCGTTGAAAATAGAGTAGTGGTAGAAAGCAAAAATGGCGGGAAAAGTTGGGAAAAGATTGGGACTCCAACAGAGGTAAGTGGTTCAAATGTGAGAATTAGTCATTTTGTATGGGATCCCAAAAATGCAAATACAGTTTATATGAGTGGGGATAGAGGCAATGTGTGGAAATCTGTAGATAGAGGAAAAAGATGGATGAATATTTTAAATTTAGAAAAACTTCCAAAATAAAGTTTATAAGTTAATGCCCCTCACTGCTAAATACTGTTCCGGAATCTCTGCTAAATACCTCATCAATATTAATGATTTGGCCGTCTTTCATCAAAGTTAATTTAACTGCCACTGTTTGTCTGCCATCCAAAGGCTGACTTCCAAACTGCATATGCCAGTGAAGTTTGCCTTTTTGTCCAGGAGACAAAAGCAATTTCTCCCCTTTATAATATTGAGGACTTATGTTTAGATATTCCATTCTTTCCCAACTATCAAAAGATGGAAATTTTTCCCAAGTACCACTTTTTTGAGGATAAGATTTTCCTTCGACTTGATAGTCTATGTTGAAAGATTTAACTTCAATTGGAGAGTTACTTTTATTGAACAATAGGATTTCTGTTTCTTCAGCAGAAAAACCACCCTCAGTTGGCCAATAGTGCTGAAGAGTTATCTCCGAATTTTCATAAAAAGGAGTTTTGAATCCATACGCATTATACGGGTTTTGTTGATTTGTTATTTGGTTTTCTTGTTGCTGACTGGGCTGATTAAGTGTTGGATTTGAGGATGATGAAGGGGTGGTTCTGATTAAGGATTTAACTCCAATAAATCCTACAACAATAACTAATACTACAACTAAAATCTTTAATAACACATATTTAGTATAGCATAGAAAGGAGTTTTAACAAATAATTAATCTCTTAATATCTTTTGCAAACAGCGAACCATTAATAAATTTAGCGCCAAAATTTCTTGCCTCTTCTTCATTTACATTTGCCCATTTTAATGCTTCTTGTTTTTGGACATCTGTTTTCCCCATAGGATTTTCTCGGCTCTCATGGTCAAGACGCTTAATTATTATTTCTTCAGGAACTTTTAGAAAATACACTTTGTCAAACAAGTCAACCATTTCTGAGATTTTTCCTGAATTACCAAACAAAAAAACATCATGTTGTTCTGAAAGAAAATTCTCTAGAAATTTCCTATCCCACAAAAATTCATGGTTATCCAAAAACTCTTTATCAGCCTCGTGTGGAAAAGGAACTCGTTTTTTCTCCCAGTTATACCACCCATGAAGTCCATCAAGATCATCTGCATCAAAAGCATTTAGTCCCATTTTCTTAAACTCTTTCGCAAGATATGATTTTCCAGAACCAGATGGTCCCATAATTAAAATTTTTATGCCTCAATTATACCTCAAATTACTACGGTATTCACTGTTTTAACTACATCTATGAATGGATATCAAGATCTATGCTGAGCGTAGGAATAGACTGATCGCTGTTCCATCCTTAGAATTTCGCTTCAGTATCATTGCTCCAAATCCTAGAAAAGCAAAAATAATTCTCCAACGCTACAAAAGAGGTAGAGTAGTTACTTCTCGATCTCCGCAAGCCTTAGAAGTTCTATAAAGCTTATCGAATTCATACATATTTTTTATCAAACTTTAAATTATTTCATGGATAGTTAAAGATAGATAGTGTAGGTTAGGGTTATGATATGGCTTATAACAATAAAGACCTTTTTACAGTCCAACAAGCAGCAATATTTTTACATGTTAGCCCTAAGACAATACGAAAATGGGCACAAAAGAAGACACTAAGAGGTATGAAAGTTGGACCAAGAGGAGACTGGAGATTTACCAAAGATGATTTACTGAAGATGATAAAGAAACCATAATATGAGGCTATCGTTGCGAGATACAGTTAAGTTTGGAATACTCGTTGGGTTTGCTGCCATCTTTATGGATGCGGCAATTGCTCATGGTTTGTGGTGGGAGAATGATCCGTATTGGACATATTGGATCACAAAGACATTCCTTATTATTACCATTTTTACAATTGGCACAGGATTCTTAGGCATAGGTATTGTACCAGGTCTTATAACTACTGCTGTACACACTTTGGTATTAGAAATATACTATCAATGGCTTGCTCCAATTGGGCTTCCGCAAGAACCATGGTGGCTAGAGCAAAGAGATTTGTGGCTTCCAGGATTTTTTGTCCATTATTTAGCCATTCTCAGTGGCTATCAAATCTCATTTTGGGTTTGGCTTCGTAGTCAAAGAAGATTGCAAATAGAGATTGTCAATGTAGTATCAAACGTTTTATTGGCTTTTGTAGCGGCTGTAGCAGTATTAGTAGTTGATGGAGTTATAACGCAAGGAATACTTCTTCAAAGTTTTCCAGGATGGACATTTTTTTTACAACACTTACTTATCGCATTTGTATTCTTAGTTGCCTGGAGTACATTCGTTGGATTTGATACAAAAGGTATATTCGCAGCAGCACTTTTATTAAGCCTTGTTTGGACAACATACAGCATGTATCTTGGTCCTGTAGGATTACCCACTGAACTTCCCAAGTATCTTGGCTACAATGAACTCTGGCTCAAATCATTCCCAGGAGCTTTTATTTCAATTTTTGTTAGCTTGTGGTTGCTTTCTAAGGCTATCTCACTTTCAATGAGACATTTTGTTAAAAGTATTGTGTTTATATTACTTACAGTTTCTTTACTGTTCCCTCAAAGTACATTTGCTGCTGATCTTAATCCTATTGGTGGAAGGATGGCTGTATCGGCAAGAACTACAGAAACAGGAAAAATGGTTGTTGGTTCTGATCCATATAACCTTAACAACACGCAAGACATGGAAGGCTCAATTGCAATTTCAGCCGTAGACGTTGGTAACAGATGGTCTCATATTCAAAATATTGATGAGATGAACGTGGTAGCGAATTTCCAATCAGGTGATTCTTCTTACAAAGTAACTATCGACAAGGCAATGCAGCGACATCCATTAGGAAGATACGCAACGTGGATGGGTGTTGCCTTAAACCACTCAATGCATGGAAAAACTGGTATTGGAACGGACAAAGTACCTGAAGTAAAACCAGAAATTGCTCTCTGGGGATATGCACAAGTTGAAAGGGATGGGCAAGTTATTGCAAAAATGGCTCCTGCTCATGTTATGGTGATGACTAAAGAACCGTTAAAAGGAATTGCTCTAGAGGTTGATGCAGAGGATAAGACTCTTCGAGATATTCCGAATGGCTATGTGCATGTCATGTGGTCGAATATAGACTCTATAACTCTTCCTACAAGAGAACGTGAGAATCGAGAACTATTCGGATGGGTTGTGCTAATAGGAATCAACGCTATATTCTGGTATTTAATCCAGCAAGAAAGAGTTACGCCCATTCTGAACTCTTCTCGTAAAGCAACACGGAAATAAGAGAATTTGTTAGTAACATTGCATGGTATAATCGAAAAATGTTAAGTTGTGGGAAGGTCAGGACAAACCCCAACAATTTCTACCATTCAGCTTCAAAATAAAGCTTCCACCCCTCAGAAAAGCAAGATTGATTTTGTAAGGAAATAACTTAGGACAAGTTGAGAAAACAAGAGCTCCTTACGTTAAAACCCACCGCTACAAGGCTGAAGAATAATCTCTCCTTCCACATAAAGCCGATGGGGGGAAGCCTGAACTTCTTTCTACCTTTTTTCAGATAGCGCCCTTTAAATTTCCATAGATTAATTATTTTCTCACATTTTTCCTACTTGCTTATTTGTTTTAATGTGATAGAATAATAAAGGTTGCATAAGTATGTTAAACAAAATTGACAATAATTATTCACAGACAAAGTTTCTCAGCGTCCAAGAGGCAGCTGATTATTTAGGAGTTCACGCTGCTACAGTCCGCAGATGGGCATATGCAAAACTACTTAAGGGTAGGAAAGTAGGTATCAGAGGGGACTGGAGGTTTACTGAGAGCGATTTAGAAAAAATGGCAAAGCCTAATGATCTTACTGACTTCTCAACCCCCCCTGAATCCTTACTTTCACCTCATAATGACTGGAGCACACTAGAAAATAATTCTCATATCGTACAATTTTACGAGGATGATGCTTTCCTCTTGGAATCAATTAGAAGATATATAGAGACTGGAGATGCAGCAATAGTCATTGCAACAGGTAGACATAGAGCGGTATTAAAAGAAATGCTTCGTAAAGGGAGAAATGGTTCTTTCAAAGAGAAGTATATATTTTTAGATGCAGCTGAGACTCTTTCAAAGTTTATGATTAATGGAGTTCCTAACGCAAAGCTATTTAATTCAGTTATTGGAGGAATCATACGAGTCTTATCGAAAAAGCATAAAAATATTCGCGCATATGGAGAGATGGTGGCACTACTTTGGGAAAAAGGAAATAAGATTGGCGCTATAAGGCTTGAAGAACTTTGGAATAATCTACAAAAGAAGCTTCCATTCACACTTTACTGTGCATATCCTATGAAAAATATAGGCGGGAGTAATACTTCGAATGCTTTTACTAATGTTTGTATATCGCATTCGGATGTTCTTCCTACTGAAAGTTACCTCAATCTACATACCCATGATGAACGCCTTCGAGAGATTGCAATCTTGCAACAAAAAGCACAAGCACTTGAAGCGGAAATACATGAACACAAAAAGACAGAAGCGAAATTGCTCCAGGCGGTAGACGCATTGAAAGCAAGTGAAGAGTTTAATCGCCTCGTTATAGAAAACAGTGCAGATTGCATTAAAGTTTTGGATCTTAAAGGAAATTTAATAAAAATGAATCAACCTGGATGTAAAAATTTTGAGATTGATGATATTACTTTGTATATAGGACAGGATTACAGGAACTTCTGGAAGGGTAGATTCTACGATGATGCTTCTTCAGCGGTTGAAGCAGCAAATAATGGAGGCGTTGGGAGATTTCAAGGCTTTTGTCCAACAGCAAAAGGAACACCAAAATGGTGGGATGTTATCATTACGCCCATTTATGATAGTAAGGGCAATATAGACAGGTTATTAGCAATATCCCGTGATATAACTTTACTTAAGGAGCTTGAACAAAGAAAAGAAGATTTCCTAAGTGCTACAAGTCATGAGCTCAAGACTCCATTAACGAGTCAAAAAGCATTTGTTCAGTTACTACAAAAACAACTAGAAAAGGATAAAGATAGTAAGTACAGTCGCTTTATCTCAAAAATTGGTGAACAAACAGATAAATTGACAAAATTGGTTACAGATCTCTTGGATGTTTCAAAAGTACATGGTGGAAAACTTGTTCTTAATCGTGCGCAATTTGATATTAATGAGTGTGTAAAAGAAGCTGTAGAGGAAGTACAGGCGATATCTACTAAACACAAAATAAAAATAAAAGGAAAAATTGATCAAAAAGTAAATGGAGATAAAGAGAGGCTGAGTCAAGTAATTGTGAACCTATTAACCAATGCTGCTAAATATTCTCCTAACGCAGATAAAATAGATGTCACGCTTAAGAAGAAAGGAAAGCTCATTTTCGTAGCAGTTCGAGACTTTGGGATTGGCATAAATAAGAAGGATCAAGATAGAGTATTTGATCGTTTTTATCGAGTAAGTGAAGGTGATGAGAAGACTTATCCTGGGCTTGGAATGGGACTATATATAGCATCTGAGATTATAAAACAACATGGGGGAAGTATCTCGGTTAATAGTGTGAAAGGTAAGGGTTCGACTTTTAGCTTTACTCTTCCTGTGAATTAAATTTCTTCCTCTGAGTGGTTTATTTCATATATAATACAACTTATGGCAATAATTAAAAAAGTGTTAATTGTGGATGATGATCCAGATATTTTAGAGGCCCTACAAATGACGTTTGAGTCCAATGGATACACAACAGAAACCATAACAAATGGTGAAGAAACGTATAAGCTAGTAGGTGAGTTTGGCCCTCATGTGATTGTACTTGATGTGCTGCTTTCAGGAAATGATGGAAGAGTTATCTGTAAAAATCTAAAGACTGACACTAAGACAAAACATATACCAATTATTATGACATCTGCACATCCGGATGCTGCAAAATCTACAATAGAAGTAGGAGCAGACGAATTTGTAGCAAAACCCTTCGATATCAATGAGCTTATTAAAACAGTAGAGAAGTATATGTAAACAATCTCCTTTGTTGTAATTCATACTTTTTCAAATGACTTATGGGGAACAGTCAGGACGAAACGCTACAATTTATCCGTTTTAGCTTCAAAATAAAGTAAAGACATTTGCAATAGAACTTTTGTTTATAAGAACACATCCCATGCTTCAAGTTTTTATAATATTTTTCTTCTTCAGATTAAATAATTAGCAACAAGACCTAAGTCTAGGGTAGTTCGGACCATATCTCATGTTAAATTATTGGTATAATTATGAACATGAATTTATCGGTCGGGATTGTTGGGTTGCCTAACGTAGGGAAGAGTACATTGTTTAATGCTCTTTTGAAGAAGCAGCAGGCATTTGTTGCGAATTATCCTTTTGCTACCATTGAACCCAACGTAGGTGTAGTTCCCGTACCTGATTCTAGGCTTGAAAAGTTAGCTGGAATAATCGATTCCAGCACTGAATTGCGCGGAATTGAACGCAGAACTACGCCGATTGTTCCTGCGACTGTAAAGTTTGTAGATATTGCAGGATTGGTAAAAGGCGCAGCACAAGGAGCGGGGCTTGGAAATAAATTCCTGTCACATATTCGAGAGGTTAGTGTTGTAGCGCACGTTGTTCGCGCTTTTGAAGACATAAACATTGTCAAAGAGGGAGCTGTAGATCCCAAAACTGATTATCAAACGATCCAAACTGAATTAATTTTAGCAGACCTTGAAACGATATCAAACATAAAAAATAAAATATCAAAAATAAAAAATCAAAAAGAAGCGATTGAAAAACTATGGGAAAGTTTAAATCAGGGAAGACCCGCAAGAGAAATTATATTAAACGACGAAGAGAAAGAGACTATTAATCAATTATTTTTGTTAACAGTGAAACCTGAGATTGTGGTTTTGAATGTTTCAGAGAAGGATTACACACCCGATGGCATAAAAAAAACATTAACTGAATATTCTCGTCGTCTAGTCTACGATACTAAAAATATAATAGTCATTTGTGCCAAGATTGAGGCAGAACTTTCTGAGTTAACTGAGGATGAGCAAAAACAATATTTGATGGATTTAGGTCTAAAACAATCAGGACTTGAGAGGCTTATTAAGAAAGCTTATGAAACGTTGGGTTTGATTTCATTTTTAACAGCTGGAGAGAAAGAGGTAAGAGCTTGGACCATTCGACGCGGTAATACCGCGCTCATGGCCTCCGGCGCAATCCATACGGATTTTATGAAAAAATTTATAAAAGCAGAAGTGGTTTCGTATGAAGACTTTGTTCAATATAGTGGTTGGAAAGGATCACGGGAGAGGGGAAAAGCAAGACTTGAAGGAAAAGATTATATTATGCAAGATGGAGATGTGGTGGAATTTAAAATAGGAACGTAAATGATATCAATTGTTCAATTAAGAAAAGATATTAAGAAAGCTTCAGATCCTAAGAGGGCAAAGGTTTTGAAAGGATATTTTAAGACTGGAAAAGGAGAGTATGGCGAGGGAGATATATTTTTGGGATTAACAATCCCACAGTCTAGAAAACTTGCGATAAAATATAAAAATCTTACTTTCACCGAGATTTACAAACTTCTAAAATCTCCCCTTCACGAAGAGAGAGTGATATCACTTCTTATACTTGTTCATAATTTCAATATTGGAGATGAAAAAGTTCAAAAAAAGATTTACGACTTTTATCTAAAGAACATTAAATATATTAATAATTGGGATTTAGTTGATTTGTCTGCTGATAAAATAGTCGGAGGTTTCTTATTTAGTCAATTGGGCTTGATATATTTGTTCAATGACTTTATAAAACCTAGCGGAAACACCCAAATAGTTTACAAAAACATATCTAAATCTCCTGTAGTAGATCCTTACAAGTACGTTTCAAAAATGAAGGTAAAAAGTTCATTTCGCGAAACAACTCGCCCTCATGAAATTTTGATAAATTTAGCAAAATCAAAAAATTTGTGGGAAAGAAGAATCGCGATGATTTCTACATTTCATTTTATAAAGAATAGTAAGTTTGAAGAAGCATTAGAAATTGCTGAAATCTTGCTTTTTGATAATCATGATCTTATTCATAAAGCAGTAGGATGGATGTTAAGAGAGATAGGAAAGAGAGACTTAGCGGTAGAGTTAAGATTTTTAGATAGTTATTACAAAAAAATACCAAGAACTACGCTTCGATATGCTATTGAGCGTTTTCCAGAGAAGTTGAGGAAAAGATATCTAAGCTAACAATTTAGGTTCAAGTTACTTTTGAAGGGAAGTTAGTTTTATTCGAAGTAGATCCATCATAAAATCCACTACATTTAGCTTCTTTTCCAAAATCCGTATTTCGATATAAGTCAACTGGAGATAACCCTTTTTCGCATCTTAATATTACTCGTTTGTGTCCATCGCGAATCTCAAAGTCAATCTTTAGAGTGTCACAGTTTCCGCATATACCTTCTAAAGCTCTAATTCGATGTAGATTAACATCCAATACGCGGTCATGGATTCTAGCTCCTCGTTTTCCTACTTTTCCAGCCTCACTTCTAAGATCTGAAATTGCCCTACTGATAATTTCCCGATTCACAGATATGAATTATATCAAAGGAGTGATAAAAAGTCAAATGCTATAGGACTAGATTTATTTATTGCTTTTTGAGATTAAAATGTGTTAAGATTAGATGATGATGAGATCGTATGAGTTGGTATTGATTACTAAGCCGTCATTATCCCAAGCTGTCAGTAAAAAGTTAATTACTCAGATTAAAAAATTATTAAAAGAAAAAGATTTGAAAATAACTGATGAGAAAGAAATTGGGGAGAAACCTTTAGCTTATAAAATCAAGAAAGAAGCTAAAGGTTTTTATTGGAATTTTTTCTTAGAAGGAGAGAAAATTCCTGATAATTTTGAGAAAAAATTGGGAGAATATGATAATATATTAAGACACTTGGTGATTAGAAATTAATAGCCTCTAGCAACTAGCTACTAGCGTTTAGTTAACTAGACGCTAGACGCTGACAACTAGAAGCTTTAAAGATATGGCAAGAAGCCTAATTAGGGTTCAGTTAATTGGAAATTTTACACGAGATCCAGAGCTAAGATATACGCCAAATGGCAGTGCCGTTTGTTCGTTTGGCATAGCAACAAATAGAAGTTGGAAAAAAGATTCTGGTGAGAAACAAGAAGAAGCAGAATTTCACAATATTGTTGCTTGGAATAAGTTAGCTGAACTCTGCAGTCAATTTCTAGTAAAAGGCAGGAAGGTGTATGTTGAGGGGAGAATATCAACAAGAAGCTGGACTGCTCAGGACGGAGCTCAAAGATCAAGAACAGAAATAGTCATATCAGATATGATACTTCTTGATTCAAGACGTGGTGAGATAGATACATCTAATGCGACTACTAAGTCAGATGAAGTAGTATCTAACTCTGATAGTAAAAAAACTGAAATGCCAAAAACCAAAAAGGAAGAAAAACCAGTAGATTCGCCTCAAGAAGAAGTTGTTCCTGATGATATACCATTTTAATCTATATGCCAAAATCAAAGCCTATTAGAAAGCCAAGACGAAAAATATCTATTCCTAAAAATTGTTATTACTGTTCGGAGAAAAAAGAACCATCATTTTGGGATTTTGGAATGCTTTCGAAATTTGTTACAGATAGAAATAAAATAATACCTAGATCAAGAAATGGTCTTTGCGCAAGGCATCAAAAAAAAGTCGGCCTCAATATCAAGCGAGCAAGATTTCTTGCTCTTATGCCATACGTTACAAGATAATATTTTCCCCTTTGACCTTTAGAATTGAAATAGTTATTATATAAAAACTATGAATAACAAAGTAAAATTCCTTCAGCTTTTAATGATAATAATTATTTCTGGGATTGCTGGATATTATTTTGGGGTAAACAAAGTAAACGTGAGTTGGGAAAGTTACAAACCTTCAGTTGCCGTAGTTAATAAAGAGGCACCTTCTTCTATTCAAGCAGTTGATTTTTCACTTTTTTGGAATGTATGGCAAAGACTTGAATCGAGATATTACGATAAGGAAAAACTAAATGCTCAAAAAATGTTAAATGGCGCAATTGAAGGAATGACGCAAAGTCTGGGCGATCCATACACGATGTATCTTCCCCCTTCTCAAAATTCCAATTTCAAATCTGGACTTGCGGGACAGTTTTCAGGAATTGGAGCAGAGCTTGGGATGAGAGAAAAACAAATTATTGTAGTTGCGCCTCTTACTGGTAGTCCAGCCGAAAAAGCAGGTTTAAAACCAGGGGATTCTATTCTTAAGGTAAATGATGATGTAACAGTTAATTGGAGCATCTCAAATGCGGTTGAGAAAATAAGAGGCCCAAAAGGAACATCGGTTAAACTTACTATTCTTCGCAAAAACATAGACAAGCCAATCGATGTAAAAATAGTAAGAGATACTATAACTATAAAAAGTGTAGAAGGATGGATTAAAAAAGTGAGGGAGATCGAAGGTATCAAAAGTAGTACAAGTATCAAAGGAAAAGAAGACAATAGGGTTGCTTATATTAGGCTTTCGCAGTTTGGGGACGCGACAAATAAAGATTGGGTAGAGCTAATTAATTCATATAGATTGGAATTTCAGAAAGATCCCAATATAAAAGGATTGATTTTAGATCTTCGAAATAATCCCGGTGGATATTTGTCTGATGCTATTTTTATCGCTTCAGAATTTCTAAGAGTTGGTCAACCAGTAGTTATCGAAGAAATAGGACAAGGTGTCAGAAGCACACAGTCGGTAAGTCGTCAGGGACTTTTTCAAGATTCAAAATTAGTTGTTCTTATAAATAAAGGTAGCGCATCTGCTTCTGAAATAGTTAGCGGTGCTTTAAGAGACAATTCTAGAGCAAAACTTATCGGAGAAACCACTTTTGGGAAAGGAACAATCCAAGCAGCCGATGATTTAGGAAAAGGCGCGGGACTTCATATAACTATAGCAAAATGGCTGACACCTAAAGGAGTCTGGGTTCATGGTGAGGGTATTAAACCTGATTTGGAGGTTGGTCTTAATCAGAAGGATCAGTCACATGATCTTCAGCTTGAAAAAGCAATTGTAGAACTGCTAAAATGACTTTGATGATATGAGAAAGTTAATTATAACAGTATTAATTCTTGTTGTTATATTAGCGATGTTAAGTGGTATTTCCAAAAACTTCCCCAATATTCTACATATTATTCAAGATCAGGATAAATTTATTACAAAAGAAGAGGTTAAGGTGGTATCGGAAGAATCGGTGACTATTGATATAGTCAAAAAAATTGGCCCATCAGTAGTTACTGTTGCTCAAGAACTTCCAGCGTCAAGTCGAGATTTTAGATTTGGGCCATTTTCTATATTTGATATTCCGCGTCCATCTGGCCCTCAGGATATTGGGACAGGTTTTGTAGTTTCATCTGATGGACTTATAATCACTAATAAGCATGTTGTTTCAGAGCCAAACGCATCATATCAAGTTATTACGTCGGATGATAATGAGCTTAAAGTAGAGAGAATTTATCGGGACCCTTTGAATGATATTGCTATAATTAAAATTACGCCTCCATCGACAGGATTAAAAGCAGTTGAACTGGGAGACTCATCAAAACTTCAAGTAGGACAATTTGTGGTAGCCATTGGAACTGCCTTGGGTGAATTTCGAAGTACAGTTACAACTGGCGTGATATCCGGACTTGGACGTGGAATTACAGCAGGATCCGCATTTGAAGGATTTGTTGAGCGACTTGACAATGTAATCCAAACAGATGCTGCTATAAATCCTGGAAACTCAGGAGGACCATTGGTTAATTCCTCGGGCCAGGTAATTGGCGTTAATACAGCTATTGCAGCAAGTGGCGAAAATATCGGTTTTGCTCTACCAATAAATGTGGTAAAAGAAAGTCTTGAGAATTTTAATCAAACAGGACAGTTTAACCGTCCGTTTCTTGGTGTTTCTTATAGAATTATCACAAGGAATGCAGCTTTATTAAATGAGGTTCCTCAGGGAGCATATATTGAGGATGTCGTAGAAGGTTCAGCTGCTGAAAAAGCAGGGATTGAGGCTGGTGATATTATTACTCAAATTAATGGAGACAAAATTAACGAAGATTCGAATAAGATAGCATCGGTTGTTGCAAGTAAAAAAGTAGGGGATACAATCAAAATAACCTATTGGAGAGATGGCGATACAATTGAGACGCAAGCAACTTTAGGTACAGCTCCTGAACAATAATAATGCAAAAAATTGCAAAAAACGTCTCCCTAAAAGATTTTAGTAACTATAAAATTGGCGGTCCTGCTCGTTATTTTGCCGAAGTTAATTCAGTGGATGAGTTGAAAGAGATTCTTCGTCAGCTGACGGATAAAAATGACATTTTTATTTTAGGTGGGGGAACAAACATACTTTTTGATGATAAAGGTTTTGATGGGTTGGTTATTTTAAATAAGATTAAAATGCTAAAGTTAGATGGTAACAATCTAATTGTTGGGTCAGGAGTCACTATAGAAGAAATATTAAATTTTTGCATTGCAAATGGTCTTTCTGGTCTTGAATGGGCAGGAGGATTGCCAGGAACAATTGGCGGAGCAGTTAGGGGAAATGCAGGAGCTTTTGGAGGGGAAATAAAAGATAATGTTTTTGAAGTTGAAAGTCTTGATATCAAGAATCTGGAAATAAAAAAAAGGACAAGAGATCAATGTAGTTTTTCATATAGAAATAGTGTATATAAAAATGGAGAGAGGGAATTCATAACTTCAGTATCACTAAAGTTTTTGCCAGGTGATAAGGTTGAAATTGCAAAACTAATTAATGAAAAAATAAATTATAGAAACAATAGGCATCCGCTTAATTTTCCAAATATTGGGAGTATTTTTAAGAATGTTCCTTTTGAAAGTTTGCCATCAAATCTTAGGGAAGAATTTAAAAAATATGTAAAAACCGATCCTTTTCCTGTTGTTCCAACTGCAAAAATAATTTTCCTTTCAGGACTGATGGGAAAAAGAATTGGAGGAGCAATGATTTCTGATAAACATACTAATTTTATAGTAAATGTTGATAAAGCAACTTCTATGGATGTTTTAAATCTAATCGAATTTGCAAAGAATGTTGTTAAAAATAAATTTGGAATTGAGTTGGAGGAGGAGATAATATATCTTCAAAGCTCTTGAGGAATTTTTGAAGGTGGAAGTATATCTAATATCCCAGATTGAGGAATTCCTTTTACTTTAGCCATCGATTTTACTGCTTTCTCTATAAAGATTGTCCATCCCAATATATTTCTAGTGAAATCTTGGATTCTTAATAAATCTGAATCAATTGGTTTAATCATAATCATGGAATTCATCATTTGTGCTTGCCCCGTTTTGATTAGTTGATCTAGCGATTCTTCCGCTGATTCTTTAATAAGTTCAAATACTGGATTATCTGTGTCTTGTAGCATCCGATGTGAAGCTTCAACTTGTCTACTCCATGCTGCTTTATCATTTTCAGCGCCAACATCAAGACTATAAAGTAAGCCTGCATTGGGATCTCTTGTAAATAAATAATGAACACCACTTGCTTGTAGGTGGGTAACTGAGGGATAACTTTCCAATAATAAATTTCTTAGATGATTGACTTGATCTATAGGCCAAGACTGGTCATTTGGATTTAGATACTCAAGGTCTGCAAAAATAGAATAACTCCCACGAGGGCCGCCATTAACTATTTTAGCCATTACATCAATTTGAGAAAACAATCCCTTTTCAGATCGATGGTGCCCAATATTAAAAATAGGCAAAAAACTAGCTGGCCCAATTTGGAATTCTTGTCTCAATGATTTAAATAAACTTTGTGCGTCAGGAAGTTCGATACGGAATTGAGATTGCGCTTCTAAATCATATGATTTTTGAAATTCAGGATCTCTCATAAAACATCTCAGTTATGAAAAATTATAATCAGGTCAAAGTTGAAATGCAAATACAAAATAAAGATGATGATTTAACTACTGTATGTGGCCGCTGTGAATAGTTAGATGTTTGAGCAAATTATTCCTTACAAATTCACATCCGTAATACTTTCCAAATTATGCTCACGCATAATCTTACCATTCGTCTAAGTCGCCTGAGGCGACTATGACTCTTGGAGTGTCAGTCGGCGGGCGCAAAACTATTTTGCATAGTATTTATAATCTCGTTTAAATCTCCGTCAAGAATTTCCTCCATGTTATGCCAGCTTTTATTGATTCTATGATCGGTAATGCGGTTTTGTGGAAAATTATATGTTCGGATTTTTTCTGCTCTCATGCCACGACCCACTTGAGTTGACTTAAGAGATGAAATTTCTTTATGTTGTTTCTCAACTTCTTGCTCCCAAAGTTTGGAACGAAGAATTTCCATAGCAATTTCTCTATTTTGCACTTGAAATCTTTCGGTTTGGGCTGTTACTACAATGCCTGTTGGTTTGTGTCTGAGTCTTACGGCTGTTGAAACTTTGTTGACATTTTGCCCCCCATGACCACCGGCTCTAAATGCTTCAAATTCTATATCAGTTGGATTAATATGAAGATCTATGTCTTCAAGTTCGGGTAATACTGAAACGGTTGCAGTTGATGTATGTATTCGGCCACGTTTTTCAGTAGTTGGTATTCTTTGAACTCTATGAACTCCTGCTTCAAATTTAAATAATTTGAAAGGAGATTTTGTTGATGGTGATGAGGAGATCTTTACAACATTCTCATCAACTATTTCAACTCTGAAACCTAATTCTTTAGCATATTTTACATACATTCTGAATAATTCTTCTTTCCACAACTTTGCCTCTTCTCCTCCTGCAGCTCCTTTTACTTCTAGAATCACATTTCGCTTATCCAAAGAATCCTCTGACGATTTTTGGTTTTCTTGTATACTTTCTTCAAGAGCCCTTTTTTGCATTTCAAGATCTTCAATTTCTTTTGAAGCTAATTCTGCCATAGAAGGATCTTCCAAAAGAGATTTGGTTTCAGAAATTTTTTTGTCGAGATCTTGTATTTGTGTTTGACGATAATCAATCATAGTTATAAATCCTAATACCAAAATTCAAAATTAAAAAACTGTTTTGATTATTTAAGCATTTGAATTTCGAAATTGTTTCGTGCTTCGATATTCGGATTTCGAATTTATTAAGCTATCGTATTGCCTGAAGCATTTCTCGAAGAGTCTTAGGACCAGTTTCTTTTTGTTCCTCTATCTCCTGTTTTTTCACTTTTTTAGTCAAGTATTGCTTTGCTTTGTTTTGCTTTGCTTCAAATTTCTGTATTCTTGAAGCAGTATCAACAAATTTTTGCTCTCCTGTATAAAAAGGATGGCATTTATTACATAGTTCAACTTTAATATTTGGTAGCGTTGAACCGGTTGTAAATCTATTTCCGCAAGCACAAATAACTTGCGCTTGAGAAAAATATTGTGGATGAATATTCGTTTTCATACATCTATATTATAGCTTAATTTCTGTTATTAAACAAGGCTTTTTCAAGTTGGATCATTAATTGTTTTGGAGCTTCAGATAATTCTACCATCCCTTTTTCTGCATCTTTCTCTCTTTTGAATTCAAAAAGGTTATCAAGTGATCTTTTTCCTCCAGCATCGACAGTATATGAAGATGCGTCAGAT
>CAYJRY010000013.1:0-3126 GCA_964372855.1 uncultured Gammaproteobacteria bacterium | reverse complement strand
AAATAATAAATTTTTAAAACATTAAAAAGTTGATGTAAGTCCACATATTGATCACGTGACACTTTCTGAATCTTTGATATTGCATCTTCTAGCGTAATTTTTCCTTGTATGTAAGAGCCTATCCAGTCTTGAGATGCAATCGCAGTCATCAAGTATATGTTTTTTTCAACCCCCATCATTCTAAATATTCCAGGAAGGATATTTTGATTAAATTCATGTTGTTTTGATTTATCTAATCCTTGCATAATTGCACGAACTTTTCCTAAATCATGCAAAGCAAGTAAAGTTCTGAATTCATTTTTACCAATTAAGCTAAAGTCCATATTTTGCGAAAAATACCGCTCAAATTGCCTCATTACCATTAAAGTATGCTGCTCAAGAGTATATCCTTCCCATACACCAACAGGTGAAGAATATTCTTGAGTCAAGTTGAAATCCCTCTTTATATTACTAACAAGTTCTTCAGGATTAAATTCTTTTTCTACATTACTTAGATTTTCTTTTCCTTCTTTGATTAGTGATTTTTTTATTAGATTGAAAAAGCTTAAGATTTTCTTAGCAGGTTTTTTGTGTGGCTCTTCAGTAGTTAAATTAACTTTCTTTTGGTCTAAGACATTATCTTCTGAAATAAACGATCTCAATTCTTTTAGAAATTCTTTTTTTGGAACCTCGAAATGCCAATTACGTTTATTTTTACCATTATTTTTAGCTCTATAATCAAGTTCGATAATAAGCCCATCTATCGCAAGTGAGGTATCCATCTTAGTATCCTGAAATCTTTTTAATAAATGTTCAGTCCAATATTCTAATTTTTCAGTTGTTGCGATTTCTGGATTGTTAAGAGTTTGATGGAAAGAAATTGAACCCCACTGATAGTCTACCGAAGCAATATCGGGTGGGGGAATAGTTATTCCCAATTTTAAAGCTATATCTGGATAATCTCTTAATACATCTTGAGGAATTTTCTCACCATTTTCTATTGCTTTTTCTATCAAATATCTATGGGGATCTACATCTATGGGTATAATTTCTTTATATTTTCCTATTCTTTTTTCTTCTTCGTAAACATAGATTAAACTAGGATTGACTGAATCGGTTCCCATTTTATCTTTTTGCTTGGGGCTTATGATATCGTCCAGTTTTGCAACTAAAATAACTCCATTTTTATTTCCTCTTCCTGATCTAGAAAAACTTCCATCATGTTCTTCAGCGCCTGTTGCATAGGCAACTGCAGTATTTTTAGTATCTGAAGCCACTTTTATATATGCTCCTTTTGTAATTCCGCCAAGTTTTTTGATTTCGGTAAGATTTTCCTCTGGTGTACCGTGTAAATAATAATTTTCAAAAAATTCCGTGCGTGTTATTTGCCATGGTTCTTTTTCTACTATTTCTATTTGCTTATCTGATTCTATTGGTTTTTGGGGTGTTGGGATAGACTCAGGAATATTAGGGGTAATTGGTTTTTCGGAATTTACAATTCTACCTATTTCTGCGCTACTATTTTCCATCCTTTTTATAATAGCATATCTTTTAATTTATCTTTTTGAATCGTTTTCTGAGTTTTTGCTTGTAGATATTTTAGAGTAATAGTATTATTTTTGGCCTCATCAGGACCGATGATAATGGCATAGGGTATTCCTTTTTTGTCAGCGTATTTGAGTTGTTTTTCAAGCTTGGCATACGGATCAATATACAATTCTTGATTAATATTATTTTTTTCTAATAATTCACAGACCTCAATTGATTTTTCTAAAAGTTCTGGAGAGAATACTGTAGTTAAGACTTTTGTTTTTTGAAGATTGTCGGGAAATAAATTGAGTTCTTCCATTGCCTCAATAAGCCGATCAAATCCAAAAGCGCACCCAACAGCAGGGATGTTTTTACCTGCAAACATTCCTATAAGTTTGTCATAGCGTCCTCCTCCGCAGACAGAACCAGCTGAATATCTCTCAATTTCTATTTCAAATATCATTCCAGTATAGTAATCAAGCCCGCGAGCAAGAGTAGGAGAGAATTGAATTATTTCCTCTTTAACTCCAAGCTTTTTAAGACTATTTAATATTTGCAAAAGTCCTTCTGTAGGTTTGATATTTTCGACACTTTCAACAATTTTTTCAGCCTTTTCAAATCCAATTTTTTTACCAATTTCATCAATTACACCAGCTCTTCCAATTTTCTTCAGTTTATCTAGTGTTCTAATTACTTCCCATACTTCTTCATCAGTAAGCTTCATTGACTTTTGGAAGAAGGAAAAATTGTCTCGGTCATTAATTAGAATTTTAAAACTCTTAAACCCCAAAGCAATAAGCGCATTTTGAGAAATTTCGATTATCTCACCATCTGCTAAGGGAGATGAGGTTCCAACGGTATCGATATCGCATTGCAAGAATTCTCTAAATCTTCCTTTTTGCGTGTTTTCTGCCCGCCAAACAGGCTGGATTTGGTAGCGCTTAAAAGGCATAGGGAGTTCATTTTGGCCTTGCCTGCCGGCAGGCAGGTACTGCGATACAACACGCGCAAGCGGAACAGTTTGATCATATCGAAGAGCAACTTTTCTTTTGCCTAAATCTTCAAATCGATACATTAATTTATCTCCCTCCTCGCCATATTTCCCAAGCAAAATTTCTTCATATTCCAAAGCCGGTGTCTCCAAAGGCTCAAAACCATAAGACTCAAAAACATCTTTTAAAATGTTTATCGCATATTGTCTTTTCTTAGCAACTTTTGGCAGAAAATCCCTAAAGCCTTTGAGGGTTTGTGGTTTCATCATATATATCATATCATTTTGCTAATCAATAATGAAGCAGATATTTTGTTAAAATAGATGTAAATTAAAGTTAATAAAAAAGAATATATGGAACTCGTAATAAGTCTTGATTGGTTAAAAGCATTTTATATCTTTGTTGACATCCTACTCTTAGCAATAGCGATAGTTATTTGTCCAACTCTAAGATATTGTCCAAAAGATGATAATCCAAAACACAGAGCTTTTAAGTGGTAAGCTTCCAGCTCTACGACCTTTTGATCTAACAAAATTCTTTTTTTATAATTATCATCCTATGGTTTAAAGTTATCCTAATCGAACATTCAAAAACAAAGAAACTCCTTTTACCATAGTTTTTGGAG
>CAYJRY010000012.1:0-26493 GCA_964372855.1 uncultured Gammaproteobacteria bacterium | reverse complement strand
AGAAAACAAAAAGGATAAAAAATATTGTTCTTTAAGTTATTGAAAAAATAATCCAATCCAAAAACAGCTAAAACAGCAAGACTAAAATCAATTATTGCAATTAACCTTGTGGGTTGTGAGGTCGTAAGAAAAGGCAGATTGAGAAAATAAGGGATTCTTGCGATTGGATTTTCAAGTGCAAAGATCAAAGTTACAAAAAAAACCGTTCCAAAAAAAAATGTCTTTTTATCCCTTCGGAAAAATAATGCATACATTGCCATGATAAGAGGCAGAATACCAATATAGCCAACAAGCTCACCATAATTCCACTCTCCCCAATAATTAAGAGTTGACGGGTTACCGAAAAAATCAGGCGCTACAAATTGAATAAGATGCTGCCATGGAATAAACCAACCCGCTTTTTGCCAACCTGGATAATCTATATTTCTTGCCGAATGAATAATAAACTGTAGGGTTGGAATCCATTGTATTGACGTCAATATTAAAAATAAAATATTAAATATTAAAAATACAGATAAAACATTAAATTTCTTACCATACTGAAACCAGCGAACAATAAAATAAATAACTACAAACAAAAAAAGATAAAAAAATATCTGAAGATGACCAGCTAAAAAAGAAGACATTAGTGAAAAAATAAAAATCAAACCCCAATTGATTAACTTTTTATTTTTTATATGTATATTTAATATTTGACCCGCTTCGCCGCGAGGCGAGTATTTAATATTTGATATTTTCAGTGAATTGTAATATTCAAATATTTTATCTATAGACAAAAGTATTAAAGGCAACCATAGCACAACGTGTCCTATCGTTCCCCATTCCAACCAAGCTATGAAAAATCCAGAGAATCCAAATATTATTCCCCCAATAAAACAAGCTACTCTATTTAGTCTTAGATTATTTAGAAAACAATATATAAATATTCCTGCCAACAAAGGTTGAAGTAAGATTAAAATACTCCATGAAAAACTAAATGGAAATATAAAAAATAAAACATTTAAAGGATAAAAAGGTGCTGATTGCATATTTCCAATCAAAGGGGTACCAGAAAAAGTGTATGGATTCCAAAATGGCATCTCTATTTTTTTAAGAATCGAGATAGAAAGCTCTCGCCAGGGATAAGTTTGCCTTATAGGATCTGAGATCAGAAAGTTCTTAAAAGGTATTCCACTTGGGTAATTTTCCACATATAAATCCCGAAAGGGATGATAAAGGCCAACAATAGTATCTGATGGGATAGGTAACAACCCTTGTAAAAAAAATTTCCAAAAGAATCCAAGAACAACTAAAGTTATTATTAAAACTGGTAAAAACTTTTTCATCAAGAAATAATTTCTTTTAATTGTTTACAAAATCTTTCTTCGCTAAAAATTTTTGATTTTTTAATTGCTCTTTCTGACATTTTTCTCCAAAGATTTTCATTGTTTATAAGAGAATTTGTTTTGACTATTAATTCTTCTTGAGTATCCCAAAGAAAACCATCTATTTGGTTTTCAATAATCTCTTTTTGTCCTCCAGCATTTATGGCAACAGGTACTGCACCTTTTGACATCGCTTCAACTGTTGACATACCAAAATGCTCTGCCTTCTCAGGATTACTTATCAAATCCTCTCCATATCCAGAGGCATGCCAGTAAATTTTTACTCTTGAATAGAAGTGCCATAAAACTTCATTTAAAGGATTTTCTATTATAGAAATTGGATATCCCTCTGCCATTTTTTTTAATTCTTGTAACTTATTTTTATCTTCTTCCTTTACTCCAATTATTAATACAAATTGCCAACCTTTAAGACCCATACTAACCATTCTCTTAAAAACCTCAACCATAAAATCTTGTTTTTTATAATTTTCTCCTTCGATATTTACATCAAACCTCCCTACATGTAAAATAATATTTTCTTTATTTCCCTCATTTATGTCACGCACAGTTATTGGAGGATATAAAACGGTACTATTAATATTAAATTTTTTATCTATATAGGTTTTTGTAAATACTGAATTACAAAAAACTCTGTTAACTCTTTTTAATTTAAATTTTGTTTTTACTGATTTGCCATTCACCCATTCAACAGGAAATTGAAAGTGTATATAAAGTTTTGATAATACTAAAGGAATACTTCCATCGCTTAGGTAAATTATACAATCATATTTATAAGATGCTTTTAACCTTTCTATTAAAGAGATTTTCTTAGAAAAGATGTTTTGAGCAAAATAAACTCGCGAAAGGTCTATACCAAGTTTTGTCTGGGTTTTTCTCTTTATTTCTTCTTCCTTTTGAGGATTCCATAATATATTAACTTCATTTTCATTAGATAAACACTTTGCAGCAGTTAATATGTATTTTTCTCCACCGCTTAAAGAATCTAAATAAGGGTCAAAAATCCCTATCTTCATATAGAAATTCTATCAAGTTTTACTCCTATTGCAAAGAAAAACTTTCTATATTAATCTAATACCATGAACTTTCTAGATCAGATTCTGCGATTTCCTCCAATTGTCTTCTACTTTTTATTCCTTTGGTCTCTTATGTTGAAAGGGTTTGCTTTATGGAGAAGCGCGAAATATGATCAAAAGAACTGGTTTATTGTAATATTAGTTTTAAATACTATTGGTATCCTTGAAATTGTCTATCTTTTTGGCTTCGCGAAGAAAAAATTAAATTTAATGGATTTAAAATTTTGGGAAGCCAAAAAATAGAAGAAATACCAAATAACCCTATTCCCGCAAGCAGTATTCCAAACTTAAAACTTAGTGGATCGTATATTAACACGACTGTATGTTTTCCCTCTCTAATTGCTAAGGCTCGAAATGTATAATTTGCTCTATAAATGGGAACCTCAACTCCATTTATCTCAGCTTTCCACCCTTTAAAGTAATTGTCTGACATGAAAAGAACCCCTTCCTTTCTAGCATTGACACTAAGACTAATTTTGTTTGGAGTGTAAGCGTTTATATTAACGGTTCCAATTTTTCCCTCTGAGTTTTTAATACCTGGATCTTGCTCCAAAATAACTTCTGTTCTTAAATCAAATTTATCACTAAACATTTCCTCTATAATTTTATTAGGGTCCTTTATTATCCTATACTTCCCAACCAAAAAAGCATGGGGTAAACTTTCCGTGTTTTCATAAAATTCATATTTTTTGTCTTTATAAATCAACCTGAACTGGTTTTTTGGATACCTCCAATAGGGGAAAGTCCATCCTGCTTGATCATCTGCTAGTTTATGGACAATATATCTAATATTCAACAAATTAATTGCCTTTGGTGTATGTAACCCATTCTTGGGAAAAATAACAACTGATCGGTTCAGATCACGGGGCTTTCCATCTTCGATAAAGCTTATAAATTCGGCATATCTTTTCATATGTAGGGCATCATATCCTTCAACTGATGGCAATTTATAATATATACTAGCTTCCCCTCCAAGATTTCCTAAAGCCCTATTAAATCCTGAAATTTTGGAAAAAGACTCTGAGGTTTCGGTCTTTGGAAAAACAAGGTTTCTAGGATCAAAAGGCATCCATTTTTGGGCAAAACGATAAGAGTCAAAACTAGCTGTTAAAAGTAAAATAAAAAGCGCTACAAACGCAAACTTCTTATCAAAAACGCTTAACAAAACCGAAGCTGTTGCTATTCCAAAAAAAATAGTTGGCAAAACAAAATTTCTTTTGGCGATAGTAATCTTATCTGCTGACATAATTTCACCTACCAAAAGTATTCCCCAAATACACACCAAAATAGTTCCTAAAATCAAAAATGGCACAATAATCTTTTTTATATTTCTTTTTCCCGTAAACTCTCTTAAGACATCTAAGCCGAATGCCGAAAGCACGGCAAAAGAAAAACTAAAAAGAACTATAACCCTTGATAATGCGCTTGTTGAGATAACTGGTATCTTAAGAGAAACAATAAGAGATGATAATGGGTTATCGATCGCAGAAATAAGCGAAAGTACACCTACAATTAAAAAGAAAATGATTCTATGATCTTTTTTGAAAATTGCATACATTGATAAAGTAAGAGGTAAGATCCCAATAAAACCAGCCCATTCCGCATAGTGCCCAAACCAATCATTTCTAGTTACGGGATTTCCGAAAAAATCAGGAGCAAAAATAGTAGGAAGATATTCAAATGGTATTGCTTCGCTCGTTTGAAAAATATCACTTCTAAATGAGTGCAAATAAAGTTCTATTGAGGGCAAAATTTGAGGCATTGACATGAGTAAACCAAAGAAAATATAAAGTAATAAGTAAAAGGTAATATGTATAGTTTTTGAAGAAATAAGTTTAAAAAATATGTATGCAAGTAAGGTAATTAGGAAATAAAGACTAATTTGAAAATGGCCACTGAAAAAAGATAGAGGGATAGTAAATGCTAATAAAAATAAGTATAAGAATTGTTTAGTTTGATAATATTTTTCAACGCAAAATAATGCAAGAGGTAAAAATAATAATGCGTAACCAAGTGTTGCATATCCCATCCAAGCTGTAATAAACCCGCAAAACATAAAAGATATTGAAGATATAAGACTTGCAAACTTACTTCTCAAAAGACTTCTTACAAATATGTACATAAAAAATCCCGCTAACAATGGCTGAATCAAAACAAAAATACTCCATGCATCAACAAAGGGAATAATAAAAAAAAGAAGATTAAAAGGAGAAAGCGCAGCAGATTGATAGTTAGCCAGTAGAGGATTACCCGCGAAGGAGTAAGGATTCCAAAGAGGAATTTGTCCGCTCTTCCATGTTTCTATAACCAAATTTCTCCAGGGATATATTTGTGTAATAATGTCTGGCATCGCTCCATTCTTAACAGGTCCCCAAAATTTTTCATATGCACTCCACGGAGCAAAATTATTAACTTGGTATGTGGAAGGAAATGGCACTTTATTTTTCAGAAAATAAGGACTCGCAAAAATAAGCCAAACCGCAATAATAAAAATAATTGGACATAATTTTAAAAATTTATTATTAATTTTTAATTGTAATTTTTCACTTTTCATTTTTAATTTTTATATTTTGTTGCATTTCCCAAAGCCTAGCATAAGTCACAAAAATGCTAAAAGCTTGATACATGCTTTCAATTAACCCTATTACTCCCACTCTCCAACCTTGCTGATATATATATGAATCAAGAAACGCAGTCAACATAACTCTGGGAAATCGCCACCAGGTGATTTTTGGATGATTTGATTTGAAGCGTAAATCTGCTTCCAGCTTTGACCATTCTATTGTTTTTTCTAGCATTGAATAAAGATCTGAGTGGGTATAATGAAGCAAATACCCATCTAGTTCTCCAATCTCTCCAACTATTATTGGACTTTCATGAAGTATGCCTTTCCATTCTTTCAAAAAATTTTTTCTAAACAATCTTTCGTTACGTTCTATATGTGGCCACTCATTCTTCGCTGATGTGCCAAAATAAAAATTCTTCCTCTTAATTTTAAATGCGACAATATTCTGATTTATAATATTGGATATTTGATGTTTAATTTCATCGCGAAGTGATGGTGTAACTCTCTCATCTGCATCTACATAAAGAATCCACTCTCCTTTTGCTTTATGTAGCCCGAAATTTCTAAGTCCTGAAAAATCACAGCCTAAAAATGTAAAAACTTTAGCATTCATTCTTTTTGCGACTTCAACAGTTCTATCTTCAGAACCATTATCAACTACAATAGTCTCATCACAGAAAGAGATCGACTCAAGACAATCAGCAATCACGTTCTCTGCATTTTTTGCAATAACAATTCCTGATATTTTAATCATATGTTAAAGCTTCCTTTATTAAATTTTCCCAAGAAAAAATCTAGTATTCCCCGCTTTTGCCAATACCTCCCTTTAAGTAAAATATTTATAGATTCTTTCAAAAGTGCCATTTTTGATTTTAATGGGGCATATTTCATGCCAAAAAGTAGTCGATTTCGACTAATATAATAATCCTGAAGTATAGATCCGGAACCTCCAGCTGATCCTGCATTCTTGTGCCAAACAATAGAATTTGGTACAAATACTATCTTAAATCCAGCATCTTTGCATCTAATACTTAAATCCGCGTCTTCATAATAGAGATAATACTTTTCATCAAATATCCCTACTCTATCAAATACTTCTTTTTTTACCATCATGCAACAACCTGTCGCAAGTTCCGTCTCTTCTAAATTATCGTATTGCCCAATGTCTTTCTCATCAACACCCCGATTGTAACCAATAACATTGTCCCAATCCATTTTACCGCCTGCATACCAAATTATTTTTCCTAAATCTTCTTTACGATATCGACCTTTATGAAACTCATGACCCTTCATAAAGTAAATCTTAGGCACTAAAATTCCTATTTTTTCATCAGACTCAAACACAGCTAGCATTTCATTCAAAAAATTATTATCAACTATAGTATCGTTATTTAAAAATACAACTATGTCGGCTTCATTTTCTAAAGCATATTTAATACCGACATTATGTCCACCACTGAAACCTAAATTTTTATTATTTTTTATAAATTTAAGACTAAACTTACCAATACTCGATTCGGTTATTTTGGGTAAACTCTCGGATGCATTGTCTATAATTAGTATGGTAACTTCTGAGGAATTAAGTTTGATTTTTTTCAATGAATCAATAAGCATTAGGGTATTTTTTTCTCCATTGAAATTTAAAACGGAAATAAAAATATTTTTCATGTGTAAGAGCAAGATTCAACTATTTAACTTTTGAAATATTTTGAAGATTAATTTATTAATTATATTATTTTGTGAATTCAACTTTTCTTTAGAAGTCCAATACATGTAATCCTTATAGGTATTCTTAAATTCCTTCTCTGTTTCCTCTATAAGATTAGTGCTAACTTCTTTAAAGCTATTTTTTTCCCAAATTATTGCAAAAATAATAAAATGATAAAATGCCATAAGTATTGACAATATTAATCCATGAAATCCATCTTTAAATCCCTTTCTTGCAAAAAAGCGGCTTAAAAACTCCTTTGTTGGCATTTGTATAGAATCTTGCCATTTGAATTTATATCCGTTTTTAATTAGCTCGTCAGCTTCATTGGGGGCATAAATTTTAATCATTTTATATAGAAATTGGGTGATCTTCTCATAGTTATAGTGAATTATATTGTTCTTTAGGTGCGCTATTTCTCCGTCAACCTTGATCATCTCATGAACATGTTTCTCTGGGAATTTTCCTTTACCTTTCTTAAAAAGCCTCAATTGATAATCTGGGTACCAGCCAGTATGTTTTATCCATTTACCAAAAATAATATTTTTTCTTGGAATCCAATATCCCTCTTTTTCGGATTTAGGATTATTAATTTCGGATTTAATTTCTTCTGCCAGCTCTGGAGATAATCTTTCGTCCGCATCTAAATTTAGAATCCATTCTCCATGTGATTTCGTAAATCCAAAGTTTTTATTAATATTTAACATAGAAAAATTTGGTCTTGTAAAAATACAGTCTGTATATTTTTTTGCTTTATCCAATGTTTGATCTGTTGAGGAATTATTTACAATGACTATTTCATCAACGAAATCAGCAGATTTCAAGCATTCATCTAATAAATTTTCTCCATTATAAACAGACACTACTAAAGATATAGTCTTATTCATATTATACTTAACTTTTAAAGCCAAACCTTGCTAAATTATCCTTAATTTCACGACCTGCAAGTCCAAAAAGCAATGTCAAATAGACAGTAGCTCCTATGAGTATAACAAATATAAGAGTTAGAAAATCCCTGACGATTAATCTAGATAATATAAAAACAACAATAGTCATAAAAATAGTAGCGATTAATGGTTTGTAAATGCTTTTTAGGAAACTAAATTCAACTATTTTCTTCACTAAATAAGTGGTATAAACAATTGTCAATGTTACTAAAAAAGAAGCTAAAGAAACTCCATTATATCCATATAAATATATAAAAAAAGGTGTAAGAATCCAGATCATAAAAGTCCAAATAATCATGAGTCTTAATGTAATTTTTACTTTACCTGTTGCATCCAATACATTGACGAGAATACCAGATAAAGCCGAAACAACTGCATTGAGAGAGAAAAAGATTATGCTAAAATATGCTGGCTCCCATTTATTTTTCCAATTTGGGAAAAAATCAATCAGGTAAAATGATACAATTATCAATCCAAATAGAATCGGCATCATACTAGCTGATACAAAAAATAGCGATTTCTCAATGACTATCTTTAAGAATTTTAAGTCACTTTGTGCTCGTGCATAAGTTGAGAAAGTTACCTTTGTTACACTATCTACAATATAACGATATGCGTAAAATGCAATACGCTGAGCAAAACCAATATTTGAAATTTCTGAAAATGTTAAAAAAAGTGGCAAGATTACAGTCAAAAGATCATCCTTCACTGTTGCTAAAATATTTTTTGCCTGAAACCGTATTCCATATTTAAGAAAACGTAGAGACTTTGTGCTAATGCCAATATTAAATCTCCATGGAGAGACTAGATAGAAAATTGGTATGCCTATAAAACTGGAGAGTAAAAATGCAAAACTAAATGCATTTATTCCATAATCACCAAGAACCAAAGCTACAAGAACTATATTAAAGACAAGCGATTCTATGATTTGGGGAAAAACTAATTTACTAAAATTTATTGTTCTTTCAAGAAGAATTGAAGGGATAACCTTAAAAGATGAAAGAAATATTGTAAAAACCAATACTAACAGCAATAATTTCCCTTGATCGTTTAACCTAAAAAAATCAGCAATTGGCTGAATAAAAACCAAAATAAGTAAAAAGATCCCAAAAGTTACTCCTGCCTGTATTGTAAAAAACGTTGTTAAGTCTTCTTGTTTTAGATCTTCTTTTTTTTGAATCAAAGCTGCACCCAAACCAAAATCAGCAAAAAATGAAATTACTCGCTGAATCGCAATTACAACAATATAAACACCAAATTCTGACTTTGCTAACTTACTTGTTATCACTAAAAAAGCACCAAACGATACAAGATTCAAAAAAAAAGTCTTCGAAACTAATGCCACTATGCCACGTACAGTTCGCCTGATAATTAAATCTATATCAAACTTATCCATAAGAGGGTTTTTTTATATCTTTCCAAGGCCTTGTTCTTAAAAGTCTCAACATTGACATAACGTCTCCCCAAATAGTTGAGATAAGTTTTACTGTTGATCCGGGATTATCTACCCAGTGAACAGGTTCCTCATAAATTTTGTATCCGCTTTTCTCAGCAAGTATTAGTAACTCACCATCGAAAAACCATTCGTTGTCTTTGACTCTAGGTAAAAGAGTTTCAACCACCTCTCTTGTAACTCCCTTAAACCCACATTGAGCATCAGTAAAGTGGGTCTGAAATAAAAGTTGTATAAAGAAAAAGTTAAGTATTCTTGAAGTTATCTCACGAATTATAGTTCTTCCTTCTACTATTGATCCTTTTGCAAGTCTTGAGCCAATCGCTACGTGATATCCATTCTCTAATACCTTTATTATTTTAGGTAAATGATATAAATCAGTAGATAAATCTAGATCCATATAAACACATATGTCACATTTTGAATAACTCCATACTCTTTTTACAGCTCTTCCTCTACCCTTTTGTTCAAGCCTAAAATATAATATTTGAGGGAATTTATTTATGATATTTGATGCTATTACTGGCGTATTATCGACTGAGGCATTATCTGCTATTGTGATATGCCAGTTATACGGCTGAAGGTTTGCCTTACAAAAATCATAAAGTTTAATAATATTTTTCTCTAATTCTTTTTCCTCATTGTAGACAGGAACTGTAATTTCAACTCTTTTTTTCATTTATAATTTACTTGCTCTTATTCTATTTAAAATTATACCAGCAATAATTATCAAAATACCAACAATAGACACAAAATTAGACATTTTTTCAATCGGAGTCTGTCTAAATTGAATATCAATGACATACTGTCCTTGCTCTAATACAAAGTCTGCAATTGTATTGTTCACTTTATAATTTAAGTCATAGCGATTATTAATTGTTATATCCCATGCTGGAAAATTTGCTATATTAATTTGTACTTTTGCTGATTCTCTAACATCAACAACTGCACTTATCTTATGTGTTTTATTAATTTTATAATCAATTTCAGCCTCGCCTTGCAATATTGAAAGCCTATCTTTTGATATCTCATTATAAGAATTTGGTTTCAAGAAGGCGAAAGGCATATATTCGTCTGAAATTTTAGACGTTACCCACTTAAGAGCATGGTCATTTGTATAACTATCAGATGTTTTTTGTAAAATAGTCTGAGGCTCAAATAACTTGGAATTAAAAAAGATCAGTATAAACAAAAGAACTCCTGTACTTAAATACAGTACAGTATTAAAGTTTTTAATTTCTGAAATTTTCTCTTTTAAAAACCATAAGGAAAATCCAGAAAGTATGGAAGAAAAAAACGATGCTAACAACAAAAACCTCCATGGATACTGAAAGAAAGCCATAATAGGTACACCCTCCCAAATTGGTTTTGATAGTTCAAGCGTAAAATAGATTGAAATAAAAAACCCAAGAATGAAAAACAAGACAGCAATTAAAATACTTAAATAATATATATTATTTAAGTGTGATATTCTCTTTTTGATTAGAAGGAAAAGTATAACTACAAAGGCTAAAAGTGTAAGCGCTATATGTATTTTGCCAATTTTGAAAGACAAGCCATCGATACATCCTATTGTAGATCCACCAAAGCCCCATATGCTATCCCACAGTTGATTTATACAAACAAAATGATCCCTAAAATCTGCCCCTCCGCCAATCTGAGACAAAACATTGGTATATTTCATCTCTCCTAATGCTGGAACCCAATAAAAAGCAGATAGTATTAAGCCTAACAAGGTATAAATTATTAAGTATAAAGTATTAAGTCTGCGTGTCTCTTTTTTTGAAAAAATAATTAAAATGCAAACACCCAAAAACAAAAAAGGAGTTAGCATTAGTGCTGTTAAGTTGTGAGAAAGGATAACTCCTGCAAACCCCAATGCTCCTAATATTCCAAACTTTTGAACTTTGAATTGTATTTTTGACTTTTGATTTTTGAATTTTGAATTATTAGTGTTTAAATCATTGTTAGATTGGTTTTCTTTATATACTTTATAGAAGCCATAAAACGTCAAAGGAATAAAAGCATATGCCCAAAATTCTCCCACATCTCCTCTCACATAAATATCAACTGCGTGATAAGGAGCATAGACATAAAACAAACCAGATATAACTCCACCCAACTCGCCCCAAAATTCTCTTGCTAACAAATACATAAAAACTGAAGAAAGCAAAATTCCAACTACCATCATTAATTTAGTAGCAAAAAGTGCATCCAATCCTATGAGGACTAACAAACCTCCAAAGTAATAGCTAAGCGGCGCATAAAAGTTAAAAATCGGATATCCATATCCATAACCTAAATCCGCAACCCATCTTACCGGAAACATACCGTCTTTTAGTGCTTTTCCCATCTCAAAAACTCTTGCCACTTGCGTATCATCATGCATTGGGAAAAATCCATCCGCAAAAAATGGCCTTATCGTCCAAAAAGACAAAAGAATAACCAGAACTAAACCGAAATATTTTTTAACAAAAGACATATCTAACTTTTATTATAAGGCATACGATGCAAGTGAAAATTGAAAATAACTAAAATTATAATTATAAAAGTAAATGCAGAAATTATGTCTGCAGTAAGACGAAGGGGGGTTTCGGAGAAGTTAAGCTCTACTTTATTTTCACCTTTTGGAATCTTAATATCCATCACGCCTTTTTCATTATCGTAAGTGATTTCTGTATTTTGAGCATTAACTTTGGCATTCCAGCCGGGATAATAAATTGTATTTACTCTTATTTTTGCCTCTTCTTCTGCCAAAACATCAAATGCAATTTTTCTAGAATTGTAAACAACATTTTCCACCCTTCCTACTCCTTTTATTATTTTAACTTTTTCTTTCAGTCTCTCACTTGGTATTTTTTTAACCCATAAAGGCATTAGTTCGTTAGAAGACGTAGTTGTAGCGTCATTTGTTAAATAAAAATCATCAACTCTATCTATGTAATTTATTGGTTTTGCATAAGGCAAATATAGAATTATCGCAATGAAGGACAAAACTAATGCTAACAATTTTATATACTTTTGTGTCACAAGAAATCCTCCAATAATACTTATTAAAAATCCAAGTGGTCCAAGCAGTGTCCATGGATAGTTAATTTCAGTAAGTAATGGTAGAGTCCATAATATTTTCGATTCTTTAAATTGTAAAAAAATAAATAAAAAAATTATCATTATAATTATTGGAACGTTCATATTAAGAACTTTCTTTTCTTTATAATTCTTCATAATAGATATTATTAAATATAAAATGACCACAAATAATAAGATTAAATGTGGCAAACCTAATTGATAAGTAAAAGAGTTACTATCAGTTGGCGTTCCATATCCAAAAGGAGAAAAAAGAAGTTGTTCTAAGGACACATAATATAAATTTCTATCAGCTATTGGTATTTGAGAGAGTAAGATATATTTTTTTTCCAAAAATGCAGGCAACCAAAAAAATGTTGAGATTCCAAGCCCTAAAGCAATAGAAGATAGTGCTAGAAAAATATTTTTTTTGGAGATAAATAAAAATCTTCCTAAGAAAAACAATACCAAAAATAGACTAAAATAGACTGCCATAATATTATGAGTAAGCACCAAAATTCCAAATATTAATCCAGCTAAAATAATATATATTATTTTTCCATGTTTAAAAACTTTTAGTATGAAAAAAAGTATCGCAGGGAAAAGAACAAAAGATAAAGATTCACCCAATGATCCTCTTGCATACAAATCAACAAGCCTGTATGGTAAATACATATACAATACACCACTAACAAATCCTGAAAGAGTTCCACCCCATAATGTCTTAGCTGAATAAAACATTGCCAATCCAGATAGCGGAACACTTGCAGCAAATAAAATTTTAATTGAATCTACAAATCCTAAATTCAACTGGTTAAGAAAAAATCCTAAATAATAAGGGAATGGATAAGTAAAGTTGAACAACGGATAACCGTAACCAAAGTTTAAATTTCCGCTATATCTTGGAGGAATCTGAAAATCTTTAAGTTCTCTAAACATATCTGTAAGTCTCACAATTGCCCATTCTCCATCATGAGTTGGAAAATAACCTTCGTGAAAAAAAGGTGAAATTGCAGGAATACTTAAAATAATTAATAAAAATATTATTAAAATCGATTTCATCAAGTTTCTGAAATTATGTATGCGAGTTTCCCATCAGGAAAATAAATTTTATCAATTATCTTTGCGTTCATTGGAATTTCATCGGGAGTACCAATTAGCAGAGTTTTTGGTAAAATCCTATCATTTGAATAATTTATGTTGCGAAATTGATATTTGCCAATAACACGGTTAAACCTATCTATATTCCCAGTACCATTATAATCCCAATTTTTCTGATACCATGACGGATCAATTTTCCTATGAAAAAGATAATAAATATAAGGTTGGTCATACCTATAAGTCATAATTATATTTTGATAATTTTCTTCTAATTTTTTTGCTATTAGAATTGCTTCCTTGTTTCCATATTGCCAAAAATATCCATATTCAACTGGTGTATGTACATAGTATTGATGAAAGTAATATAAGAAATTTAAAATGAAAAATGAAAAAGTAAAAATTACAATACAAAATCTAAAAATTTTATTAAGCTTTCTTGTCCAAAAATAAAATGACACAACACCAACAGCAGCAAACATATGAAATCCAGGAACTAGAGCAATTGCCCTGACTGGATGAGGGGTTCCTGTTGTTATAGCGGAAGGTAAAGGTGATAACAAAAATAGTAATAATAAAATTCCTATATATCGATCACGACGATTTATTAAAAAGTGTATGCCAATAATAATAAATGGTAAATCCCAAAGATAAAGCATTCCTATGTCTGCGGCATGATGTTGCACTCCTCCGTCCCCATGGAAAAATAAAAAATCAGGATTGAAATGGTCAAAATATCCTTTCGCAATTGCCAGCGTATAAACTATACGCCTATTATGAAGTAAAGCGCCAATTGGATCTTTGTTGTTTTTGTCATAATCAATTCTGTCAATAGAGTTACTTAATACTGTTGGGTCAGAAAAAATAGTTACCATTGACAATCTTGAACCAGATTCTTGTGCTTTGATAAAGCTAAGATAAACAGGTAATGAGAGTAAAATTAGTGAAAGAAAAAAAATAATGAATATGATTTTCTTTTTTAATATCTCTTGCCAAAAAAATAATACTTGAAAAAGTAAAAAAATTGGGATAAGCAACCTAAAACTATGATATGAATATATGCTCAGAATAAAAGGTAGGCAAGAGATAAGAATTAACTTATGATCTTTCATGCCTTTAATAAATAATAAAACGCCCAACATTAGAAAAAATAGCCCAATATTTCCCTCAAAAGCAGCTCTGCTAAACTGTAAGTGCCAAGGGGAAACCGCTAAGAAAAATGCAGATATTAAAGCTATCAATTCTTTATATTTTTTGTTCCAGTTTTGCAATAATTCTCTTACCAAATAATAAATAACAAAAACAGACATCACTCCTATGATTGCTGCCGGAAATCTTACGGAAAACTCATTTAATCCAAATAATGCAACAAAAGGGATTGTAAGATACACATATAATGGAGGCTTATAATCGTCGAAGGACCGTATACTCAGAGGAAAACTATTACCATATTCATCGCGACCTGTTTTAAGTATTGAATAAGCATTATACCCCAGTGAAGCCTCATCCCATGTGAGACTTGGGGGATTCGAACCAATTTGGTTTAAACGCAAAAATACAGCAAATAAAATAATTAATATAAAAACAATTGCAAAAGAATTATTTTTAATATAAGTTTTCAAAGTTTTCATAGACAATATTAAAAACCTGAGTGCCATCTTTTCTATAAATATTCTTCTGATTAGCAACATTATATTTGCATTCTCCTTTGTTAATATAAATAATTTTTCTTGCTCTAGGAAATCTATCATCCTTTTCTGAAAAAGGACAAGCCTGCGGTACAAAGAAAAATTTACCAAAGCCAGTATAGTCTTTGTCCTTCAATAATCCTTCACTCAGATAAAGCTTAGGATCATATTTCATGTAGAATAGAATAAGCGGATATATACCGCCATTGCTTTTTGTAACTATAACTTTATCTACCTTATCATATGAATCTTTAACAGTTTTCACCATCTCATCAAACCCTTCATTTCTATACCAATTCCGATGAAGTCCTGAGTGAATATAATATTGATGAAGAAAATAGAGGAAATTAAAAGTAAACATTAGTATAAAAATAGTAATAATAAATATTTTTAGTGGTTTCTTCATATTTTGCAAGATATTAAAAAAACCAAAAGCGCTTATTAATTCAATCATTGGAAACATGAGCAATGAACGTCTCATATTCGGTATATCATCCGTCGTTATTGCCGAAGCTAAGGGTGCAATAATTAACCAGAATACTGGAATTCTATAAATCATCTTTTTGTTTATAATTAAAAGTACTAAACCTATCAAGAAAAATGGAAGCTCTAAAAGATAGACAGGCCCTACTCCTTCAACCTTCAACCATACAGGCAATCCTCCTTTGATAAATAAAAAATTACCTGAGAAGTAATCTAAATAATTTGAAATAAATGTTAATGAATAATTAACAACTTTGTTGTGAAAAACTTGAGTAATTTTTACATTGGTGCCTGCAACCCCATCTTCCCTTATCTGCTCTTCCATTATCAACTTAGTGCCTATTGCCCCAAATATACTGACCTGATTAAATCTATTTGTACCCCCAGTTGCTCCAAAGATCAAAAGTAAAACCGCTATTGCCAAAAGTAAAAAAGATCCTAAAAAAAAATTTCTATACTCTACATTCTTTTTCCAAATTTTATAAAGAAAAATAATAAAACCTAAAAGAAGTGGAATAAAAACACGAGGAGTAAAATACATAAAAAAACTCAACATGAGCAACGTAACGCCTGGAATAAGAAGTCTTAATCTATTATTTTGATAACTTAAAATAACTAACGCAAAACCTAAAATTACAAAAAAAACAGCAATAAGTGTTTGCTCACTCGATCTTGAAAAAACAATGTGCCATGGGCTAATTGCAACTAGAAATGCCGATAATGCTGCTATACTCTTATTTCTAAAAATCGAAAAGCTCAACAAAAAGAAAGCCAAAATTGATAAGCTACCCAACATGGCACCTGGAAATCTCGTAGAATATTCATTTAAGCCAAACAATTTTATTGGTAAAATTGTTAAATAAGCATAACCTGTCGGATTGTAGTCTCCAAATACTTCTGTTTGAAAAGGAAGTAAGTTATTGTTTGAGTCTCTCCCAGTATGTAAAATAAAATATCCATTTACTCCATTTATAGCTTCATCTATATGAAATCCACTTGGAATTCTTTCCAATTGATAAAAACGCAGAAACATCCCAATCAAAAATATCGTAAAAAGAATAATAAGAGTAGCGTGTTTATGAAAAAAATTAATCATAAACTATACGAAATGCTTTTGTACCATCTTCTCTATATATAAAATTATATCTTCTACGAACAAAGTCTTTGTCAGATAGACAATCCCCTTTGTCTATAAATAATATGCTTTTACCTATAAAAGCTTTTCTTCTTGCCCCAACAGAAGGACAATCTTGCGGAACAAAAAAGAATTTTCCAAAACCTGAGTAATCTTTATTTTTGGGAGAACCTTCCTTCTGATATTGACCAGGGTCGTATTGCATGTAAAAAAGTACTAAAGGATAAATTCCTCCTTGATATTTTGAAATCACTATTAGATCATAATTATCATACTCTTTCTTAACGTAACTCATCATTTCGGAAAAGCCGTTATTTCGATACCATGGCTTATGTGTTTTAGCATTAAAAAAATATTGATGTAAAAAATATGAACTGTTTAAAAAAATAAATAAGATAATTAATATCATAAATTGTTTTCTATACTTAATGTTTTTAATAATTGACAAGAATCCAAACCCTGCGATTATTTCAAGAATTGGAAACATCATTATTGACCTATTAATATTTGGTATATCATCCATAGTTATCGCAGGTACTACAGGCGCAACCAAAAGCCAAACTATTGGAATTTTATGATAAATACTCTTTTCACGAATTAGAAAATAAAGACCAATTAATATAAACGGTAACTCCAAAAGATAAATTAGACCTACTCTTGGGATACTATACCAAATTGGCAATCCGCCTTTTATAAAAAGAAAATTAAATCCAAAATAATCAAGATAGTTTGAAATAAAAACTAACAATACATTCGTAATTTTATTATGAAAAAATCGCGAGATTATATAATTTGAATGTGCTTTCGCGTCTTCCTGGATCTGTTGTATGTGGATAAAATTTGTTTCAAATGAGGAAAATATGTTTACTTGGGAATATCTTCCTGTACCACCACTTACTCCAAATATTAAAAGAGCTGACGTAGATATTATAAAAACAAAACATAAAAGCAATACAAGTTTAAAGCTCTTCGAAGTCTTCTTAATTATAGTTAAAAATATTAAAATAAAAATAAATAAAAGAAGTGGCACAAAAACTCTAGGTGTATGATAAAAGAAAAAACTTGCTACGAGAAATAAAGAGCTTAGAATTATGTATATAAATTTTGCTTTTTGAAGACTATAAAAAAATAAACAAAAACCAATTGTGATAAAAAATAATGATACTATGGATTCGGCACTTGCTCTTGATAAAACAACGCTCCAAGGTGCAATAGCAACTAAAAGAGCACTTACCAACCCTAATCTTTTATCTTTGAAAAGTGCTATAACAAAGAAAAAAATAACAAAGATAGTAATGCTTCCAAACAAAGCGCCCGGTAATCTTGTCGAAAATTCTGATAATCCTAAAATTTTTATTGGGAATATTGTTAGATAATGATATCCTGATGGCCTATTATCCCCAAACATATCTACGTACAAAGGCCAAGGTTTACCATTATCATCTTTTCCTGTATAAAGCAATGAATAACCATTATACCCAAGAGACGATTCGTCAATATGAAATCCTACAGGAAAATCATTTAATTTGTAAATCCGCAAAACTAGGGCCAGTACAAAAATTGCAAATAAAATTAGGTAAATGGAAAAATTTCTATTTTTGAACATTTATTTTTAATAATTTAACGGCAATTATAATTAGAGTCAAGAACACTAATGTAGTTAGACTGATTTTTACTCCTGAATTAAATGAATTCGGAAAATATGAAAAAATAATTTCATGTTTACCTTTTCTTACAGGTACTGCTTTAAATGAATAATTCGCTCTATAAATCTTATCATTTTTCCCATCCACCCTCACTTCCCAACCAGGATAATAGTTGTCGGAAATAAATAAAATCATGTTAGTCTTAGAATTAGTTTGAAGAATTACTTTATTTGGAGAATATTTTTCAACTTTAACTCTCGCATCTTTATCTTTTGAAAAAAAGATCTTGGGCTCTATCTCTTCTTCTAAAATAACTGTATTTCTAATATCAAACTTATTATCAAAAATCAATTCAATTATTCTGTTTTTATATTTATGTACTACATAATCTGATGCCAAGAATACTCGAGGAAGGGCTTTTTTATTTTCATAAATCTGCCAAGGAGCTTTCTGCCAAACAAGATTATATTTATCTTCTGAAAAGGTATTGTAATCAGGATTAAAACTTAATCCTAACGAATCATTTTTATTCAAAACATATTTTACCCCAAGAAGATCTAAAATTCGTTGGCGATACTTATTTTGATTTAAATCTGAATCTCCAAATCCTGGATGAATATTTACATCAGACCTAGAAAGTAGGCTTGAAATTCTTCCTTTTTTAGACGTTGAAACTAATTCTCCATACCTTTTAATGTGCATTGGTTCATAACCATTAGGAGAATATAGAGATTCAATAATCGAAAAATTATTTTCGATATATCCACTGCCATATCCCCAAAATCTGTCGATATTGCTTTCTTTCTTTAAAAAATCAAATACCGCAGTATTAGGATAAATATATTCTTTTGGAGCAAAAGGTGTTATTTTATGAAAAAAATAAAATAGATCTAATGAGGTAAGTACAAAAACTGAAACCAAAAATATACCTTTAAAATTTTTAAATCGAATATAGACACTTAAAAGTATCGAAAAAAATACTAAGAGTAACGTTGGTATAACAAGATTTCTCTTAGATATTGCGAGGTTTGAAAACCATGAAATATTAAAATGAAAAGTTGAAACCAATAATATGAAAATCCATAATAATAATATGATTAACCATAGCATAATAATTGAACCAGCTAAGTTTTTCTTGTTTATTTTTTCAATAACTAATTGCAAACCAAATCCTGCCAAAATTGATCCACTAAAAATAAAGATGCTTAAAATTCGAGTTGGAACGGTAGTTGAGAGAAATGGAAAAGGAATTAAATAGATATATTTATTAAAAAAAAGGTTTGTCGACAAGAAGACCGACAATGCAAAAAGTGAACCAAAAATAATAATTTCTTTTCTAATTCTAAAATTTAAAAGAGCATAGATCGAAAGAATAAAAGGAATAAACCCAAAATAGGACACTCTTTCTATATATGTTCCATAAAACCAAGTATTTCTTGATGCTGGATGTCCAAAGAAATTTGGAACTATAACAGTAATCAAATACCATATTGGATTAAGTAGTTTATCTATTTGATGCAAATTATAATTTCCCCTTGACGAAAACTTAAATAATTCAATTGTTGGCAATAATTGAAAAGCAGTTAGTAATATTGGCAAAATCAAGCTTGCTATAAATAGATAAATCGATCGACCATCCAACTTTTTTAATTGAACGCCTCTTCCAACAAAATAAAAAATGCATACGCAAACAACATAGAAATACCCCTGAATATAACCAGCCAAAAAAGAAACCGAAGACGACAAAATAAAATAAAATAAATATATTAATTCTTGTCTCTTTAAAAATTTTTCAATGAAAAAAAGCATTATAGGCAACCACAAAAATGTATGTCCAACATTTCCGTATTCTATCCAAACAACTATATATGATGAATAAGCAAATACTACCCCTGCAAAAATACTTGGAATTACCTTAAGATCAATTTCTCTCAAAAAAAAATAAAGAAATAAACTTGCTAAAATAGGAGTAAGAATTATAAAAATTGTCCATGCATCAGCAAAATCAAAAATAAAAAAAAGTAGATTAATTGGATAAAATGATCCTGATTGAAAGTTTGCCATCAAGGGATTTCCCGAAAGAGAATATGGATTCCAAAAAGGAATTTCAAAATTCTTAAAGCTTTGAATGACAAAATATTTCCATGGGAAAAGTTGTCTAACTACATCTGGACCCTGAGCTTTATTGGGAATAGGGTTTGAACTATATGGATTATACTCTCCCACCAAAAGATCTCCAGGAAAAGGAATTTTACCGTTGAAAATTGGATAAAAAAAAATTAGTGATGTCGATATAGCGAAAAGACTAACAATAACTGTGATTATTTTCATTTTATTCTATCTTATAAATACTGGAATATATGTTTATCCCTTTTTCAGTTTGCAAAATTGGCTTAATATTCCATGAAAGTGGAGCGATTCCAGAATTCTCACAGATAGAACAAGGTTGATAGAAGAAGAAGTAAGTTGGAACTTCTTTGCTTTTCTCAATTAAATCCGCTGGAATTGTTTCTTCAATTGGCCAGTACCCTTCAATTTCAATATTGGGATTATCTAAAAGATAAATTTCAAATGCATGTGGCATTAATCCAAAAGTACCTTGAGTTGCGATATATATTTTTCCTTTTTTCGCTTCTTTTTGAAAAAACGCAACTGCTTCTTTCACCCCTCCTCCTGAAGGCCAATCTGTTTTATATTGACTTATATCCGATATAGGAATTCGCGAGTTTTTAAAGTCTGTAATGATAAAAAAGTCAACTCTAATAACAAAAAAAAATGAAATGACAACAATTGAAATAAATATTAATTTATTTTTAATCTTCCCAAATAAATTAATTAAAAAATAAGCGATTAATGGTAATAGAGGAAAAAGCATGAAAAAAATAAAACGAGGATACAATGTTTTTCCAAAAAGAGCCAATGAAATTATGGGAATAAAAAACCATAAAAATAGAAATATTTTCTCTCTAATATAGGTTCTTGCTATAAAAAATGATCCAGCAGATGCAATAAGAAGAGGTGAAGTTAAATATAAGTTCACCCAATCCCACAATGCCTTCCAGTTGCCAATAAAAAACTCAATTGGGTGCTCTACCCATTCCTTATACGGGTAAACAAAAATCTCGTTTTTTTGCTCTATAATATGAAAATAAGGAGAAAGTCTCAAAATAGAGTAAAATCCATAAGCCAAAACCACTACAACTGCCAGGAGTCCAACCCATTTCAATAATCTTTGTATTCTTTCATGTCTTTTCAAGTCAAATAATATAAAGGATAATGGAAGAAGATAAATATTAAAAAATCCTGAAGTTTTATTTAGAACACTTGCCCCAGCTACCATTCCAAGAATCAGTGCAGCGTCCAAACGGAGTCTCCGAACCAAAAAAATTGTAAGATATAAGCTCCATACAGAAAAAGTCCCAACCAGTCCATCGTATAAGGCCATTCTGTCATAAACTAATGCCATAGGAAATACAACGTATAATGTACTTGAAATCAGTCCAATTAGATTGCTCTTAAATGCTTCTCTACCCAAAAAATACATTCCTATCATAGTTAAAAATCCCGCACCTACAGATACAATTCTACCTGCTAATAAAGGATCCTCAACAAACCGCAGAGAAATCATGGTAAGCCAAATAAACATAGGTTGCTTACCGTCTGTCAGAGAAATAAAACGCCAGTTAGCATCTTGTTTGGCAATCTGAGCCCACCTTATGTAGATAGCCTCATCAGTAAAAATAGGTAAAGATAATATGCTAATTAACCGCGTGATAAAATACAGAAAAATTAAAAATAAAAAAACTAAAATCTCAACTCTATGTTTTTCAAAGAATTGCATATAAGTTTTATTTTACCATTTAATCCATCTTACAAAATTAACTTTTACAAAAAAAGTAATCACCAATAATAAAGCAATGAAAGTTGAGATAAATGTTAGATTAGAAAGAATTGATGGGACAGGATCATCCCAATTTCCCAAGTATAAAAAGGGGAGATATTGAAACAAGGAAAATATAGATAATATTATTGCTGGAGTTACAAAAATATAATTTCTTGTTAAGGCTACAAATGGCAACACATATAAAAGATACCATGGCTGAAAATTTGTTCTATAGGACACTAGAATAATTGGAACAATCATGACTAACGCGAAAACTTTTAAAATCTTCTGCCAATTTAAATCGTTGTTGCTTCGCATTAGGAAATATATAGCAATGAAAATAGGTAATAGGAAAAGAGTTGCAAATTTGACTCCTATTGATAATAAGAGCAATAAAAATGAACCAAGTACTTTTTTATTCACCAATAGATATATCGCCCAAACTGCAAAGAAAATCATAACTATGTCATTATGTGCTGATACCAAACTCTCTACAATCACCAAAGGATTTAGGGCAAAAAATACAATTCCAAAAATTTCATCTTTTGGTGAAGTTTTCCTTAGTATTTTACCCAAAAAATAAACTGATCCCAAAAAACTGATTGATGCGAGTCCTTTGAAGAGAAAAAAAGTAGGAAGAAAGAATTGTATACCTAACGTTAAAGGTACAGTTAATAACAGCCAGACAGGCCCATACGGATAAGTTCTATGTGTCCAGTGCATGAATGAAAGCATTGGGTCACCAGGATAGTCCAATGCTTTGTGCTCATATGGATTTTGATTGTAATAGGTTATAATTTTTGCATCAAAAATATAATTAAATAAATCATAAGAAAAAGCATTGTAAGAAAACGTAAGAATTAGGGTAGTAATAATAATCAGCTTCCAAATCCCACTTATTTGCCAGATTTTCCCAATTCTAATCAACCACAAAAGTAGTATGTAGAAGAAAAAAAGTACTAGGATTATAATAACATACAAAAAGCTTGACAACGGTCTCTGAAAGTATCCAATATTCTGAAAAAATTTCTGTACAACCTGCCAAATTGACCATTCTGACAATGTAAGATTGAGATCAATTTGTGTAAATGAGTAAAAAAACAACCCAACAATTCCTACCAAGTAACCAATCTCAATATATTTAATATATAATATTTTATTCTTAATATTTATTTGTATTCTCCTTTTATATCTCTAACTTTTATAAGTATTAAATCAACTATGCCTTTTATTGAATCGCTTATAGGATTTACTCTTCTTGTTTCTACATAAAGCCAGTTTACTGGAACTTCTTTTATCTTATATCCCATTTTTGAGGCAATATATAAAAGCTCAACATCAAATCCTGCAGAAACACTTGATCCAGATACTTTCTTAAACCCATTATGTAACTCTTCAATACGCCTAAAAAGTTTTTGTGCGACACTGTATCTAAAAAGCTTGAATCCGCATTGGGTATCAGTAATTCCGTGCATGTTAATTAAAATGTTTCTTAAAAATATCATACCCTTTGCCATCAGTATCCTAGTCCATGGCGATCCTTTTCTTTGTGAATTTCTTGATCCTATAACGATATCATATCCGCCTTTTGAGGAATCAAAATATTCAAATAACTTATCAACCTCATCAATTGGAGTTGCCTGATCCATGTCTGTAAATAAGATATATTTTCCTCTTGCCTTCAAAACTCCATGAGTTACAGCAGCGCCTTTCCCCAAGTGGGTATTTTGAATTAGTTTGAAATTTGGGTTTTCTCTTGAGAATTCTTTGACAAACTCAGAGCCACCATCTGTTGACCCATCGTCAACTATGATAACTTCGAACGGGAACTTTTTTGTATTTAAAAAATGTTGAACTTTGTCAAGTACGCCTTTTTGAAGATTGGCCATCTCATCGTAAGATGGGATTACAACAGATAGAAATATTTGCTTCACCTCAAAATTATACTAGAAAAAAGTGGGGAGAACAATTAATTTTAGTAGCCCCAAGGGGATTCGAACCCCTGACCTTCACCTTGAGAAGGTGACGTCCTAGACCGCTAGACGATGGGGCCATTGTTGTTATTCTAGCAGATACTACAGGGCGTTGACAATATCATCCCTTCTGCTATCATAGTCTTTTGTATGTCAGCCGAAAACAGACCAGAAATCAGATCTTTTTCTCGAGGAATGGAGAATAAAGAAATAGAGCCAAATCTCAAAACTGCTCTAATTTATGCAGGGCAGGGTCAGGATGTCTTGAAGCTTCAAGGACAGGTCGTTGAACTTCTACAACTGCCTGTCTTACGTCCTATGTTTAGAGGGGCCGACGAAATTCTCTATGGCCATTTTCCCCAAAGATTCAAAAACGGCATATCTCACGTTATAACAAAGGGAGATAAAGAAGATGTTGAAGATAACCTACAAGTTATAGTTACTCTCAATAATTTGGGTTGCTCCAGTTTATTAAGCCAAAGTATTCCGGAAAGAGCAAACATAATTGGAACTTCAGGTCAAAGTTTGGGATTAATAAGTGCTTATGCACAAGCAGACGTATTGAGCTTTGAAGATACTTTGATTCTAACAGTTGGGAGACATGATGCTATGAGAGGAGCACAAGGCACACTTGCTGGTTTCGCTCTAGGAGACTCAGATGAAAGAATTAAAAGATTAAAAGATAATTATGGTCTCCAGACAAGTATAAGAACAAGTTCAAGTTTTGTGGTTTTAGGCGGCGAAATCAAAGCAATCAACGATGCATTAAAAGAAGCAGAGGAGGATAATATAAGAGTCTTTCCATTAAATACTCCTGGTGCATTTCATACTAGCTTCATGTAAAAATCAGCAAAAGAGTTCCAAAATGTTTTAAAAACTGTCCATTTTAATGACGCAGAAATTAATGTTTTCGCAAATACTTCAGGCTTGAAATTGCGTCGTGCTGGATCACTTAGAAATGAACTTCAGAAACAAATGACTAGTACAGTATTATGGGTAGATTCAATAAAATCAATGACTCCGGAACAGTTTATTGAAATTGGCAGCAATGGTATTTTAGCTGGTCATATTCAACGAGATATAGAAAGTGAAACTGGAGAAAAAGGAAAAATTATTAAAAGAGTTCTTAAGGTAGGAGGAGCGGTTGCTTTACCTTTGGGAGTTGCTCTAATTATAAAAGAAGCATTAAAACATTATAGGTCTCAATGATTTACGCGTGGAGAATTGATTGAAGAGCGGGAACTCCATCAACTTTCCTCACCTTTAGGGGTTCTTTAAGAGAAATTCCCAAGACCTCATCCATATGAGAGACAAATTTAAATTTCAAATCACTTAAAACTTCTTTGGGTATATCTTCCAAATCTTTTTTATTTTCCTTAGGCAATACTATAGTTTTTACCCCCGCTCTATGAGCTGCAATTACTTTCTCCTTCAATCCTCCAATTTCCATAATTCTTCCTCTTAAAGTTATTTCTCCGGTCATACCAACTTTTCTATTTACCGGAATTCTTGTTAGAGCCGAAATAATAGCAGTTGTTATAGGTATTCCAGCAGATGGACCATCTTTAGGTACTGCGCCTTCTGGCACATGTATATGCACATCAATTTTTTGGTAAAACTTATCCGGTAAACCTAATTGTGCCGCACGGGCTCTAATATAAGACATTGCTGCCTGACATGACTCTTTCATTACATCTCCAAGCTGTCCAGTAAGAATTAAGCTTCCTTTTCCTGGCATTAGAGCGACTTCAATAAACAACACGTCACCTCCAGCCTCTGTCCATGCAAGACCCGTTGACATACCAACTTCATCTTTTTTCTCAAGAAGAGTGGAGCTAATTTTAATTGGCCCAAGATATTTAGGAACATCCGTATCGGTAACCTTTACTTTTGTTGCCTTACCCTCTGCAATTTTTCTTGCTACTTTTCTTAAGATTGTGGCAATTTCGCGCTCCAAATTTCTAACGCCTGCTTCTCTAGTATAATGCTCTATAACAAATTTTAGGCCGTCATCAGAAAACTCTACTCTTTCAGGTGTCAAACCGTGATTCTCAATTTGTTTCTTAAGAAGAAAATCATGAGCTATTTTAAATTTTTCATCTTGGGTATATCCTGCAAAATGAATTATCTCAAGCCTATCTCTTAAAGCTGGAGGAATAGTATCCAGCATGTTGGCGGTGGTAATAAACATGACGTTGGATAAATCAAACGGATAATCCAGGTAATGGTCGGTGAAGGCCACATTTTGCTCCGGATCCAAAAGTTCAACGAGAACTCCCATGATGTCACCGCGCGTCCCCTCCGCTACCCGGTCAAGCTCATCCAGGAGCATCACGGGATTTTTGGTGCCGGCAAAGCGCATGCCTTTCAGTACTAAGCCAATCTCAGC
>CAYJRY010000011.1:15244-28265 GCA_964372855.1 uncultured Gammaproteobacteria bacterium | reverse complement strand
TTGGTACTTAATTTTTCGCTGCGGATGTCCACTTTTTCAAGATTTGTATAATTGGTTTGTAGAATGCTAAGATCTTCATTGTTAGATGAGGCAATTACGAGTCCACGAAGTCCGATAATTCCTTTAAAAACCATAATTAATGCGTCTTTTCCATACCTATCGGTTACATGACGTGCAGTTAGTATTTTTCCTTCCCCAATATGAATTCCAGTGGCATTTGATGTACTTAAGATAGAAGCTTCGGGTAGTTCTATATACTGGCAAGCGATATGAACAGTTGCTGCCCCAACTTTTCGAATAACTTCCGGATCAATATCTTCTAGTTGTGAGAATTCCTGTTGTGGAGGAAATTCTTTATTAATTGACATGTTATCCAAATATATCTTCTGTAAAAGGTTCTCCTAAATCAGGAAGCGCTGATGAGATTCTTATATACCCTAATCCCAATTTGTTTGATAACGATGCATCTTCTTCTTTCCCATGGATCTTATATATTTTAGAAAGACCTAACTGCCACGTTCCACGTTCATGAAAAAAATCTTTTGCTGCCCAATACTAACCATCACTAGCGGTTTTAATGATTAGCATTATGCGATCCGATTCTTCCTCTAATATTGTTGATGGAGGCTTTTCTCCTATAGAATCTTGCTCAATCGAAATTATACGTAGACGTACATTTAGGTAGCGCATAGCTATCTTAACTGCGGTTGTAAAATCAGGTTCTTTTGGAACTTTTCTTATTTGCTCTTCAATATTTTGAATTTTAATGACAGTTTTTTCCTGCACAGTTCGTAAAACTTCTAAATGTTCTGTGATTTCAGGTATTTCATTCATAGCAATAGCGGATTATACCTCAAAACATCTAAAAAATCACCCGAGGAACATAGTCATTCTAGTTATTTTTTTGATCAGCTATAGCAAGTAAAGAAGAAAGAACATCTTCGAATGTTTTGGTATCTGGAATGGGGTTATCGAGTCTCATATCATGAATTTTAAACATATGTTTATCTTCACTGCTGGGAAAAGTTCGGACAAAATTTGAACCATCGTATTGTATCGATGATTGTACTACATTTACTTTTCTGTTTCCTTTAATCCATTTAAGAAAATATTCTTTATCATACATTTGGGCTATAGTAAGAGTGGGTGGGTCTATCAAGGACAACCTTAAACCAGAATAATCTTTCATATTATTATGATTATCTTTTCTGTTAGGGTCATAAAAATAATTATCAATTAATGAATATAATGCAGGCTTATTTTTTATAGCCCTTATTAACTCCTTATAATTCCAAAAATTCCACCATCCAATATTTATCTCTGTTAAATCATCCACCTCATCAAATTTAAAAATAAGAGGTATTCTAAATCTGGATTCTGGTTCTTCACCTAATTCTAATTCCAAAGTACTAAGAGCAATTCCTTTATTAATACCAAGAAGAGAAGTGTCTTTGTCTTTTGATCGATCGAATGAAAACCTTCGAAAATGAAGTCTATATCGATATCCTTCTTTTTGTACTTGAGCTACCCATAGCTCATCTTTACTTTTATCTTTAGCCTTACCAATTTTTGTTGCTTGTCCTTGCTCAAGAAGGTTTGTTGCGGACAAATGGACTTTACTATAAAAAGGCTTGGTATGAGCTTCAATTTTTTGTCTAAATAAGTGTAAATTAATATCTATTTTTGCTTCAGATTCTATATTGATATCGCCTCTATTAATTTCAGCGCCTGGTAATGTAGAATTTTGTTCCTCTAGCATAACGAAATTATAACATAGGGAGTGACTATTTTAACTCAAATTCCATCCCATCAAAAGCTGAGATTGTTTGGGGGAAGATTTTTTTAGTTTCTTTTTCTGCCCATTTGCGATCTTTTAAAGTTGTATAAAGATGCGCGCCGAAGTGGGTGAGAATAAGTTTTTTGACTTTTGCTTTTTTAGCAAGAGTTGCAGCTTGAGTTGGATCAAAATGCCCCCACAAATCAGGTTCTGGAGTTTTTTTATTAGCGCACTCACAAATCAGTAAATCTGCATTTTTAGCTAGTTTCAAAGTTGAGTCTGTAAAGCCACAATCTCCTGTATATGCAATAATTTTTCCTTCAAGTTCAAATCTAAAACCATGATCTATATAAGCGTGGTGTTGTTTGATCGCAAAGGCTTTAAATGGGATATTTTGTCCATTTTCTGAAAGCTCATGAAGTCTAATTTCTGTTTTAAGATTGCTGACATTTTCTTTCTTGGGTTTGTATCCAATTGTAAAAGGTGGATTTACCAAAGTCTCAAAATCTTTTTTTCTGCCATTGCCAACATAAACATCAATTCCTTGTTTAAAGTTAAATTTATTCAATGTATGAAGTCCGGAAACATGGTCAATATGGAAATGGGAAATAAACATAGAAATAGGTTTATTTTCCTTAATATAGCCGTCAAGTTTGTAAATTCCATTTCCAGCATCCAAAATAACATAGTGGTCTTTTGAATCAATCAAAATACAAGGAGTATCTCCAGTTGTCGTTGAATACCAACCATTTGTACCAAGAAATATTACTTTCATACAAAGTTTACATTAAAAGCATTGGTAGGGGTTTTAGCTCTCGGCGAATTGGATCCAAAATAAGTCCAAGACTTTCTAATGTAACTACACCCAAAAGAAATATATCTTCTTTGTCCCCAAAAATAACAGGCGAGGCACCAATTTCATTTTGATACTTAAAAAGAGCATTTCCTACATTCCACTCAACTGTTTCACCATTTGCTAAGATAAATCGTCTTTTTGTAATTGGAAGTATGCCCAAGCTTTTGAGAATAGATGATGGAACTACGCTATAAGCAGCTCCGGAATCCACTAAAAATTTTTTTGTAATTATTTTTTTAGGTTTGGCAGGATTTTGAATAGTGATTTCTAAATTGGTAATTCCCATATACGCATCTTAACTTTTACACATATAAAAGTCAATAAATCATCATTATCTGAATGTAAAAAACACAATTCTCATTTTTTTTAGAAGAGGAATTGGGAATTGTATTGTTGTCAGCGATTTAACTAATAAGTGATTGTAGAAAGAATATTAGAAATAGTCTGAGCTTCTTCGACTGTTTTGTACGAAGCTATTACATTCAGAGATACCATTGTAGGAATAAGCGAAACCGGATCTTTAAACCTGGGTGTTGTTACCTTCTTTCCAGGTAACGGGAATCGAAACGTATAAAAATCAAACTCTTTGCCACTTCCTACTCCGGTAACAGGGATAGATTGTTGTTTACCGTTAATGTATACTTCTAAAGGCTCTGCAGGTCCTCCTGGGGTATTAGCTATTGCTACGCCAGAGGTTGAAAATGGGGATGTAATACTTATATATATTTGCGGAGCTTTGCGGGTTACGCCTAGCGCAGTAGCATTTGCGGCGACTAATTCAATCCTAGCATCTCCTTCGAAGTCCTTATCTTGTTTTAAGATCCATTCCGACGGATATTTAATTGTATAGTCATATAAACTATCAGTATATGTTTTCCAACCTGTTTTTATATCACTTTTTGATACGGTTGGGATTACAGTTGGTTGGGTAGTATGCGTTGGGTATATATTCTCTTTTGGCGACTGACTTACATCTTGCGTATAATTTACTTGACTATTTACTCCCAAATAATATCCAATTCCTCCTCCTATGATCATTATCAAAAATGCGGCAAGGCCGATGAGTATTACTTTTGGAAAATGATGAGGATCTGAGGAGGCAGAAGGTTTGAGTGTTTGTGGATTATCTGTTAACCGTATATTATCCATATCAAGAAAAGTATAAAATCTTAATCTAATGCTAAATGTTGTTCAATTCTTCTAACTCTTCTATGTAATTGGACATCTGCCTCATCGTAATTCTTTACAACTATACTAACCGTTTTATCAATTCTATTGACCTTTTTCTTCAAATATTTTAAATCCTTATTAACATTAGTTAAATTCTTATTAATATTCGCTATATTGTTATTAATGGGCTGTAATCTATTATCTAATTTTGTATCAATTAGATTACCTATTTGTTTTAAGTCTGTTTTTGTCAGCATATTTGTTTTATTATTGACGAAATCTTAGATAATTTCAAGATGACAAACTACATCTTTGTAGATTCTACATTAATGAATTTAGTATTTGAGTTTTGCCGAAGAATTTCATATCAAGAAGTTTTTTGTCATTGGTTAGAAACAGGTCACATTCTGCTTCAGCAGCAGAGTGAAGTTGAATATTGCCTTCCAAATCGGTAGTTGGCCCTTCAAGAGCTTTATTCAGAATCTCCTTTGTTAAAGGAACTATACCAAATAGTTTCTGAAGTTCATTTACTTCTTGATCAGGAACTTTTAGTTTCCGTGCGTAAAATAAAATATCGGTGGAAAGTGGTGAAATATAAAGCAAGTATTCTTTTAAAGTTTTCCACTTCTCTTTTGCTCTTTTTGTCGCATCAATATAAAAGTTTGTATCAAGAAATATTCTTACCATGCTTTTTTATCATAGCTTTTCTGTATCTTATTTCTATTTGCTTTGGAGTCAGTGTTGGAAAGTTTAGCTTTTCTACAATTTTTAAGAATTTATCTGGATCAAATGGTTTGGGATCATAAATTTTAGGCTTAATCTCGCCGACTATTTTTGATCTGTGAATCAAATCCACAGAATGTCCTTCTTGAAGGGTTTTTACAAGTTCCTTTGATTTTGTTCTAAGTTGTGTAGTAGTTATCGTTTGCATATTTTAAATATACACTTAAATATACATTTTGTCAAGATTTAGGAAGGAGGTTTTTCGGGAATTTCAAGTAAAAATGGTCTAAGATCCTCAATGGGAATTTTACCAACAACACTACATAATTCTTCCTTGGGGGGGATATCTTGAAGAATATAGAATCTGTCTTCAAGCTGTTGCTCGGGAGGGAAATTTGAGTTATATTCACGCAATCCTTGAGCGTACTCAGGAGTTGCTATATTTAGATGATATGGATTACCATCGACAATTATTTGTAACTCTACTGATGTAGTTTTTCCCTTATCGTCCTCAGAATAAGAAATTAAATTACATGAATCTGAACTATTCTTTAATTTTTCTTTCATAATCTCGCTACTTTCTTAATAACTTTCTGTTGGTTATTAGTTAAAGCGCCAAGAACAATTTCTTGTCCGTTTCCGGATTTATCGCAAACCGCGATGCGTAATATAACAGGTTTTCCGTCAATTTCATTAAATCGCATAAAGTATACTCTATTCCCTCCTATATTACTGAAGTAATAAATAGGTTTTTCTGTAACTTGACTTGAGACTATCTTTATATAAGGATGAGAACCGTTTTGAATTAAAGTGGGTAAATGCGAGTAAAGCAAGTTATTGCAAAACCGACTTTGGTGCATGTCAAGCTTTTTCGCTGCCTCCACAAGATGTCCTCGGATACAACTTCCATAATAAAAAGTTTTACCATTGGTACCTGTTAGTGTAATTTTAACAAGAGGAATTTTTTCATCATCCTTGAGCCATGGTAATTCGTTTTTTGTAATAATTAATACCTTATCCGAATGTACGACTTCTTTAAATCCTGAAGGTAGATTAGGATTACCTTGTGGAATTGGTTCATGCGTATCCATTTATATAAGTATTTCAAGAAGGAAAACAGAAATCAAGTTTAGACGAGTTGTCTTTTTAAATTCTTTCTGCTTTTTGCCACCACTCTTCAAAAAGTTAATAGAGAATACTAGTCGTGGGAAGCGAGTCGTAGCTTTGGCCTATGACGCACGCAAAAACTATTAGAAAGATTCTTTCTTTCCTCTTGAAATTTCTAACGACCCATGTTGTATCTCATACCGTTCTCTCCACTCAGCTAATTCTTTCTGCGCATAGCCCATTGTTATAAGATTAATTAGGTACTCTCGTTCATGAGAGGTTAGTCGTTCTAGATCTTCTTCTATAAGAGGTTGTTTTGTTGAAACTCTAATTCTTTCCAATGGCAAATGTTGAAGTATTAACACTTCAGGTAAGGAGTATGCCAGTTCACTTTGATGCTCTAAGTATTCTTCTAATCTAACCATGCTTGTCATAAATGTTTCTTCTCCTGCTTTTACTGATTCGTGAAGGTACTTTTTTGGTATACCTGTTTTATCTTCATATAGCGCCCCTTCAATATGCGCTCTGTCTGCAACGTAAACCTGATCACCTTTTGGATTTATATCAATTTCCAGTAAAAGCTTGCTGTATCCTAAGACTCCAAGATTGTGTTTTAGAGCTTTCCATGTAAGTGGAAAGTGAGGATTTTCTATCCAATCCGAAGGCGTAGGCTCAAGTAAAGCAAAAATGGCAAGCGTAGGGGGATAAAGTCTGTTACCAATTCTTTCTCTTGGCTCTAGTCCTGATTTTGATCCATCTTTCCATTTACCTAGTATACCGCCAATCTTACCAAAGTTTGTGTAATGATAAAAAGTTACCTGAAACATATAATGGATTATAAAAGATTTTTAAGCAGTAATCAACCTATAGTACTAAGGATGGTAAGATATGTTGGAAGTTATTATTTCTTGAATTGATTACGATAAAGATAAAACCAAACAAACATTAAACATGTAAATGCAAAAAAGAGAATTGTAAAGAAAAATCCGACTACATCCTTGGGTAGTCCGTTGTTGCGGATAACGATATTTAATATAGCTGTGATTGAAAGTAATATAGAAAGCCCAAGAAGATAAATTCCTATCTTTTACCCTTAATGAGAAAGTATCCTGTTATAAAAGCTAAGAAAATTTCAATAACATATTGCAAGGAATAATTTGTTAACAGGCGATAAGTAAATAACATGTATAAGTTTAGTAACCCGCTTAGTACAAATAGCCAACCAATTGCTTTAGCACTTTTAATAGGATTTGCCATACCTACATCGTGAACTATCATATGAGAGTAATGTCAAGAAGTTCTATTTTAGCAGGGGCGGAGGGATTCGAACCCCCAGGAGTCGCTTTGGAGGCGACCCGTTTAGCCATTAACGAACGCCCCTAGGTACTCTTATTATAGCTTACAATTCGGTAGGAATACAATATATATGTTATTGTATGATATATCGATATATCATACAATGAATGCTTAATCTAGAATTCCTGGCTTTACATATCCGCCTGCGGCTCGGATGGAATATCGAGCTAATGAAATAAGTAGCTTTTTAAGTGATTGAATCATTTTTTCTTCTGAAAGTTTCTTTAGTGCGATTTGATATCCTTCGTTTTGTAATTCTAGTCGATATCGCTGTCGTGCCACTGTTTCACGCGTTACGTTTAAAATACTTGAAATTGTTGATTCCGGAATTTTTTCATCAAGCAATACAACAATTGCTAGCCGTTTTGCAAACATAATCTTCTCAGTATCTGATAAAAGAGATTTCAAGAAAGCATTCATTTCTTGCTTATCTCTTATCTTCGTTACAACAGTTTGAAGCGAATTAACAAGTTCTGATTCTACTTTTTCTTTTAATTTTCGTCTGGAAACATGCGGCATATAATGCATCATATATCGATATATGATGCAGTGTCAATAGTAAAATAAGATAAAACCTAAAGAGATAAACGGTATTACTTTAATTTTTCAGTTTCCTTGTGTTCCTGTACTTTTCGGCAGTGTTTGCAAAATTTTTTGAGTTTTAATTTTTCAGGTGTGTTAACTTTGTTGCGAGTTGTAATATAGTTTCTGTTTTTGCAGACACTACAAAATAACGCAATCTTTACTCTTTGTTCTCCTTTTGTTGCCATAAACTCCTCCTTTCATTTAAGAGCCGACAGCGGGAATCGAACCCGCACTCAAGTCATTACCAATGACTCGTTTTGCCACTAAACTATGTCGGCGAGCTAAAGCGTGGGACAAAACCTACGGTTTCTGCCTCGCCTGTCAAGCAGGCGGACTCGACCTTCGGTCTGCGTCCCAACGATTTTCCCTTAATGGGCGCGCAACGGCGGTGAAATTCGTGCAAGCGCCGTGACCGCGCAATTATATTGCACTTTTGTGCTAAGGGAGGGAATTGCACCCCCGGAGTCCTTGCGGACGCGTGGTCTACAGCCACGTGCAATTGCTGCTCTGCCACCTTAGCAAGCTATTTTGAGCCGAAGAAGGGATTCGAACCCTTGACTTGCTGTTTACAAAACAGCTACTCTACCACTGAGTTACTTCGGCATATCCACTGCCGCTATTCCTCGCTTGTCAAGCAAGCGCGCTCGACTTTGTCTGCGCGCCATTGAACTAGGGAGGCAAAATCTTCACTTCATTTTATCAAAAAAGGAGTAATGAGAACAAGATGGGAATTGAGAAAAACCCTCCTTCGCCAAGGCTACGGAAGGGTTCTTTCTGGAGAATAAGTTCTGTCCTTGATACCGAGTATGATTGCTATTTCCCCAAAGCAAGAAATTAGGAAGGCCCATCATGCCACCACGGCGGCACGATAAAAACCTTTGTCCCACGTTCATATTACATGAACGTGGTACCTCACTTTGATTGAAATTGTCGAGGAAAAATTACAACCACCTCTAATATCAAAGAACATTGTTATTTTAGACAGAAATTGAATTATTTGTCAATGATAATTATTACAGAATCTCTAGATCTAAGCACTGATTCATTTTTGTCAATAGCTCTAACTAGTGTTTTTGGAAGAAATGTTATTCTTGTTTGAATAGGTGGCTTAATTTTTGTTTGAAAACTAACATTTGCAACCGTACCCTTACCAGTAACACCAGACATATTATCTTCACTTCCAATTGCATAAGAAATTCTTCCTTTTTCTTCGATTATTTGATTAAGATATATTTTTGGTGTCTTGAAAAAATTACCTGGTATGATGACTAATTGTTCTAGCATTTTCGGATCGTAAGATAGCTCAAGTTGAATTAAAGAAACTTTGTTATAAGTATCAATTTCAATTGGAAGCGAATAAACATTTTTTGCACTTATGGTAGAAATTGGGCTTCTAAGGCTTTCTAATTTCCCAAAGCGAAGATCAGAAAGATTTTGAGGTAAAAGCTTAACTGTAGGAGTAGGTTGAGGATTAAGATTTTTGGTATTAGATGTCGGAGAATAAACAGAGACTAGAACAAGTACAAATGCTATAATAAAAAGCGCGAAGATTAAAGCGAATGTCTTTCTTGACATAGATTACATTCCAAGAAGATCTTTTGAAAAAGATAGCAAATTATAAATCAAATTTCCAAGATTCAAATCTCCCGGAGCAAGAAGAAGAAATATTATTATTATAAAGCCAAAAGAACTTAAAGATAGATACACGTTGGCCAATTCTTTTGGTAGTAAAAGAGCGGCAATTTTTGAACCATCAAGTGGTGGTATTGGCATGAGATTGAAAATGCCAAGAAGCAAATTAAGATTAACTATTTGAAGAAGTATTGAAGAAACAATAGAAGATATTTCGAATGGAATAAAAGTAAGATATGGAAAAGATTTAAAAATTAAGCTGGCAATTATAGCCAATACAATATTGGTAAGGGGACCTGCTAAAGACACTATTGCCAAATCTTTTCTTCCTTCTTTGAGGTTGAATGGATCAATTGGCACTGGTTTTGCGGCGCCAAAGATAATAGGTGAGCCTGAAATTACAAGAAGAAGAGGTAAGGCTATGCTCATCAACGGATCAATGTGTGACTTGGGATTGAGAGTCAGTCTTCCTGCAAGTCTAGCAGTTGGATCTCCAAGTCGATCAGCGACATACCCATGTGCAACTTCATGAAGTATAGCTGAGAAGATCAAAATGGTTAATATTATTACTAGGGAAAATAGATCCATATTGTTTAATTTATGTTTATATGGTATCATGTTTTTGATAAGAAGGTAAATAGAATTATTGAGGCTGGAAAATCTTAACGCTTTTGATCTTGACTCTTTTGATTATTTGAGTTCTTGAAAATTGAATCAAGAAATCAATTAGTCAAAAATTCCAAGTTTCAAAGTCAAAGACTTTTCACTTCTAACATCAAAAATTCTAATTTAAAAATATGGCGATGAAATGTGAAAATTGTTACAAAGGTGTTATGTATGGCCATGTGGTGTCTCATGCAAAAAACAGAAAAAAAAGACTATTTTTACCAAATCTGCATTTCGCAAGGGTTAAGATTGATAATGAAATAAAGAGGAAGAGACTCTGCACAAAATGTTTAAGGATGCTCAAAAGAAAGTCTGTAAGAGTAGAAGCCCCAAAAGTTCAAGCTTCAGCTTCTTCTGTTGTTTCAGCTTAATCTTGATCCTCAAATATTACTTCAATTGACAATTTTTTACTGCGATCGCAATAATTAGTTGTATAATTGAAAATTATTGACAATCTTGGATAGACATGTAACAATTTAAAATATGGGGACAGAAGGTGAACCACAAGTAAGTGGACAACTACCAATAATTTCAAAAGAAATAGCAAATCGAATAAGAGAAGAGTTAGACTTAGACATTAGTGCTAGTACAAAAAGTGTATTGGAGGGGATAACTAAAGTGAGGCAAACCTCAAAGTATGAAAAAAGTGCACAAATGGCAGCTGATATATTTTATGATGTAGTCTCAGTTAATCCAAATTTTGCAGAAGCAATAAGAGATGGAATTAAAACTGGCTTTGTAGATAGTCATGATGCTACTTATAGAAGTTTTATAGCGATGGGGATGGCTTTGGTATTAAAAGCTTTTCATTACCAATCAGAATTTGGTCTATTAGAAAATTTAAAAACTTTGGGAAGAGAACATTTTGTAACTGAAATAGTACGAGTTACTGTAGCAAAAGCTTTAGGCGATGGCAAGCGAATGGATCTGTTGGAAACTGCATTATTTTTACCAAGAATATCCGACGCTCAATTAGAACTAAATGATCTTATAAATGAAGCCTTTAGAGACACTTATGGCGGCACACAAAGCAAAATGGGTGCAGCAGCAATGTATAAGTTGTTGTCTGAATTTAAGCCGAAACTTTTTCCTTCTGATCCAACACCTCCAGCTCAACAATCTTCTAATATTTAATTCCTAATTTTTCTAAGAGTTTTTTGCCTTCTTTTGGATAACCGTTTATGAAATCTTTGTAACTTATTGGCTTTTTGCCTTCAACTTGTATTTTTCCTTCAGGTAAAAGTTTTATAATTTTCCGTATTCCATCTTCCATCTTCCATTTAAACCAAACACCTGGCCAAGGATACAAGGCTCGAATCATTCTTTGTAATTTCTTGGACGAAATTGGTTTGTTGTATGATATATCGATATATCCGTCAGCGCGAGTAAGGGGTTTGGTAAATGTTGCAATAGTGTGATCTTGCTCTCGCGGAATAATTTCTCCTTTTAAATAGAGTTTAATAGTTCTAACTATCAAACTAGAAGATAATCTAAAAAGTCTTTCGTAAAGAGATTTTGAAGTATCATTTTCTAGAATTGTTTCTTTTTGTTGAGTAAGAATTGGGCCATGATCAATTTCATTATCTAATTTAATAATCGTAATTCCAGTTGTTTTTTCTCCATTTAGAATTGCTTCCTGGACAGGAGTTGGGCCTCTGTATTTGGGAAGAAGAGAAGGGTGGATATTTATTATTCCTTTTGGAAATATGTTTAAAACATCATGCGGAACTATTAAACCAAAATCGGCGAGAACGCCGATAACTGATTTGTGATTAATGATTAATGATTGAAGATTTTTGTCCAAGACAGAAGAGACAGAAACATATTTTATATGGGTTTTTTTACAAAAAGTTATAACCGGGTCGGTTGGGGATTTTTCAGTTGTGACGACAAGTTTTAGATCAAAATTCTTTTTTAGAGTATCGATAATCGGCAAGACATAACTTGATGACCCAAAAAAAACAACTTTAGTTTTTCGCATATTCTCCTTGATAATTTGACGGAAGACAGTTGGCTATGCTTTGCATAATACAATCAATTATTGCTTCCTTCATCGCACTCCTTTTTAAGTGTTGAAATCTATTTTTAAGTTCATTATAGTTGATTGGTTGACCAAAATTAACTACCACTAGATGGGGAAATGGGACTTTTCTTCCGGGAGAATGAATTTTTTCTGTCCCACATATTCCAACAGGGACAATAAATAAATTTTCAGCTTTCTCAAGATAATTAAAAGTTTCTGGCATTCCTTTTCCTAGCTTTCCTGTCTTACTTCGTGTTCCTTCGGGAAAAATCACCAAGTGATATCCTTTAGTGAAATTATCTTTTACATAATTGATAGACTCTTCCAGTAATCTTTTCTGCTTTTGTTTTTCAATCTCGTCTTTTGGGACTATTGTTTGTGGCCAAACGTGAACCGCACTATATGCTCTAGCAAAGAACTTAGCTGGACGATTTCTTTCGATCCTCAATCCTTGAAGCGGTATCGCCTTATTAGCAATATCTTCAAATCCATTCCTTTTGAGAGCTTTATCAAAAGCAGGATAGTCTGCGTGGCTTAGATGGTTTGGCATAAAAACAATTCTTTTTCCATTTTGAGTTAGCTTCTCTATCTTAAATAAATGTTCAGTTCCTTGTAGTTTTATTTTTGGGGCGAATATAACTGTCAAAACTTCCATGATTGCGATTTGAGGTTGTCTTTTTTCATGATGTAGACTTGGCGCTAGTGTAGGGATTTTTTCCTTCATCTTCAGATCTCAATCTCCTCAAACTCATCCTCTCCTTTTTCATTTTTATGGGATTTATAAAGTGTTCCTTTTTGTTCCAAAACTCTTTTTGTAAATAGAACGCCGTTTAAATGATCCATTTCGTGTTGGATAATTACTGCTGGAAAGCCTGTAAAATTTTTTTTATGAAGTTTTCCTAACTCGTCCTGCCATGATACAGTTATAATTTTTGTTCTCAAAACATTGCCCCAAATATTGGGTAAAGAAAGACAGCCTTCTAAAAGTTTACCTTTGAATTTTTGTGGTTTTTTTGCTTCAATTTTTTGGGTGTTTGAGAACTTAGGAATTTCTTTCTCACCCTCCAACTTTTCAATTATAGGATTTATAAAAGTAGTAATTGGTGATTTATCGGTTGGCTTCATT
>CAYJRY010000011.1:0-15234 GCA_964372855.1 uncultured Gammaproteobacteria bacterium | reverse complement strand
TGAGGAGCAGCAAGTCCGACTCCTTTTGGATCGCGGGTTTCAAGCAAAGCCAGAGACATTTGGGAGATCAGATTTCGGATTGATTTATCGATCTTTTTGACCTTTTGGGCATTTTGAGAAAGAATTAAATTTGGGGCAGTAACAATCTTTAACACAAAAAAGATTATAGCACAAATTTATCCCGTACCGATTCGGTAAGGGATTTAATTCTGCCAATTTTTTATGGAATCTAATGCGCCTTTGTTATTGGGATCGATATAATTTAGAATATATTGCATTTCACTGATTGCTTTTTGATTTAACTCTTGATTTATTACAACAGTGCCGTTTTCATTTGTCGCAGCTGTTCGATAAAAAATACCCAATGCATAATGAGCATCCGTATAGTCGGGTTTAAGAAAAATAGCTTTTTCAAGAGCTTCTATTCCTTTTGTAATGTTATTATTTCTTCCGTACAAGACACCTAAATTGTAGAAAATATTAGCATCATTTGGAGCAAGAGTAGCGGAGTGTTCAATTGCTTCAAGCGCTTGAGTTAAATAGAGAGCATCAACTTGGGAAAGAGTGAAAAAAATTGAAGTTCTTGATTTCCAAAAAACTACATTTTTTGGATAATCAGTTATTAGTTTGTCGTTAATTTCAATTGCATTCTTTGCAAATAAAGATGCGTCGGAAAGTATTTTGGGGTCTTCAAAGTTGGTTTTGTCACTCAACATCACGGTTGCAAGATTTGAACTATTTACAGCCAGCTCGTCTCTAAAAACAGGCTCCTGTCTTATCTGAATTGCACTTAATAGGTCAGGTCGAGCAAGCTGGTATTCACCGACTCTATTTAAATTGTATCCTCTTGCATAATAGATGTCAGCTCGCCAAAAGTTTAAAAGTGTAAAAAGCATAAAGATCGCAACTGTTGAAATTAAGAAAATAGGCATCCATTGCCAGACTGATGCGTCTATAGATGGTACTTTGGAGTTTGAGTTTTCATTAATCTTAATCATTCTGCCTAAGATAAAAACAAATGCTGGGATTATAAAAAGATAGATATTTGTGATTACGACTGAAAAACCGAAAAAGTTGGTGATAAGGATGGAAACATAGGATGCTAATAATGCTAAAACTAAAATTCGAATACCAAAATGCGAAGCACGAAACAAATTCGAATTTTCTAAATCCAAATGCTCGAAGCGTTTTGAATTTTTGTCATTTGAATTTTGATATTGTTTCGAATTTCGATATTCAATATTCGAATTTAATTTCCTAAGAGTTAAAAATATAAATGCTACAATCATTAGTAAATACGAGCCTAATCCAATTGCTCCGGTTGTCGCAAGATAATTAAGGTATTCATTGTGGGCTTTGTTGTATAAAAAATTCCATTCTGACACGCGGTTTTGTTCTATAGGTTTGTATTTATAATAAGCATAGGCAAAAGTCTCAACACCAGTCCCAAAAAGAGGGTGATTTTTCCAAATATCAAGTGCACCTCTCCAAACAGTCAACCGTATGCTTCCCGACTCAGTTCCGCCTCCATGCGTAACAATGTTTTTGTTTTGTGAGGATGGAGTTCTAGTTGGTTGTATCTTAGTTAATGGTTTTTGAAGAGATTCTTTTATTCCTCTTAGTGTAAATCTGTCAAGTTGGTTAATTGGTGTGCCAAATATAAAAGTTATAATCAAAAAAACTGCTATTAAAATTAAAAATTGCAAATTTCTGTTTATCAATAAGGCTGGGAAAATTGAAAATTCAAACTTTTTTATTGCTATGAAAATATATCCTAAAAATAAAAAAATAAGGGATATTGCTAAGCCTAAAAATCCAGCTCTAGTATTTGCATAAATAAGTGCTATATAAAATAAAGAAAGAAGTATAAAGTATGAAGTATGAAGTATGAAGTTTTTTTTCGAATTTGTTATAAAGACAACCACTATTGGAATAAGTATAGCTAAATAGGCTGCAAGCCATGCTGGCTGGCCAAGTGTTGAGAAGATTCTGACTTTTGGTTGGAAATCAGCTGTCCAGCATGAAACGTCAAAATTTCCCCTAAAGATAAGACATGTTGGATCATGTCCGAAATGAGATGGAATTCCCCATAATACAACAATAAGTCCAGATGCTAAACTTACAAAAAGTATTCTTAATACAACTTTGATATTATTGGCAAAATTTGTAACAATAGCATAATAAAGAAATATATAAGTTATTGTTGATAGAAAGCCCCCATTAAATCTTGAATAATAACCCCAGAAAGAAATATATCTATCCCACGAGAATATAGTTGAAATAAATTGAGAAACTAGAAAAATGACGATTGGGATATCTAAAGGCGTTCTGCATAAAAGAATTCTTCTTTGAAGAATCATCTTTGTAATCCAAAAAGTACCAATTATAATTGCTATTCCCCAAGTAAGCCACATCTTATTTAATTCAAATAGCTCAGAAGTATTTCCAGCAAAAACTAAAGGAACGAGGAAAAAAAGAGCGTAGAATGAGTATTCGATTACTTTGTTACAAAGATTAATCATTCTTAATTGTGTCAAGCCGAATTTATTTCGGCATCTCATACCTTGAAGATTTAGATCCTGAAAACAAGTCCTGCCTGCCGGCAGACAAGGTCAGGATGACATGGATAAATCCTAACATATTGGCAATCTGCGGGCAAGATGGTATGATGGTGAAAATGCTTGATAAATTCTTCAGTCTTTTTTCTCATGACATAGGCATTGATCTTGGGACCGCCAATACTCTTATTTGGGTTAGAAGAAAAGGGATTGTTATTCGTGAGCCATCCGTTGTTGCAATGCTTAGAAAATCAAAAAAAGTTATTGCAATTGGGACTGAGGCAAAAAAAATGATAGGCAAAACACCTAAATCCATAATTACAGTTTCACCTCTCCAAGGAGGTGTTATTGCGGATTTTGACGCGACTTCTTCTATGATTTCTCATTATATACAAGAAGTGCATGAAGTTGGAAGTATTTTGCCTAAAGCCTTGACGCATCCAAAAGTAGTAATCGGTATCCCTTCCTCAGTTACTGAAGTTGAGAGAAGAGCTGTTTGGGAGGCCGCCTTAAATGCCGGAGCAAGAGAGGCGTTTCTAATAGAAGAACCAATGGCTGCAGCAATTGGTGAGAACATATCAATTTTTCAGCCTACTGGTTTTATGATTGTTGATATAGGAGGGGGGACTACAGAAATCGCTGTGTTATCTCTTGGAGGAATAGTGGTGGGGAAATCCTTAAGGGTTGCAGGCTCAGACATGGACAAGGCGATTATTCATTATGTAAGACTAAAACATGGATTAATTTTGGGTGAACAAACAGCTGAGAATGTAAAAATAAAGATAGGAAGCGCATACCAATATCAAAAATCAAAAATAAAAAACCTGCCTGCCGGTAGGCAAGGTCAAAAAGACGGAGAAGAAAAAGATTTTAGAGAGAAGATGGAGATTGTTAGGGGGAGAGATATTGAGACAGGTTTACCTAAAAGTCTAAGGCTTACTGAAGTAGAGATAAGAGAGGCTTTAGCGCCAGTTCTTGCAGAAATAATAGAGGAGATTGCCGGAGTTTTAAAAGATGCGCCTCCTGAGCTGACAAATGATATTCTAACTCATGGAATATTGTTAACGGGCGGAGGATCATTATTAAGAGGTCTTGATCAGCTAATAGTTGATCGCGCGCATATTCCAGTAATTCTCTCTGAGGATCCTCTTACATCAGTTGTTAGAGGAACAGGTAAGGTCCTTGAAGACGACAATTTGCTTCAAAGAGTGAAGGTAGTGGGAGGGTTGAAGTAATACTTGACATTTATAGTATTACTCGCTATAGTAAGTATTACCATGAATGGAACGACTACTTTAACACAAAAAGGACAAGTCACGATCCCAAAACAGATTCGAGATCATTTTAATTTAAAACCTTTTGATAAGGTATCTTTTGTAGTCCAACAGGACAAAATAATCGCAAAACGCGCTCCAACAATATCTGAGATGCGTGGAATTGCAAAAGCAAACAAAGTGTTATCTAAGAAGGAATATAAAAAAATAATAAAAGATGCGGTGGTTGAAAAATTTATGCGGAAGATGTCCCGGTAGAAATTGGTTCATAATTAGAAGAATTTGTTATGTTTGTAGTAATTGACACAAACGCTTTTATTCGCTTATTAACCAATGATGATCCTCAAAAGGGAGACCTTGTTGAAAAACTTTTAAAAGAAGAAAAAGATATTTTTATTCCGGATGTTGTATTTTCAGAGCTTGAATATATCTTGATAAAGAGGTATAAGTTTTCAAGGAAAAAGCTATTAGACGTATATAAATCTCTTTCTTCTCAAAACAATATTTCACTGACATTTGAAGCAAGATTCGCGATTTCAATTTTTGAAAATTCAAAACTAGACATGGCTGATTGTATAGTTGCTTCTTATTCTAAGAAAGGTACTTTAGCAAGCTTTGACAGCGACATTTTGGAAATCAAAGGGGTAAATGCTTTTTGGAAATATTTCTGAAAGTCCCTTCTAATTAATTTTCCGCATCCTCAATTCTTAATGCATGAGAGTCTCCATATTCACTTTTAGAAATGGAAGAAAATCTAAGTCTAGCGTCTCTGAATATTTCTAATTTTGTAAAAGAGTTATCATCTTCTTTAATAAACTTAATCACAATTGATGTACTTCTTTTGTCTTTATCATTGATTTCCACCCTTTGAATATTGTCTAAAACAGCTATATGAGTAGGGAGGGTTCCTTTAGGAATAACATCAAGCTGAAGAGGAGGCCTACCCCCTTGTCTAATAAAATTTATAAGATCAACCGGAAGAGAATGTGCTACTGTAGATACGGTTTTTTTATCTGGTTTAATTAAAAGCGTTATTGATCCAAGAGTCGTAGGATCAACTATATCAATTTGGAAAACTGGAATTCTTTCCGCTTCTTCCTGAGTCTGTGTGTCTACCAAAACTTCATAATGACTTAATCGAGCACTAGAATCAAACAATGAAGCAATTTTTTCGGGGTTAAAGTCTCCCCATCTTTCAGTATCTGGTAGTTGAGGCTTTTGCTGTTCCATAGCGATCTACATTAACATAAATAACACTGAAAAGTCAAAAAAAATATATCTTGCAACAAGTTGATAAACGCACTAGAATGATTTTGTGCGAGAAAGTAATTTTTTTCCTACATTTTTCTTAATAATTTTAATCACATTTTTGATATTTATATTTTCTAAATTTGGCTTAACAGCGGGGATAGAATCATTTTTACAAAGAATCTTATCTGGGGTAGCAGCTATTACTTATTCTAGCTTTCACAAATTACCATTTATTTCTGAAGACTCAGAAGTTAAAAGGTTGAAAGAGGAAAATGCTAATCTTTTAGAAAAAATAGTTGATCAGAAAAAACTAACAGATGAAATAGCAGCGCTTCGTGATCAATTCGCAATCCAATATCCAAAATCCAATAATCTTCTATATGCAAAAGTAGTCGCAGCTACTAGTTTTATACCAAGTGTTTCTCATCCTGAAAATTTAATTTTAGATAAGGGAGAAAAAGATGGAGTTAGGGTAAATCAAGCGGTTGTTCTAAAAAATAATTTAATAGGAAAGATTGAGGATGTTACTGATAATTTGTCAAAAGTGGTTCTTCTTTCTGATAATTCATTGTCTTTTACCGCCAAAACAGAAAGCGGAGGAATAGGAATTATAAAAGGTGAGGGTAATGGTGAAATTACACTAGAAAATGTTTTGGTGGCTGATAATCTTAGAAAAGATGAATTTGTTTATACAAAAGGAGATTTAGATGAAAATGGTTTTGGCATAGCTCCCGATTTGATAGTTGGAAAAATTGTTTCAGTAGAAAAAGATCCAAGCGCACTTTTTCAAAAAGCAAAAATACAAAATTCAATTGATTTTAAAAATTTACTTAATGTTTTTGTAATAATTAACAAATAAAGATATGTCTTTTTTAATAGCAATTTTTGCTATTTTTCTGTCAACATTAACAACAATTCCAATAATCGTGACTCTGATACTTAATTTTGCGGTAGTATCTAAAAGCCAGTTGGTGTTTTCTATAGCATTTTTAGCAGGATTAGTTATTGATATTTTTTATTTAAGGATATTGGGGTCAACAAGTATATTTTTGGTGATTTTTACTTTTTTAATTTATATGTATCAGAGAAAATTTGAAATACAAACAATACCATTTGTTGCGATTGCCAGTTTTGTTGGGAGTTTAGTTTATCTTAAGGTATTTGGAAACAGTCAAGTGTTAATACAATCATCAATAAGTTCAGTGCTTGCAGTTTTGTTGTTCAAATTTGTCATGCCGAACTTATTTCGGCATCTCAGCTCTTGACGCATTAGTTCCTGAAACCGCATCAGACACGGTGAAATAAATTCAGGATGACAAAGGGTAGATTTATGAAAGTTGGTGCTGCTTTTCCCGAATATATAAGAACTGAAAAAATTCAAAGAAGAGGAAATGGTTATTTTGGCAAAGATTATTCAGTAAGGCAGTTTTTATTGCCATTAATTTTAGTAATTGCGTCAGTTATTATTATTGTTAGACTTTTTTACCTTCAAATTTTTCAAGGATCTTATTATCGGTCTTTAGCTGATCAAAATAGAATTAAAACTATTACTATTCACGCACCCAGAGGTATTATATTTGATCGAAATAATATTCCTTTAGTTTTCAATGTTCCGGGATATAGAATGGTATTAAAAAACGAGACAAGAATTATTAGCAATGATGAAGCGATAGCTCTTTTGGCAAAAGGGGTAAATAATTTGGAAGTGGATTCATTAAGGCAATACCCTTATAAGGATGCTATGGTTCATGTTTTGGGATATATTGGCTCGATTTCAAAAGAAGAATTAGACAAAAAGAAGTACTTTCAATACTCTGCGGGCGAGCTGATTGGAAAAATTGGAATCGAGGCAGAATATGAGTCTTTACTCAAAGGAATAGATGGTAAAAAGTTAGTTGAAGTAGATAGTATTGGTCGAGAGATTAGGGAGCTTGGGAAAACTGACGCAACTGAAGGCAGAAATATTACGCTTACCTTAGATTCCAAACTTCAAAAAGCAGTATTTGATGCTGGAGCGGATATAAAAAAAGGAGCGATAATTGCCTCGACCACAAATGGAGAAATTCTTGCACTTTTTTCCAAACCATCTTTTGATCCCAATATGTTTACGATGGGAAAAAATTATTCTAATGATGCGCACTCACCTTATAAAAATGTTTCTGAGGTTTTGGGAGATAATGTTGGTCAACCGCTTTTGAATCGCGCAATCGCTGGAGTTTATCCTCCTGGATCTACATTCAAATTAGTTGTCGCAGCTGCGGGCCTTGAGACAAAAAAAATTAATAAAGATTTTACTGTTGAGGATACTGGAATTTTGAGGATTGGTGATTTTTCTTTCTCAAATTGGTATTTTACGCAATATGGCGGCAAAGATGGAAGTGTCAATGTTGTCAAAGCTATAAATAGGTCTAATGATATTTTTTTCTATAAATTGGCAGAGAAAATAGGAGTTGAGAAAATTTCTGACTATGCTTTCAAATTTGGACTTGGGGAAACTTTGGGGATAGATTTGATAGGGGAGGCAAAAGGATTGGTGCCAACATCGTCATGGAAGGAAAAAGTAATTGGTGAAAAATGGTATTTGGGGGATACATACCACTTCGGAATAGGACAAGGATATCTTCTGACAACACCATTGCAGGTTAATGTTTGGACTCAAGTTATTGCTAATGGGGGTATACTTTATCAGCCACACATTATGAAAAATTCAAAATTCGAAATTCGAAATTCGAAATTCTTGAGCGACGGTACGCTCAAATTGATAAGGCAGGGGATGATTGAAAGTTGTCAGCCGGGAGGAGTTGCATGGCCGCTATTCGACTTTAAAATTAAAAATTCAAAGTTAAAAATTGACGGGAGGAATTTTTTAGAAGTTTCTGATTCAAAATCTAAAGATATGAGAGAGATTAGTATTGCTTGCAAAACTGGAACGGCTCAGCATGGTGGGGAAGAAACGCTACCTCATGCGTGGATTACTCTTTTTGCGCCAGCTTATGATCCAGAAATTGTTCTGACAGTTTTGTCAGAAGAAAGTGGCGAAGGCTCCAATATCGCCGCCCCAATCGCAAAAAAGATTTTGGAGGAGTGGTTTTCTATGTAATTTATTTTAAGTTAACTTTTCTACAAGAGGATAAATTAAATCATATACTTTTTGAGCAAATCGAGCTCCTTTAAGTACAAAAAATGGATTTATATATTCACTTAATGGAAAATTGCTTTCTTCTAGAGACTGTATAGTGGCTCCCAATACTTGTTTACCAGTTGGATCTTTTTTGAGCAATTCAGCTTTTTCCTGGGCTTCTTTCTTTGCTAGTAAAATAACTTCTGCTTCATTAATTGGGTTCGAGTGTATCTGATTAATGATATCACCTAAATCACCTACTAAACTTCCGCGAATCTCATTTTCGGCCAATAAAACTGAACCTAAAGTTAAATTAATTCCAAGTGTAACATCATAAACTGCGGAGAATTCTTCTAAGTTATTTCTTTCAGAGTCTTGCAATAACTTATTCGAATATTCCTCTAAAAGTACGTTAGAGTATTCTTTCAAATAATAAGAAATGACTCTTGGTGCTGAAGGTTGAAGCCCTTGACGATCTTTAAGAAAGTTAGAAAGTTCTAGCAATTCTAGTTCTACAATAGGCAAATTACTTTTCAAGAATTCTAATCCGTCCCTTAATAATGGTTCAATAAAGCTTGTACTTAATTCTTCTGATCGACTTTGACTCAAAGGACCGAGTTTATAGAAAATTCCCTCTCTAGTTAAATCATAATCTAAATATTTTTGTAAAACTGATTTACTTTCTGGACTCATAAGGGAAATTATATATTTTATTTTTCAAAGAATGCAATATTTTACATTATTGATATTAGCTATTGACATTTTTTTACTGATCGAGCATAAAAAATTTTTATATTCAAGCTCTAACTTTTTAACTGATATTTTCAACTAAAATGAAAGCAGGTTAGCTATTGCGCAGTTTAGGAGATGAGTTGACCACCCGTTCTGCGAGAGGAATAATTAATTCATACGTACTTTGTGCAAAGCGAACTCCTTTAATAGCGAAAAATGGATGTATCCATTCAGGCAAGGGAAAGTCTTTTCTTAATGATACGGGATCTATAGGTTTTTGTAATTCCAATCCTCTTTCAGTATTCACAGTTGGAGTATATATTATTTTTCTTATAAAGCAAGGATTTGTGTTTAAAAGTCGAATGAAGTTATTGAACAACTCTAAATTGGCCTGCGTTATTGTTCCATTTGAGTAATTTTTTCCAGGAAGGGGTAAATATGCCAACTTTTACAGTATATATGCCTGTTTTGGCATTTGATGGAACATTCCAAGAAATTTTGTAAGTTTTCTTTTGATTGGCAACAAAAGTTTGGTTGTCAAAATAATTTTGTCGAACGTAAGTCCCTGAAGGATCATAGATTTCTATATCCACCAAAGCATTTGTATCGGCAGATATAGTTACATTTGCAGTTATATTTATTGTTTTGCCTTTTTGAATTGTTGAAGGAGAAAAGTCAGCAATTGTTTGATATTCAACTTTAGGTGCCGAAATAGGAGATGGTGTAGGATTGGATTTAGCGACCACGAAAGATCCAGCGTTATTGTTCCATTTAAGGAGTCCTTTCCATCCTACGTTAAAGACTCCCATTTTAACTGTATAATTGCCAACGGGAGCATTAGCTGGTATTTTCCAAGTCATTTTGTATTCTTTTTTAGTATTTGACGTTAGTGTTTGGTTGTCAAAATACTGCTGGGATACAAAGGAGCCACTGGGGTTATAAATTTCTATATCAACCAATACATTAGTATTGGAGCTTGCCAATACTGTTCCCGTTATGGTAACTGTGTTGTTAGGCATAACAGATGCTGGCGATGAGATTGCGGTCGTTATAAATGCCTGTGATTGTGAGGATGCGGGAGAATAAGGAGTGGGTGTTCTGGTTGGCGAAATAATTGCAGTGCTTGTTGGTAAGCGAGTAGGGATTGGTGTTGAAGTTGACGTAAGTGGTGAAGTTGGCAGTGGAGGAGAATATTGAATTTTTTGGTAAGTATTTTGCAGTCTTGTTTTTATTTCTTGGCCATAAGAATTTGGAGTAAAAGATGCGGCATTCGATAGCATACAGGGACATCCTTTTTCGTGAAAAAGCCAGCCAATCCAGCTAATTCCTTTTTCCTCTGCATAGTCAATCATATTTTGCCACCCCGAGTGATCGCCAAACTCACCAATAAGCATTGGATAGCCTGCGTCAAGTACTTTTTGAAAATTGACCCTTGATTGGATGCTTGGCCAAGAGTCGTATAAATGCACTTTCCAAACCAGATTTGGTCTGTTGATGGGATCTGCTAAAGCCCTTTCAAGGTTGTTGGACCAGCCGGTATTTGAAATAACAGGTATTGCAATTAGAGCTTTGTCATTTTGTCTGTGAATAGCATCAATCATAGTTGTGAGCCGTGGTTTAATCTCTCTCCATGAGACATTATCCGGCTCGACTTGAAGCCCATACAAAACTGCGGGTTCATTTCTGTACCTTGCGGCGAGTTTGCTTAACGCATCTTCTGCAGCTTGGTCTGGCATCCTAGCTTGATGCGCGTTTGGCTCACCATATCTGTAGACCACTAAAGTATAGGCACTATTATCTTTCGCAAGTTGAACGATTTTGTCAATGGCTTCTAAGTAGTTGGTTTCGTTGCGATTTATTGGGCCTGACGCAATCGCAATAAGAATTACATTTGCGCCCCATCCATCTACTGAGGGAGATCCCGTTGCTTTTGGAACAGCTCTTCTCTCATAACTAATATTTTCATCAGCTGATCTTCCCGAGCTCCAATTCCACTCTCTATTTTCAATATTTACTCCGCGAAGCATAACTGCTTGTCCTGCCTCATTAATTATTTTATTACCTTGAGTCCGAAGCCATTGCACAGAAGGTGTGCCTTGTCCGCGCGATTTGATACTTTGACGATCTAACAAGTTTGCAACAATTATAGGTATTGCAATAGAAAGAATAAGGAGCGAAATAATTATAAGCTTAACATGTGTATCAAGAAGCTGGAATGATTTCCAAAATGATTTCAGTAATTTGTCTTTGGGCAGCCCCATCATAATAAGCATCTAATAAATTTCTATGTTTGTCAAGACACTATTAGCTTGCTACGATTCAGTTTACATGAACATAGTTTACATAATTGTGTTAAGTTGTATGATAATATGGAAAAATGAATGAGAGAGAATGTTGCCTTGCTTTTTCTTTGTTTTCAGGGATAGGACCTATAAAATTCAAAAAGCTTTTGGCCAAATTTGGAAGTGCAAAAGCAGCATGGAAAGCTTCAAGTTTTCTTCTCGTAAAAGTATTAGGAAATAAGTTGACAATAAGATTTGGTGAATTTAGAAATGTATTTTCAGTTGAGCAAAATTTAAAGCAAATGGAGGAAAATAATGTTTGGTATTTAACTTTAGACGACAGAGAGTATCCAGAGCTTTTGAAGAAAATAAAAAATCCGCCGTTTGTTTTGTATGGAAAAGGCCAGGTGCCAGACGACACCTGGTTTTCACGATCAATAGCTGTGGTTGGGACAAGAAAAACTACTTACTACGGCAGGGAGGTAACAAAATTTTTGGCAGAAGATCTTACTGCAGCTGGACTAACTATTGTTTCTGGTCTTGCGATTGGCGTTGATGCTGTGGCGCATATGATTTGTATTGAAAATGGTGGAAAAACAATTGCGGTTTTGGGGTGCGGAGTTGATTGCTGTTATCCTAAAGAAAACATTGGTATATATAATAGTATAATTAAAAATAAAGGATGTATAGTCTCTGAATATCCACTGGGGCAATCTCCTACAAAAGGATCTTTTCCAGCACGTAATCGAATTATTGCCGGTTTATCAAATGGCGTTGTGGTAACGGAGGGAGCGGAGGATAGCGGTTCGCTTATTACCGCAGATTTTGCTATTCAATTTGGTCGTAAAGTTTTTGCAGTTCCAGGACCGATTACATCAAGTATGTCAAAGGGTCCATATAAACTTATCTCACGTGGGGCTAAATTAGTAACTTCCGCAGGCGATATTCTAAAAGAATTAAAAATTAAAAATGAAAAATTAAAAATTAAAATTCAAAAATCAAAAGTGAAAGATGCCACGAAAGATGAACTAGAAATTTTAAACCTTTTACAAAATGAACCGTTGCATTTTGATGAGCTGGCAAAAAGGACAAAGTTTGATTCATCAAAAATCGGAAGTTTATTGTCATTAATGGAAATAAAGGGATTAGTCAGATGTCTGGATAACGGTGCCTTTTTTCCGTCTATATCTATTGACAAATAAGATATACTGTAGTTCATAAGACTTATGAAACATTTGGTTATTGTTGAGTCGCCCACGAAAGCACGAACAATCAGTAGATATTTAGGAAGAGAATATGAGATAAAAGCAACGATTGGGCATATTATGGATTTGCCCAAGAGTAAAATTGGTATTGATTTTGAAAATGATTTTTTACCTCTTTATGAAATCGTAAGTGATAGGAAAAAAGTGATAGGTGAGCTCAAAAAGCTAGCAAAAAATGCACAGTCAGTCATCCTTGCTACAGATCCTGATAGGGAGGGAGAAGCGATCGCCTCGCATGTCGCTGACATGCTTGGCTCAAATGAAAAATTAAAAATTAAAAATGAAAAATTTAAAAGAATAGTATTTCACGAAATCACTAGTGAGGCTATTAGAAAAGCACTCAATAATCCCCGTTCAATCGATTCTCGTCTAGTTAATGCACAGACTGCGCGGAGGGTTTTGGATAGGGTAGTTGGTTACAAATTGTCTCCACTTCTTTGGAAAAAAGTTCGAAGAGGACTTTCTGCTGGAAGAGTTCAGTCAGTGGCTTTAAGACTTATTGTTGAGAGGGAAAGAGAGATTCAAAAGTTTAATAAAGATAAATATTGGACCATCTTGGCAATTTTAGGCTCAAGATCGTTTCGTGGAGAGGCTCGCCCAATAGAATTCGAATTGATTGAAATAAATGGGAATAAGATAGAAATTCAGAAAAGTTATAAACTGTATAATGGAGTTTATAAAGTTACAAAAACTGTTATCGAAAAAGAAGAAGACGCGCAAAGGATTATTGACGATTTGTTAGGAAAAAATTTTGCGGTTTCGGAAGTTTTGGAGAAAGAAACTCGTCGTACTCCTCAACCTCCTTACACTACATCCACGCTTCAGCAAGATGCTGCAAGAAGGTTAGGACTTAATGGGAGACGAACTATGAGTTTGGCGCAGAAACTCTACGAAGAGGGATATATTACTTATCACAGAACTGACTCAGTAGCTATCTCAAACGCTGCAATGTTTAATATAATAAATTTTGTTAAAAAAGAATATGGGGAAAAGTATCTTCCACCAAAACCGAGATTTTATTCTGCAAAGCAGAAATTAGCACAAGAGGCACATGAGGCAATCAGACCTACGGGTCTGAACAATCAGCCATCAACAATCAACAAACAACTGGGGAAAGATTACGAAAGGTTATATGAGTTGATTTGGAGGAGGGCGGTTGCTTCTCAAATGGCGGAAGCAATAATCGAATCGACCACAGTATTGGTCGATTCTCAAATTAAAAATGAAGGAAATGTTTATAGATTTAAAGCAAGTGGGTCGGTTTTGGTTTTCGATGGATTTTTGAAAGTAAATCCTCAAGCGCTTTCAGACAACAGACTTCCTGAATTTAAAAAAGGAGAAATTTTGGATGCAGATAAAATTGAAAAGGTATCCCATGAGACTCTCCCTCCGCCGAGATACAATGATGCATCTTTAATAAAAGCACTTGAGGAAGAAGGAATTGGCAGACCCTCAACTTACGCGACTATTGTTTCAACTATTGAGTCACGTGCATATATCGAAAGAATGGATGGAAGATTTGTATCGACTCCTGTCGGGACTGCTGTAAATGATTTTTTGGTAGCAAATTTCTCAGAGATAGATGATATTCCATTTACTGCAACAATTGAGGATGAGTTGGATAATATTGCAAAGGGTGAGAGAGAATGGGTACATATGATGAGAAATTTTTATACACCTTTTGAAAAAAAATTAGGGACTGTTGAAAACGCAGAAAGAGTTAAGATTCCTGTCGAGGAGACAGAAGAAGAATGTCCTAATTGTAAAAAAGGAAATCTAGTTGTTCGCACAGGGAGATTTGGAAAATTTTTGTCATGCAATAGATTTCCAGAATGTAAATTTACAAAGCCATTTGTCGAAGAAACGAATTTAATATGCCCAAAGGATGGAGCAAAAATTGTGATCAAAAAGAGCCGACGCGGCCGAAAATTCTATGGTTGCTCAAATTACCCAAAGTGCAATTTTGCAGCTTGGAGGATCCAGGATATTCAAAAGTCTTAATGTCATCCTGAATTTATTTCAGGATCTAATTTTTTTCTTCTCTTGTACCGACAAGAGAAGCAGAAGCTCTTGCCAAGTCTTGTTTCGTGCCTTCAACTTTCGTTCTCTTATCGGGGAATTTCACCCCCTCCTCGACCAAGTCAGACTTGGCGAGGAATACCCCTGATGCGTTCACTCAAGTTTCACGCACTCAACTGCGAATTGGCGATATTCCTTAGGGTTAGAAGCTGCAAGCTATGGGCAGGCGGCGAATTCGCAATTTGGGGGTTGACGTGACACATAAGTCTTCCCATCCGGGCACAACTTCGCATCCTGCGTACAGACTTGGGGAGGAATAGCTTCTTCTTGATCAGTGAATTTGAAGGTGGAGAGGATTTGATTGAATAATTTATAATCTGCGTCATCATAATTAGAAACTCCAATCCCGTATATTTTATTTTCTTTTCCTACATATATATTGTTTTCGGATAAACCCTGCCACCCCTGTGAAGGCGTAACAAAATACGCCTTGTGCCTATCAATTATTTTTTCTCCCCTTTGTGTAAATTTAATGTATTCCCTATAAACATTAGCTGGATTTCTCTTTATTTCATTTTCCCACCAATCTTTTGGAGATAGCTTGGAAGGATTATCGTATATTCCTATCCCAATCAAAAAAATATCACCACCCTGAAATTTTTTGAGATCCTCTTTTGTTAAGCGAATTCTTGGAGATTCCCCTTTTATTTCGTCTAAAAACAATGAAGGGGG
>CAYJRY010000010.1:0-30889 GCA_964372855.1 uncultured Gammaproteobacteria bacterium | reverse complement strand
AGTAAAATAAAAAGTGATTCAAAGTGGAAAAAAGTTGTTCATAAATTTGACAAAAATACTCATACAGGCACTGAGACAATGATGCTTGCTGCAACGCTTTTCAATGGGGAAGTTGTTCTAAAAAATGCAGCTGAGGAACCAGAGATTGATGAGCTGGTTAATCTTTTGACTTCTATGGGAGCAAAGATTGTAAGATCAAATAATAGAGAAATTACTATTGATGGAGTTGAGAAGCTTCATGGCACAACTTTTACAATTGGGCCTGATAGAAATGAAATTGTTACTTACGCTGTTTCAGCAATTGCGACAAAAGGAGATATATTTGTACATGGAGCTCATAATGTTGACATTGATGAATTCATACAAAAATTAGGGTCTTGTGGAGGCGGCGTTGAAGAAAAGCGTGAAGGAATTCGATTTTATTATAAAGGACAACTACGTGCATCTGATGTAAATACGACTTTCTATCCAGGCTTTATGACTGATTGGCAAGGTCCATGGGCAGTTCTTATGACACAAGCAAAAGGCGAATCTGTAATTCATGAGACAGTTTATGAAAGTAGATTTGGATATGTTAAAGAGCTTAAAAAAATGGGAGCAAAAATATCATTTTTTAACCCAGAAGTTAAAAATCCAGAAAAAACATATAATTTTAATCTTTCAGATAAAATACCTGATTTTTATCATGCAATAAAAGTTGTAGGTCCAGCAAAACTTCACAACGCAATTGTTGAGATTTCAGATTTAAGAGCAGGGGCTACATTAGTATTGGCTGCTTTATCAGCAGAAGGTGAGACTGTTGTTTTTGGCGTTGAACATTTGGATAGAGGTTATGAGAAATTCGATGAAACTTTGTATGCTTTGGGTGGAGATATCAGACGTGTTAGAAAATAGTTAAATCAATGAAAAATATAAAAGCAGTTTTACTTGCAGCTGGAGAGTCTAGTAGGTTTTATCCTTTTAACAAATCTACTCATAAAACCATGGTAAAACTAATGGGTAAACCATTAATTGTTCATACTGTGGAATCCATAAAAAGGGCTAAGATAAATAATTTAATAGTTGTTATATCGCCCGGAAGTGAAATTAAGAAAGTATTGGGAAATGGCGATAAGTTTGGTGTTTCAATCAATTACGTTACTCAAAATACACCAAACGGCATGGGGGAGGCGCTTCTTGCGTCTAAAAATTATATAGAAAGTGATTTTTTTCTCTTAAATGCTTCACATTTAGATTTTGATAGTTTTGCAGAAAAACTATTTCAGGCTAAGCAAAAAGGGCTTAATGGGGTAATATTGGCAAAGAAGAATAAAATTGGTGAGAATCAAGGAATTTTTAGGCTATCAGGAAAAAGCGTTTTGGAAATAGTTGAGAAACCCAAAAAAGGTAGCGAGCCATCTGATATGAGTGTTGTTGGAATATATTTATTCGATAAGAGCTTTTTAGATTATCTTGAAAGAGTACCCAAGGAACATTATAGTTTTGAGAAAGCTATTTCTGAGTTTGCTAAGAAAAATATTGTTGAAATTGTTGAAGCAAAAAAAGTTACAGTTTCCTTAAAATACCCGTGGGATCTTTTAAAAGTAAAGGATTACATTTTTGAAGGACTAAAAAGAAAAATAAGCCCAAAAGCTAAAATAGCAAAAAGTGCTGAAATTATAGGGGAAGTTGTAATTGAAGAAGGAGTTAGAATTATGGAAGGTGTTCGTATAAAAGGTCCTTGTTTTATAAATAGAAACTCAATTATAGGTAATAATTCAATACTTCGAAATGGCATGGATATTGGAGAATCTTGTGTCGTTGGAGGATACATGGAAATGAAAAATACAATTTTAATGGAAAAATCTACAACACATTCAGGATTTATAGGGGACTGCGTAATTGGAGAAAATTGCAGAATAGCAGCTCAATTTTGTACTGGGAATTTACGATTAGACAGATCAATAATTTATGCTAACATTTTAGAAAAAAAGGTTGAAACAGGATTAAAATTTTTGGGAGCAATTATTGGCGCTAATTGCAATATAGGGATAAAAGTATCTACAATGCCTGGAGTTATAATTGGCAGAAACTCAACTATAGGGCCATCAACTGTTGTAATGAAAAATGTTCCAGACAACGTAAGGTACTATACTAAATTTCAAGAGGTTGTGGTTAAGAATGAAAAATAAGAAAATCGTTCTTTTTGATATAGACTACACTATTTTTGATACAGATCATTTTAAAAAAAGCAAACTAAAATATCACAAAATTTACCCGGAGGTGAGAGAAGCTTTGAAAAGATTGAGTAGAATAGCTGTTCTTGGAATTTTCTCAGAGGGTGAGTTGGATTTTCAAAGTAAAAAGCTTATTGATACCGGGATTTATGATTTTTTTGATAAAAAAAACACACACATTGTTTTGTCTAAATTAACAGATCTAAAAACTGTGTTGACAAAATATCAAGATAGAAAGATTTTTTTTGTTGACGATAAGCTTGAGATACTTTATGAGACTAAGAAAATGTTGCCTAACATATTTGTTGTTTGGATGAAAAGAGGAATTTATGCGATAAGTCAAAAAGAAATTATCGATTTTAAACCAGACGCAGAAGTTACGGATTTGAGAGAGCTAATTAATATAGTTAAAGATTAATAATTTTGAATTTTATATATGTGCGGAATTTTCGGTTACGTTGGTTACAAAACAAATACTTCTAAAATTATCCTTGAAGGGTTAAAGCTTCTTGAGTATAGAGGATATGATTCGTGGGGAATCGCAATAAAAATCAAAAATCATCCAATCGACAAGCTCAGGACAAAAATCAAAAATAAGTTTGTTGTTGAAAAGTACGTTGGGAAGATTGGTGATACAAAACTTAATTCTAAATTCTTAATTCTTAATTCTAACTTAGGTATAGGGCATACGCGGTGGGCAACTCATGGAGGAGTAACGGTAGTAAACGCACATCCTCATTTGGATTGCACAAAAACAATTGCATTAGTTCACAATGGAATAGTTGAGAACTTCCAAGAACTTAAAAATGAACTTTTGAAAAAAGGACACAAGTTTATTTCAGAGACTGATACAGAAATTATTCCCCACCTTATAGAAGAAAATTTGAAACTCAAAGGATTTGCCACCTCAGTTCGAGATTCATTTAATAGATTGAAAGGATTAAATGCAATTGTTGTTGCTAACGCCATCTCAAGAGAAATTGTAGCGTGTAAAAATGGGTCACCATTAGTTGTAGGAATAGGGAAGAATGAATTTTTTATATCTTCAGATATAGTTGGAATTGTTCCTCATACTAAACAGGCCATTTTTCTAAATGATAATGAAATGGTAATACTAGGAGATAGGATACAGCATTTGAAATTGCCAAACGGTAGAAAACTAAAAGTAATACCAGAAATAATAGATTGGAAATTTGTAAGTTCATCCAAGGGAAAATTTGATCATTTTATGATCAAAGAAATACACGAGCAGCCACTTATCATAAGAAATATAGCAAAAAATTATTTACAAAATATTGAGAAGTTAGCTGGTTTTATACGACAAGCAAAGGGAACATTTTTTATTGGAGCAGGAACTGCGTTTCATGCCGGTATGTTAGGAACCTATCTTTTTTCAAAAATTGCTAAAAGACATGTCAATACCTCTGTTGCTTCGGAATTTAATTATTTGGAAGATTTTTTGACAAAAGATAGCTTGATAATCGTTTTGTCTCAATCTGGTGAAACAATTGATGTTGTAGAGCCAGTTAACAGGGCAAAAAGTAAAAAAAGCAAGATTGTTGCGATAACGAATTCTTTGGGTTCCACGCTTTATAGAATGTCAGATTTTAATGTTTTACTAAACGCCGGTCCTGAGAAAGCAGTTGCTTCAACAAAAGCATATATCGCAAAGCTGTCAATTTTACTTATGCTAACTTTTGAGTTGGTTGGTAAGCAAAATTTTGCAAAAGACATTCTTTTGAAAACTGCTTCTGAAATAGAAAGACTTTTGGACAAAACAAATGTCTTGGAAATTAAAAAATTGGCAGAATTTCTCTCAAATTGTAAAAATATTTACGCGATTGGAAGAGGACCGTCATATCCTTCGGCTTTGGAGGCGTCCCTAAAGTTTAAAGAAGTAACGTATATTCCAACCGAAGGATTTGCCGGAGGAGAATTAAAACACGGCACTATTGCGTTAATTGGTCATGGGACGCCTACAATCGTTTTTGCTCCAAATGATGAGACATATGACTCGATAATTTCAAACGCAATAGAGGTGAAATCAAGAGGAGGAATAATTATTGGAATTTCATTTAAAGAATCATCTGCGTTTGATTACTTTATTAAAGTTTCCGATGTGAAAGAAGGGTCATATTTAGTACAAGTTGTCGTTGCTCAACTTTTGGCTTATTATATGGCAGTTAATTTGAAACGCGATCCCGACAAACCCCGCAACCTCGCCAAAAGCGTGACAGTGAAATAATGTGATAAAATCTGGGGTGTATGAGTAGAGTTGAGACTTTAGAAAGACCAAGATCAGTTGAAACCCCTAAAACAGAGAAGATTCCTTCTCTTTCACTATACGATGTGATTGATAGTCTTCCTTCTCCGGAGCTAGTCAGTGTTGCAGAGCATGAATTGAATCACGCTCTTGTTGCGATGTTAAATGGTGCATATGTTATAGACCTTTCTGTAGTGCCGGATGGTGATTCTTTAGGACGAACTACTGTGGGAGGTTTAATTTCCCATGAATTAGCAAAAATAATTTCAGCCGCAGGAGGAGTTGATACACCGAGCGGTTTTGCAAGAGGTTTTGGTAGTGACAAATTTAAAGTAGATGTTATACACCATTATCATGGTGGTCACTCTTGGGATTCAGCAAGATCACAAGCATCAGTAATCTTATCATCAATACCATTTGAGGAAAGAAGAATTGCTTCAATCATAATTGCCAGTAAAAAAGAAGTAACAGGATCGGAAATTCCAAGTATAATGCGCATGGCGCGCTTGATAGTTAATAATGGGAAAGAAACAAAAACAGATTCTGTTATTTTAGTTCCTCAGCCAGAAAGAGAATTCAAAGAAAAGACAATTATAGACCTTCTTCCAGGCAATATGCAGAGAGTAAGGTATGTCATAGCAGGAGTAATTAAAAAAGAAGAATTAATTTGCGGAGTTTGTTTTAGGATAAATGGACATGATGAGAAATGTCCGAATGAAAAGCTTGCAAACACTGAGGCACAGAAAAAAACTGAATCGCAGAAAGAAATAAATAAGCCCAAAAATATTGAATTGGCACGCAAAGGTATGATTTTCTCACGTTTTAATATGCAAGAATTATCGATTGCTGCATGATATATCGATATATAATCCATTGAAGGATCTTCATAATTTTGTTTGTGCATAAAGTTTTCAGATAGTATAATATAGAAATATGGCTCAGTATTTGGGTTTGGTTCTTCTTTCTCTTTTTATAACTGGTATTTTACTAGTCCCCTTTATCGACTTTCTATATAAAATGAAGTTTCGTCGGCTAAAACAAAAAACAGTTGACATGTTTGATAAACCAACTCCTGTATTTGACAAATTCAATAATTGGAAAGTTGGGACACCAGTTGGAGGTGGAATTTTAATTATCGCAGTTGTTTCTGTATTGACTTTGTGGGCGTATGGGATTTTAAATGTAGAGGTTAAGATTTGGCAGTTGGTAGTAATTTTGTTTACTTTTATAAGTTTTGGAGCTTTGGGTTTTTATGATGATTTAAAAAAAATAACAAATGGTCAGAAGGGAGCATTTTTTGGTTTGCGTTTCAGGCACAAATTTATAATTCAATGGGTATTAGCTTCTATAATTGCTTCAATAATTTACTTTCAGCTTGGATACACATTTATATTTATTAGAGGTTTTGAATTAATTACACTAGGTTTTTTATACATACCTTTCGCTGCTTTTGTAATAGTTTCATTTGCCAATGCGTTTAACGTTGCGGATGGTTTGGACGGTCTATCAAGCGGTCTTTTTCTAATTTGTCTAATTGCATTTTTAGCAATAACCTCAAATCAATTAGATGAGCCTCTTGGTGTTTTTATAGCAATACTTATCGGGAGTGTTGCTGCTTTTTTGTATTTCAATATATTTAAAGCTCGTCTTTGGCTTGGGGATGTTGGTTCGTTAGCACTTGGGGCAGTTCTGGCAGTAATTGGACTTCTTACAGGCAAAATTGTCGCTCTTGCTATTATAGGAGGAGTATTTGTAATTGAAATTGGATCATCTCTTATTCAAATTCTTTCTAAGAAATTTTTTGGGAAAAAAGTTTTTTTAGCTGCGCCACTTCATTTGCTTCTTCTTAGAATCGGATGGGAGGAGCCAAAAATTGTAATGAGAGCATGGCTTTTGGGGTTTATTTTCGCGATCCTTGGGCTTTATATAGCTTTTATAAATTTTTAACTCTTCCAAAACAATAAATTTGGTCTATGAAACGGCTAGACTTCTCTTTACTTATTTCGATAATTCTTCTTACTCTTTTTGGACTTTTTATGATTTATGATGCATCTTCCTATGTTGCCTACCGTGATTTCGGTGATAAGTATCACTATATAAAAGATCAAATCATGTGGGTCATATTGGGATTTGCAGGACTTATTTTTTTTGCAAAATTTGATTATCACAAATTTTATATACTATCTGTTCCGATTCTATGTATCTCAATACTATTTTTAATATTGGTTTTTGTTCCTGGAATTGGTATTAAAATTATGGGAGCCAGCCGATGGATCGATATCGGGTTTATTACACTTCAGCCATCAGAATTTGTCAAGTTAGCATTAGCAATTTATTTGTCTCACTGGTTTTCCAACAAAGAAAAAGGAAGGCTACTAGCGTTTTTACTTTTATTGGGACTAGTTTTGGGTCTTGTTATTCTTCAGCCCGATATGGGAACAGCAGCTGTAATATTATCTTTAGCGTTTTCAATTTATTTCCTCTCCGGTGCAAAAGTAATATATTATTTCTTGCTAGTACCAATTATATTTGTTTTAGGTTTTATAGCTATAAAAATTTCCCCATACAGACTCGCTAGACTTCAGGCATTTTTGAGCCTATCAGATTCGATAGATAGTTCTTCTTATCATGTAAAACAGGCTCTAATCGCACTTGGATCAGGAGGTCTTACAGGAGTAGGTTTGGGAAATTCTCTTCAAAAATACGCTTATTTACCAGAATCAACTACTGATTCAATTTTTGCGATAATTGCTGAAGAGTTAGGTTTTGTTGGAGGAGTAATACTAATTTTAGTTTTTATTTATATTGTATCAATAGGATTCAAAATAGCAGTTTCTGCAAGTGATAATTTTGGAAGGCTTTTGGCGGGAGGTATATCTACATTTTTGGCTGTTCAGACGATTATAAACCTGTCTGCCCAAACCGCTCTTATACCATTGACTGGAATACCTTTGCCATTTATATCTTATGGAGGATCAGCTCTAATCGTGTATCTTTGTTCCGTTGGAATTCTATTAAATATTTCAAGTCAGAATCAAACAACTAGCGCACAACGTTCAGTTCAAAGAAGGAGAAGAATATGAAAGTTGTAATAACTGGCGGTCATTTAACGCCTGCTTTAGCAGTTATAGAGGCATTACCAAAAAATACGGATATTCTTTTTGTTGGTAGAAAATATGCTTTTGAAGGAGATAAGAATGAAAGCTTGGAATATAAGGTAGTTAAATCTTTCAAAATTAAATATAAAGAAATCATAGCTGGAAGACTTCAGAGGAAATTCACTAAGTATTCAATTCTTTCTTTATTAAAATTTCCAATTGGCATAGTACAGTCTTTGATTATTTTATTTAAATTTAAACCAGACATGGTAGTAGGATTTGGAGGCTATGTATCTTTACCGGTTGCAATTGCTTCATATATATTGAATATTCCAGTTGTTATACATGAGCAGACACTTGAGGCAGGAATGGCGAATAAAATACTATCTCCAATTGCTTCAAAAATTTGTATCTCTTGGGAGTCATCAAGACAATTTTTTCCAAAAGAAAAAACTATTTTAACAGGGAATCCCGTCCGGAAGTTCGATGTTCGATGTTCGAAGTTCGAAGTTAAGGTTAATAAGGAATTACCAACAATTTATATTACCGGAGGAAGTAGCGGTTCGCATTTCATAAATAAATTGGTGGAGGGTTGTATTGATAAGCTTTTGCAAAAATATAATATAATTCATCAAGCTGGTGATTCAAAATTTAATGATTTCGATCGTTTAATAAGTTTGCGAAGTAAGCTCCCGAAAACTCAAAGCGCACGATACCACATAGTTATAAATTTTGATCCATCCATAATTGGAACTATTTTATCTAACAGTAATTTGGTTGTTGGTCGAGCTGGGATGAACACTATTACAGAGCTTATTTATTTTCGAAAACCAGCAATTCTTATTCCAATTCCATTTTCATCTAATAATGAACAGCTAAAAAATGCGAAATTTCTTGAGAGTCTTGGCTTGGGAAAAGTTTTAAATCAGACAGAGATAGATTCGGATATATTCTACAAAGAGATTAATTCAACATTTGATAATATATATAAATACAAGCTTAAAAAGGATAAAGAATATCTAATGTTAGATCAGGGAGCAATCAATATTGTTAAGACGCTTGAATATGTTTATAAAAATAAAAAAGAAAAGAAGGAATAAAAAGATAGTATTATATTTTATTTATATAATTTTTTTAATATTATTGGGTGTCGGCATTTTTTTAATCAATTTCTACAAAAAACCCATTCTTCTTAGCCCTCTTGGAAATAGTCAAAAATTTGATATATCGGCAGTTGAAAAAAAATTGCATCAGCACAAAGTAGCGTATTCAAAAATTGAGATGACGCATGATGCTTTTTTACAAATAACACTAAGAAGTGGCGGTACGGTTTTATTAGATAAAAAAAAAGATATAGATTCGCAAATCTCCTCTTTACAAAGATTGATAAGTAGTCTTACAATAAAAGGAAGAAATTATAAAAAAATTGATTTCAGATTTGAAAAAATAGTAGTTGAATATGAATGAAGGTAAAATTGTTGTAGGCTTGGATATCGGAACCTCAAAAATAGTGACTCTTATTGCAAAAGTAACCGACACAGTGAATGTATTAGGAGTTTCAGAAGTTCCATCACGGGGCGTTAAAAAAGGACAAATTGTTGATATCAAAGAAGCGGTTGAGGCGATAAACAACTCATTAGATTCTGCAGAGAGAATGGCTGGATATTCTGTATCTCATATTATAGCCTCAATTGGAGGAAGCCATATAGAATCTCAAAACTCAAGAGGTGTTGTTGCGGTTTCGACAAATGAAGGCGAGATTAATCCTACTGATACTGCTAGAGTAATAGATGCAGCCAAAGCGATATCTCTTCCAACTAGCCGTGAGATTATTCACGTGTTGCCAAGAAGCTATGTAGTGGATGGGCAGGAAGGCATAAAAGATCCAGTTGGAATGACAGGTATAAGACTTGAAGTGGATACTCATATTATAACTGCTGCCTCAACTAGCCTTGGGAACCTTCAAAAAGCAATCTCGCAAGTTGGAATTGATGTTGATTCAATATGTTTTAGTGGTTATGCTTCAAGTCTTGCAGTATTATCGGAAACCGAAAAAGAGCTCGGTTCTGTTTTGGTAGATATAGGATCAGGAACTACTGATATTTCAGTTTATATTGATGGATCTCTCACTTATTCGTCAGTGTTGCCAATAGGTGCCCGGCATATCACAAATGATTTGGCAATTGGTCTTAGGATTTCTCTAGAATCAGCTGAAAAAATAAAAATTTATTTATCTAAAACTTCCAAAAAAAGGAAGATTGAGAGACTTGGAGAGACATTTGAAGAAACAAACAAAAATTTAGATGAAGTAGATTTAACAAACCTAGGACTTCCTGAGGAATTAAGGAAAGTTTCACAAAAAACTCTTACTGATGGAATTATAAGGCCAAGACTGAATGAAATATTCACAATGATAGGGCTTGAGATAAAAAGATCAGGATTTGCCGGGCAAACTCCTGCCGGAATTGTGGTGACTGGTGGAGGGGCATTAACTGTTGGAATTCAGGAATCAGCTAAAAGGACGCTTGCAATGCCTGTGAGAGTAGGGATACCAACAAATATAAAAGGATTAATTGATGAAATTCAAACACCTAACTTTGCAACTGTTGTTGGGTTGACAGTATTTGGTTCACAAATAGATGATACGAAATCTATTCTACCGTTTGGAATCTCTATGCCTCAACTAGGAATTTTGGGAGTTAACAGAATGGTTTCTAAAATAATTAATTTTGTCAAATCATTTCTACCGTAATAACCGTTGCAATTGTAAATTTTATATGTTATTCTGTTGGAAGTTATGTTAATTAAGCCTCAAACTACAAATTTTGCAAAAATTCGGGTAATGGGTGTTGGAGGTGGAGGAATGAATGCGTTAACATCAATGATGATTGATAATCAGATAAAAGGGGTTGATTTTGTGGCTGTTAATACAGATGCGCAGGTGCTGCTTTTGTCTAGAGCTCAAACTAAAATTCAAATCGGAGAGAATTTGACTCGAGGATTGGGAAGCGGAGGTAATCCAGAAGTTGGACGGCAAGCTGCTGAGGAATCCTATGAAAAAATAAAAGAGATAATTGGCGGATCAGATATGGTTTTTATAACTGCAGGGATGGGTGGTGGTACTGGCACTGGAGCAAGTCCAGTTATTGCAAGAGCAGCCAAAGAAGTAGGTGCACTTACTGTTGCAGTTGTTACCAAACCTTTTGCTTTTGAGGGAACACGTCGTATGGTAACAGCTGAAGATGGGATTGAGAATATCAAAAATTTGGTTGACACATTAATTGTAATTCCAAATCAGAGGATTTTGGATGTTGTTGACAAAAGAGTATCTCTTCTTGAGGCATTTAGAATTGCAGACTCGGTGCTGTCTCAAGGGGTCCAAGGAATTTCTGATCTAATCACCATCCCTGGACTTATAAACGTAGATTTTGCAGACGTAAAAACTATTATGACCAATGCGGGATCGGCGCTCATGGGAATTGGTACAGGGTCTGGTGAAAATAGAGCTCATTCAGCAGCTAGAATGGCAATTTCCTCCCCTCTTCTTGAGATATCAATGGATGGAGCAAGGGGTGTACTTTTTAATATCACAGGAGGGCCGGATCTTACCATGACTGAGGTTGATGAGGCTGCAAAGATTATATCGGGAGCTGCAGATCCAGATGCAAATATAATATTTGGCGCAACAATTAATGATTCTATGCATGATCAAATAAAAATAGCAGTAATTGCGACGGGTTTTGATTATACAAAACAAACGCTCAAAGAATTTGTTACGCCTATTGAGACTTCTAAGCCCGTTTCCAAAGATCAAACACAGCCGCCAAAATCAATTCCGCAAGATTCTGATGATGACAGCGCATGGGACATCCCCGCATTCTTAAGGCAAAGGAATTAAATCCTTAAATTCTTTACAATCCTTTTACATTATTTTGCTTTTAAACTTACAATTTCCCTATATAGTAGCTTTACTATGCCCGAGACAGTTATTTTTAGAAAACATAATAAATTTTTTCCTACAGGTCCGCCCAAAAATATCCTATATAAGGGAAAGCCTGGTGATGTTTTTTCTAAATCCTCAAATACCACCCAAAACCAAATTAAAAAATTAGAGAAACTTGCAGATCAATCAAAAGAGATTTTACTAGAGATAAGAACAGTTTTTCCATTTGATTTTTTCCCTGACACAATAACAATTGATAGAAATAAAGTAAATATTATAAGCCGGGAATTTTTCAAATCTGCCTTTATCAATAGTATTATGATCAAAAACCTCAAAGGAGCTGTCGCGGAAACTAGTCTTTTTTTCGCAACACTTATGCTTATTCCTGATGGTTATCAGCAGAATCCAATTAAGATTAAGTATCTTACGAGAAAAGATGCATTTGAGGCAAGACGAATTATTCAAGGACTTATGGTAAGTCACAAGGAAAACGTAGATGTTTCAGGTGTACCCCCATCGGATCTTAAAGACAAGACCTCAGAAATTGGAAAAGCTAGTCCTTCAGAAAAAGAGGAAGTCTTTCAATAACTTTTGGTTCAAGTCTTTTCAGATCATCTTTGGTTGCCATGTTCTTTTTGATGATAATTATAGATTTTTGAATAGCACCAAGCATTTTATCCACCTTGTTCATATATTACATTTAATAGCATTGAAATATTGATATCAATATGATAAAACGTATCAATAGTTTGTGCAATTTTTGCGCAAACCCACCTTTACAGAATATGTGTGAGGTACTTCCAATTTCAAAATCCAAAACTCTGACACAAGTAGTAGAAATAAAATAGTTATGCTGGCCAAATTTTCAAACATGTAGACCTTAGATTATTCTTTCAATTAACCCGAGGACCGTCGCTATAGTTAACAGTCGCCAACAGTTAAAGAATTATGCTAAACTGTAATGGCTTATGGAACCTGGAGCTGAAGAATCACTTCCTAAGAGCACAACTAGAACTTTTGGCGGAAGACTTCCCGAAGGATCAAAAGTTAAACGTCTCCATGCGGACACAAAAACGCATATTGAGTATGGAGAAAAAACATGGACAACCGCGCAATCGGTTCGAGATATTCTTCAAAATCACTTAGACGCGGAAACTCAAAGATTTTTTGACAAACTTTTGTCCTCAGTTGTAGATACTGATAAATTATCTGAAGGCCCTACCATAACTGGGCCTAATTTTGATGATTTCACGTATTTCCTTTATTGCTATAAGAAAGGATTAATTAGCTTTTCCGAAGATGCAGAAAAACAAATGGTTGATTTGCTTAATCAATATTCAAACACTATTCCCTTAAGAAAGGAACTGCTTAATAAAGATGGTAAATTAAAACTTGATGCAATCAGAAAAGCAGTAATATCAATTACAGAAACACCTCCAAAGATAGAGTATAAAATCAAAGATTCAAAAGCTGTTAATGGTGAAAATTTCGTAAAATGGGTCGCCTATGATAAGTTGCAGCATCCCCAATATTCAGAAAAGATTGAAGGATCAAAGGCAAAAACAACAGAATTTCGTTATCAGATTGTTGGTATGAAAATAGAGGATGAAGGAAGCGGTTTTGATACGAAACTAAGCGCATTTTATAAGTCAACAAAAAGAGGCCAACGCCATTTAAGAGGTAAGTTTGGAGAAGGTGCAAAAATGAGCGCAACCCATCTCATGCGCCATGGCGCAAGTGTAAAAATGAGATCTAGGTTTAAAATCAATAGCCAAGAGCCCACACACGAACGCATCTGGCAGCATAGAGCTTATGTAGGAGAAGAGAATACAATTGAACAAAAAGGAATACAGGTAGATTTACCTCCCAACACAGAATCGGATCTAGGATCATATACGCTTATAACAATACATAACGCAGATCCAATATTTCAGCAAGATTTTAGAGCAAATGTTGATCCTAGGATAAAAGGAAAAGGTCTTCAGAAGAATTGTCTTGAGTACTCATCAGCTAGGTATTATTATCCAATGTCGATACTTAGATATGGAGAGAAACCAGTTGGAGTAAGTTTGGATGTATCCCCTGAAAATCAATATGTCCAAGGCCTAAGGGTAGGTTCTGAAGTCAATAGCCAAAATGAATTCACTTCGTTATTTTCTTACAATTTTTTAGATTCCTCAGTCCTTCAAGGTAGGGATAGGAGCGAACTTAAAAAAAGTATTGCGTCACAAATTAATAATTTTTGGATACATGCTGATTCTCAGTTTCTAATTACAGAATTAATTAATAGAATTGCGACGAATAAATTCTCAGAGTCAACCGCACCTGAAGCATCAGTACTGGATAAAATTTTGTCAAGAGGACATGACCCATTAGCAGTTAATGATACGCAGGCAAGAAGAACTACAGAAATTGCTCTAAGGGTATTTCCTGCAATTGTAAATGCAAAACCAGGTTTTAAAAATTTGATTGTCAAAGAGGCAGACATATTTAGAAACAGAGATTTTATTGAAAATCTTCAATTAAGAGGATTTAACGTTATTACTCTAGGAGCAGATATAGGAGATGAATCAATTGCTAAGCTTAATAAAACGCATGAGGGAAATTATCAATTTTATTCTCTTACAACAGCCAATGCCGAATTGCAATCTCAACATAATGAGATGAGTCAAGATGATGAACGCGTAAGAAGATCTTTGGAGATTTATAATTCTGCTGTAGCTGAATTAAAATTATTGGCAGAAAAGTCGGGGTTAAAATTAGATGATTTTAATTTTGAGAATACCCCACACCTGCGAGAGGTAATAGACCCGACAAAAGAGCCACCTTTTAGTCTTTCTTTTAATGATGAAACTAGAAAATTTAAATTAGTTATTAGACCAGAGTTGCTATCTTTTGCAGTTCAAAAAACAGGGGGAGGTGAGTATTGGAAACGACGCATGCAAGTATTATTGTTGGCAACTTTTCAAAGATATGATAATTTCTTAGATCAGAATTCACTTTATATTGCAAGTCAAGATACCGCGCAGGAAATATTAAATAAAACATTACATAAAGGACAACCAGACGTTGATGTATTGCCTCAAAGTTTTAATTATGAGCCACAAGTAATAGACCCAATAGGTGCGATTAAGCGTTTCAATAGTGAGCAAACAAATATACAAGAAAGTCTCGTGGGATGGGATATCTATCGTACAATTAGTAAATTTCAATTGGACTTAGCTGGAATGGAAAAAGTTTCTGTAAATTTTGACCAAATTCCAGAACCATACCGGCAAAGAGTAAAAGATATCATGATGCAAAGGATAGTGGTTGAGAATGGTGAAATAGCATATTTTGATTATCCAGAGGATGGTAAAGGTGATCTTATGTTGTTTAAAAAAAGTTTGGATTCTTTAGTACCTTTGAGCCATATTGATGGAAAACCAGTTTATCAATTGGGAGATAAGTTGTTTTATTACTTCGATTTTCCTAAAGGATCTGTAATTAAATTAGAAAAAGCTGATCAATATAATAACCACACATACGTGATGTATGGGGGAGAGCTTCTTGATTTTTCTGAATATTCATTTGGTCCTTATCAATTTAATCCCAATCCAACAACCATTGAACGTGGAGGCATTGTTATAAAAAATCCAAAATATTCAGATAACTTACAAACACTAGAGACGGAATTAAAAGCTATAACAATTACCTCGCCTGAACGCAGATCCACAAATGCTATGAGATTTCTAGAAGGAATTGTAGAAACTCCGTTTTCTTCAGAATATGGTATAGATGAATGGGATAAACCCGAGCGAGTGTTTCAAGATATTGTCCAAAACCATCTCGATGCCTCACCGTCAGGCAAAGTTGATGTTAGATTTGAGGTTAAACGCGGGCAAGAAAGAGTTTGGATTACTGAGCAAGAAATAACAGACTCTGACGCAATTGTTGGGTTAAGAGTAACTGATAATGGAGATGGCTACACTCCAAACGATTTGGGAACAATTGGTAAAAGCAGTAAAAAGAGCCCTCTTTTTGCAGGAAAATATGGTGAGGGCCAAAAAATGATTGCCGCTGCAGCTATTCGGAATGGTCTTGAGCTGATATTCTCATCAGAGTCAAATTACAATGGTAGTCGTTATCGATGGGAAGGAAAAGTTGAGACAAAACCTGAAGAGATATTTATTGGCGGCAAACCTTCAAATATTGATAGGGTAGTATTTAATATTTCAAGTAAGCCTTCTGATGCTGAAAAAACCTTTACTTCTTCGACAGTTCTTCGATTGCCAGAGGGAGGTTCCCAAAATAGTGAAGTTTGGCAAAATTGGCTTAAAGTAATTGACCCAAGAGAGAAAAATGAACATGGTGATGGCGGTTTGGCAAGGTATGTTCTTCCTATGAGACATGCAAATAATGAAAGAATCATTGACATGGGATATATGAAGATTCTATTGGACAGACCAGGAGAGTTGTATGAAAATGGATTGTTAGTTCCTAAAAAAGCTGAAACTGCATTGGGATATGATGTGCCAGAAGTTGTAAGTACACGAGAAAGAAATAGTTATGACTCTGATAAATTACATCAATATATCATGAGTGCAGCTTTTACATGTACAAATTCTGATTATGCTATGACAATTATGCAAAAATTCAAAGAAAAATATCTTACTGAAGTTATTAATAATCCTAATGGGTATATAAAAGACATAGATTTAAATTTTGAAAGAATGTATTCAGGGAACTTTTCTTCTTTTGTTCCCGCAAAACCTTTTTGGAAACAGGCATATACTGAACAGCTTGGTGTATATCTTGTACATTCAGAAGAAAAACTTCGAGATGATATAAAATTTCTAACTGAAGAATTGTCAAATACTAATACAAGAGCCGAGCGCAGGGAAGAAGCAGCTAAAGAATTAACGGAAGCTTATGTAACATTATTTAATGTCAGACATATACCTTCAGATCTAATCATCCATGTAAAATATAGATTTGGATACAGTAATTGGTCTAAAGTTTTTCCTACAGTTGAAGAATTTGTTAGGAACATCTCGGAACAAGAAATTCCTGTTTCCGATGATATACGTAAAGCCCTTGAAACCGTTGTATCTGCAAGTTGTAATGTGTTGAGAGACACGCAAGATCATTTAAGAAGTAGTCCAGATGGTCAGCATTTATTTGGAAGTATCATAACAGGAAAAGCATCTCAAGAGCTTGATTCAGAAGCTTTAGTTCAAATAGAAACTTCGTTAAAAGAACAATTTGAGCGTTGGACACCAGAAGCACTTCGACATCATCCTGGACGAGTATTTGTCGCGCCAGCAAATGCAGGTTATTTGGGAATCGCAATAAGAAATAGGATTGGTTTTAATGAGTGGTTGCTCCTAGCCAGCAATCCTAAAATAGAAATAACTGGGACTGCGCGTCATGAGTTGATACATAAAATCTACGGATTAGGAGACTACTCGCCTGAATTTATAATGATGTTATTAGAATCAGCAAAAGCAAATATTTCCTCAACCGCCTAACTACGAAGTCGGGGCTTGAAAACCTAAAATTTGGAGGATTGATGCGACTTCGCTTGCATTTTTTGGGGAATTTTTTTTGGAGAGTTCTAATGTATAGCTTAATACTTCAGGAGTTTGGAGGTCGTTGTCCATTAAGTTTTTAAATTTCTTCAAAGTAGAATTTTCATTCCTATAACTTTTAGACTTGTATTTCTTTATATATTCTTCAACTAATTTCAACTTAGTTTCATCATTTTTCAATTCCTTTTCTTTAAACTCCCAAGGTTTTCTATAATGATGTGATAAAAGCATAAAGCGGATTGCATTTGGGGAATATTTTTTTAGTAGATCTGAAACCAAAACTAAATTCCCTAAAGACTTTGACATTTTAGCACCCTTATATCTTACCTCTCCAGTATGAATCCAATATTTCGCAAAAGGAGTCTTTTCTGTCGCGCCTTCTGATTGAACGATCTCTGCTTCATGATGGGGAAATTTGAGATCCCCACCACCTCCGTGAATATCTATTTGTTCATCAAGACTGGAGACAGCCATTGCCGAGCATTCAATATGCCAGCCTGGACGACCTTTACCAAATGGAGAATCAAATGTAGGGATGTGTTTTGGTTGATTGGTAGTTGATGCACGCCAAAGAGTAATATCGAGTTGGTATTTTTTCAAAGGATTATCTAAATCTTCTTCAAATTCTCTTGCGATTTTTAGCATTTCTTTTTCACCAAGTCGCGATAGATTACCGTATTGAGAAAAATGTTTTATATCTAAAAAAACATTTCCTTCAGTTTTGTAAGCTGCTTTGTTTCTTAGTAATTGGTTAATTAACTTAATCATTGGACCAATTTGTTCGGAGGCTTTTAAATAATTGTTGGGCATTTGCCAATTTAGATTTTTCATATCGCTAAGAAATCTTTTCGTCCAAAAATCTGAAAGATTGTTCCAGGCAATATTTTGCTCTTTGGCTCTTGCTAGCAAATCAGTATCTCGGTCATTAATATCAGTTACGTTTTGCGTGTAAGTAACTTTATAACCTTTAAATATTAAATATCTAATCAATACATCAAAAGAAATATATGTAAATGCATGTCCTAAATGTGTTGTATCATATGGAGTTATTCCGCAGACATATATAAGAACCTTTTTATCATTGAGTGGTTTGAAAACTTCAATTTTTTGACTTAGAGAATTATACAAGCGCATAAAGGTATTATATAATAAACTAAATGAAGATAATGTTTGTTTTTGCGCATCCTGATGATGAAAGTTTTTCAAGTGGCGGAACAATTGCAAAACTTGCCAAACTTAGGCACAATATTATTCTTATTACCGCAACAAAAGGAGAAGAGGGTTTAATAGGTGATCCTCCTGTTACGACAAAGGAAAATGTTGGCAAAACTCGTGAGCAAGAATTAAGATTGGCTTCAAAAATCTTGGGAATTAAAAAAGTAAAATTTTTAGGATTTATAGACGCGACACTTTCGAAATGTATTTCTGCTTTAAAGCCAAAGATATTAAAAATTCTTCAGAAAGAGCTTCCGGATATTGTTGTGACTTTTGATAAACATGGCGGATCTAATCATCCAGACCATATTGCGATTTCCAAATCAACAACTCAGGCGTTTGAAAAATATATGAAGTTATCGAAAAAGCATGTTCGTTTGTATCATACTGCAACCCCAAGAAGTTATTTGAAAAAATACGATAAAGAAGGACTTTCTTATACTGTGTTTGGAAAAATTAAAGGAACCAAAAATAGCGACATTACAACAATTGTTGATATTGGAGAAACCTTTTCTCTTAAGGTAGCAGCTCTTAAAATGCATAAGACTCAAAATAAAGATGTTGACAGGTATTTAAAGCGGTCCAAAATTGTTAATCTTAAAAAGGAATTTTTTAAGTTAATTCGCGAAAATAATCTTGCGTAACCTCAAATCTAGAATGTGTTTTTTCTCACAATTTTTTAGTGTTTTAAATCACTGAATTATCAAAAAAAGTAATTAAAATAGGGCTAATATGAATGCAACTGCCCAAGGGATAATAACAGCAAAACCATTAATAAAATTAAAATCTGTCGAAGTTCCGTTGGTGTTGCCAAACAGTATAGGACTTTCAAAATCAATAACTGTTTTTATACAAAAACTTTATAAGAAAAGTATAATTTATGACTTTGTGAATTTATGGATATCACCAATAAGATAAGGATATGACCAACAAACCTTTACCCCTCACCATACGGTGAGGGGTTTATTTTTGAGCTAATTTAAGTTACAATTGAACTCATGTTTACCCCGCATCACATGTGTGGGGTCTAATAGCTTTTCATGAAAGATAAGAAACATAATGCTGGTGCGGGGTTTAGTCCAGTCAATCCAAAAGTTAACTTTCCAATCCTTGAAGAGGAAATTATAAAATATTGGAAGGAAAATCGAATATTTGAGAAATCAATTGAGTCACGGTCAAAAGATAAAACTTGGACTTTTTTAGATGGACCGCCTTTTATAACAGGACTTCCGCATTATGGTAGCCTTCTATCAAGTATCCCAAAGGATGTTTTCCCAAGATACAAAACCATGAAGGGCTTTAGGGTCCGAAGGGTTTGGGGATGGGATTGTCATGGTCTTCCTGCAGAAAACAAAGTTGAGATGGAACTTGGAATAAAAAGCAAAAAAGAAATAGTCGAAAAAGTTGGAGTCAAAAAGTTTATTGAGAAATGTAAATCTTATGTCCAAAATGTATCGCAAGATTGGGAGTGGTATATAACACATATTGGCAGATTTGTTGATTTTAAGAATGCCTACAAAACTATGGATTTGAAATACATGGAATCCGTAATGTGGGTATTTAAACAAATGTATGACAAAGGATTTATTTATAAAGGTTTGAAAGTCAGCCTTTATTGCCCTCGGTGCGCAACACCTATTTCTAATTTTGAGGTCGCGATGGACGCGGATAATTATAAAGATATAACAGATACCGCGACAACTTATAAATTCGAAATTCGAAATTCGAAACTCGAAACTCGAACTTATATTTTGGCGTGGTCGACGACTCCGTGGAATAAGATTGTGACTCCAGCATTGGCTGTTAATCCAAAGTTGACTTATGTGAAGGTTAGAGTAGGTAAAGAGAACTATATATTGGCGAAAGAAACATTAAAGATTCTAAATGGCAAAAGTCAGAATGACAATGAGGGGAAGGATTATAAAATTTTAGATGAGTTTAAGGGTGAAGAATTGATCGGTATGAAATTTGTTCCTCATTATGATTATTACAGAAAAAAAATTGGGAAAGACAAAAAAGCATTTGAAATTATTGGTGGCGATTTTGTGACTTCAGAAGAAGGAACTGGAGTAGTAACAATTGCTGCATATGGCGAGGATGATCTTAAAGCAATGTTAGAAAACAATATACATATTGAAGCACATCTTGATGAGGAAGGCGTTATTAAAGAGGAAGTACCACTTTATGGCGGAATGTATTATTTGGAAGCCAATGAATTTGTCGATCGCGAACTTAATAAAAGAGGACTAATTTATAGGAAAGAAAAAATATCACATAGCGTTCCTCTTTGTTGGAGATGCCATACAAGACTTTATTACGCTCCCTTGGATGCATGGTATGTGAATATAAAAGTTTTGAAAGAAAAGATGAAAAAGACGAATGAACTTGTTAATTGGTACCCGAGTCATTTTAAACATGGACGATTCTTGAAAAGTTTGGAAAATGCTCCTGATTGGAATATATCTCGTAATAGATTTTGGGGTTCTCCAGTTCCTGTCTGGGAATGCGAGTGTGGCGAGAGGTTTGTTCCTGGATCAATTGCAGAGCTTGAGGAGGCATCAAGCCAGAAAATTAATGACCTACATAAACCAGAGATTGATGAAATAAAAATTATTTGTAAAAAGTGTGGAAGAAAAGTTTTAAGAGTACCGGAAGTATTGGATAGTTGGATAGAGGCTGCATCTGCATCATTCGGAGAACGACATTTTCCTTTTGAGAAAGGAATCAAGGTAGAAGATTTCTACCCCCCAGATTTTATTGGGGAATACACTGGACAAATTCGTGCATGGTTTTATGTACTTCATGTTGTAGCTAATGCTTTGGAGTTAAGACGAGATGGATTGAATATTTTATCAAAGAATGTCTTAGTTGAGGGTGTAATTCTAGGAACCGATGGCAGAAAAATGAGTAAAAATTATGGAAATTATCCAGATCCCAAGATGCTTCTTCAAAAATACGGCGGAGATGCGTTAAGGCTTTATCTCCTATCCAGCCCTGTTATGAAAGGAGAAGATATTTTAATTTCTGAGGAAAATTACAGAAATCAAGTAAAGGGTTTGATGCTAATTTTGTGGAATAGTTATAGTTTTTTTGTGAGTTATGCGAACGCAAATAAGTGGAATTGTGATTTAAAGACTGGAAAAATAACGATTTTAGATAAGTGGATTCTTGCAAGGCTTACAGAGCTGGTTGATGGAGTAACGCTAAGTCTTGAAAAGTTTGATACTGTTGAGACTATTAGGTTTTTTGAGAATTTTGTATTGAATGATTTTTCAACATGGTATATAAGAAGGTCAAGAAAAAGGGTGGGTATTGAGAGTGATGAGAAAGATCGAAATACTTGTTTGTCAGTTATGTATGGGGTAATGGTTTGTTTGTCCAAGCTTTTGGCTCCTATAATACCTTTTATAACTGAGGAAATTTATAGAAATTTGACTGGCGGAGTTTCAGTTCATCTTGAAGAATATCCAAAAGGAGATAAAAGTTTGTTAAACAAAAGCTTAATTGAAGATATGAAATTAGCAAGAGAAGTTGTTGTGGCAGGACACTCAAAAAGAAAAGAACTTGGAATTAAAGTTAGACAACCGCTTGCGAAATTCGAAATTCGAAATTCGAAATTAGAAATTAATGAACAGCTCCTAGAATTGATTAGGGAAGAGTTGAATGTTAAAGAAGTTGTTTTTAAGAAAGGAAAAGGAGGATTATCTGTTGATTTTGACACTAAAATTACCGACGAACTTCTCAATGAGGGTCAAGCAAGAGATATTGTAAGAGCAATTCAAGAGGAAAGAAAAAGGCTTGGTACAAGCATCACAGATAAGGTGATCGTTACCTTAAATACTTATCCGAAAGATTTTGAAAACTATATAATGAAGCAAGCTTTAGTTTCAAAAATAAAAAAAGGAGATAAATTTTCTGTTGAAAAACTCAATTGATTTAGGACTTCTTATTCCTGTACTGATTCTAATAACATTAAGTCTTCTAACTCTTTTTACAATAGATATTGCTCTTTTTAGAAATCAATTAATCTTTTTTGTGATTGGAATATTAGCTTGTTTTATATTTGCCAAAGTAAACATTAATATACTTAAACATTATTCAACTTATATCTATTTTTTTTCAATACTTTCTCTCGTACTTGTTTTAACTATAGGAATTGAGAGTCGAGGTTCATTGAGGTGGTTTGAAATACTGGGTTTTAGATTTCAATTCTCTGAAATTTTGAAGCCATTTTTAATTATATCCTTTTCTACAATTCTTCAAAAAGAAAACTATTCATTCAGAAAATTTATGATAATACTACTTCTACTGTCGCCTTTATCTTTTTTGATATTTAAACAGCCTGACTTGGGAAACGCGTTGATTTATGCAAGTGTTGTATTTTTTACTTTAATTATATATGGTTTGCCTAAAAGATACTTTTTAGTAATTATTGCTCTTTTTGCAGCAAGCATACCGTTTTTATGGAAATTTTTGCATGATTATCAAAAAGAACGAGTTTTAACATATTTACACCCTACAGACGTACTTGGGGTATCTTATAATGTAATTCAATCAATTATCACAGTAGGATCTGGGATGTTTTTAGGACGAGGTTTGGGCCTTGGAACTCAATCAGGACTTAGATTTTTGCCAGAGCTACATACAGATTTTATTTTTGCAACTATTTCAGAACAACTAGGTTTTATCGGATCAGGAATCATTGTTTTAACTTTTTTTGCTCTTTTATTTAGGATAATTTTTATTATAAAGTCTCAAGAAGAATTATTTAGCAAAATGTTTGCCACAGGAGCATTTTTTTTAATTTTTATTCAATTTTTTGTGAATACCGGAATGAATATTGGGATTGTACCAATTGTTGGGATAACTCTTCCTTTTGTGTCTTATGGAGGTAGCTCATTAGTGTCAAATTTTATTTTGATTGGACTTTTATCAGCTATAGTTAAAAAACAAAAATCTGAAAAAGCTTTGGAAATAAGATAAGTTTTTGGTATAATATGTTTTACAAATGGAATACGCAGTTTTAAAATTAGGTGGCAAACAATATAGAGTTTCTAAGGGTGACATTCTTGTGGTTGACAAAATTGATGGTAAGAAAGATCAAGAGGTTACTTTTAATGAAGCGCTTTTGTATGTATCTAATGGAAAAGCAGATATTGGTAAACCATTCTTGGAAAATATAAGAGTAAAAGCTAAGATTTTAGAACAAAAAAAAGGAGATAAAATTAGAGTATCTAAATTTAAAGCTAAAGCACGCTACAGAAGAGTATTGGGTTTTAGACCACATTTGACTCAACTGCAGATTGTTGATATAAAGCAAGGCTAGCTTCAAGTTTAATTGATACGCTTTGATGTATTGACTTTTGTGAAAAGTCCGTTTAGAATAAAGAAAATTTTACGAATTTTTAGTTTTTAATTTAAAATTATGGCACACACGAAAGCACAAGGAGCAGTAAAAGGTAATCGCGATTCTATATCTAAGCGCTTAGGCGTAAAATTATATGGTGGTCAAAAAATCTTTAAAGGAAATATTATATTAAGACAGCGTGGGTCAAAGTTTTTCCCGGGAGTAGGTGTTTCAATCGGAAAAGATTATTCACTTTTTGCCACAAAAGATGGAGTAGTTAATTTCAAAAAAGCAAAAGGTAAAAAAATTGCAGAAGTTGTGAAACTATAGTAATTATGGAAGAAAAGATATATGAGCTTGAGATTGATATGCTCCAATCAAATCCGCTACAGCCTCGTGGATTGATTTCTCCTTCCTCTTTGAATGATCTTGTAGATTCTATTAGAGAACAAGGAATACTAGAACCTCTTGTTGTTGCAAAAACTCCAGCAGGTTATCAGATAATTGCAGGAGAAAGACGCTGGAGGGCTGCAAAAATATTGGGTCTTAAAAAAGTTCCAGTTGTTGTTAAAGAAACAACGCCTAGAGGTATGCTTGAGATGTCAATTGTTGAGAATGTTCAACGAGAGGATTTAAATCCAATAGAGCGAGCACAAGCATATAAAAGGTTGATTGAAGAATTTGGACTCGGGACAAATGAAGTTGCTAAAAGAGTTGGAAAATCTGCTCCATCAGTATCAAATACCATAAGATTACTCACTTTACCAGATGCCATTAAAGATGCTCTTATTGCTGGTGTTATTAATGAAGGACATGTTAGGCCTCTTATATCAATTGGAGACACTAATTTGATGCTTGAACTTTTCAAAAGAATACTTAGGGAAAATAGCACGGCTCGGCAGACAGAAGACATGGCGCGAAAAATAAAAGCGGAAATTGAGAAAAAAGAGCCAAGAACAAAAGTTGATAGAATTTACATTAAGGAAATGGATGATAAAGCTAATAAAATTCAACAACTTTGGGGTTTTACGGATGTAGATATTTACCAATCCGGTCGTGAAGGAAGATTTGTAGCAAAAATTAGCGGTGATGTTCATAGAAGTGGTCCTTTGATTAAGGAGTTATGCGATGTACTAGAGAAGGCAAAATCGCAAGCTATCTAGTTTCATAGGGATTTTTTATAAAGCCTATTTTATCAGGCGGCCAATAAATAAAAAAAGCTGTTCCAATAATTTGAGATTTTGTGACAAATCCCCATTCTCTTGAGTCCGAACTCTCAACTCTATTGTCTCCCATCACAAAATAAGAATTTACAGGAACAGTTAGCGTCTCTCCTTCTTGCAGAAAAATTCCCGAACGTGTATTTATTGAAGACTCAAGATACCTGCTTTCATCTAAAAGACTACCGTTAACATAAACTTTACCACCTGCTATAGTTATTTTGTCGCCAGGAACAGCTATTACGCGTTTTATAAAATCACGCTGCTGGTCGGGAGGCGCCCTGAATACGACTACGTCAGCAAATTTTGGTTCGTTGAACCGTAAACCTATGATATTTGTCATCACATACTCTTTATGGACAAAGTTTGGGTACATGGAGTCTCCATTGACTTGAAATGGACGAAAAAGAAAAATATAAATGACGATAAATACAGCAAAAACAAGAAGAAGTGTCTGGATTATGTCTAGTATAAAAAAATAAGCTCTGCGGATAAATTCCATTTTTTTAAAATTAATTGTTAACATTTATTGTCCCAGTATTTCAACTTTTTGTCAATTAAGAAGAAAAGGTGTAAAATAGATGGGTGTTTGGACTCGTAGTTCAGCGGTAGAACGTTCGCTTCACATGCGAAAGGTCAGAGGTTCGAATCCTCTCGGGTCCACCTTCGAGGTGGATTAGCTTGGCACCTTCTCTTTAACCTATACAGGAACTCTTATAGAAAAAAACGCATATTTTAATTTCTATATTAGCATGGTAGAATTTAGGGCGAATAAAGCTTTAAATGAAGATTTTGTTTTTTTGTAAGCTTTTTTATCCTCATATTGGCGGTGTTGAGAAACATGTTTTGGAAATTAGTAAGGTCCTAAAAGATATGGGGTACAAAGTTATGGTTATTACAGAACGATATTCAGATGATTTGCCAAGAATTGAGGAAGTTAATGGGATCAAAATAAGAAGAATTTCGGTTGGGGAAAATGATTGGTTTAAAAAATTTAGAATTTGGAGAGAACTTCTTAAATTAAGATCTGTCGTTAAGTCAGCAAATTTAATTCATTGTCATGATGTGTTTTTTTGGTATTTTCCTTTTCTTTTTCTATATCCTCGAAAAAAGGCATTCGTTACATTTCACGGATATGAAGATTATCCAATTCCTAAAAAAGCAATATTAATAAGACGAATTTCTGAGAAATTGTCAAGTGGAAATATTTGCGTTGGAGATTTTATGAAAAAATGGTACGGAGTAAAGCCTGATTTTGTAACATATGGAGGAGTAGTTGTTAATAAAGTTCAAAATTCAAAATTCAAAATCCGAAATAAATTCAAAATTCAAAATTCAAAATTAAAAATTCTTTTTATCGGTCGCTTGGAAGAAGATATGGGGATTCAGATTTATTTAAAAGCGCTTAAGAAACTAAAGGAGAAGAGAATTGATTTTGAATTTAAAGCATGTGGGGATGGAAAACTTAGAAAAAAAGTAGAAAAATATGGGAAAGTTTATGGGTACATTGAAGATGTGGATTCGTTTATAGAAAAAACCAACATTGTTTTTGCCTCATCATATCTTTGCATTCTTGAAGCATTAAAGAACAAAAAACTTGTTTTTTCTGTTTATAATAATGCACTTAAAGAAGACTACTTGAAAATGGCACCATTTGCTCCTTTTATTGTTATTGCAAAAAATTCAAAGACACTAGCAAATAAACTGTATGAGTTTATAAAGAATCCGAAAGAAAAAGAAAGATTAATTTACAACGGGCATAGGTGGTCTAGAATGAAAACATGGAATGAAGTAGTTTCTTTATATCTTCATCTTTGGAGATAAAGATAGTATTTGTAATATGAAAATTTCTTTTATAACTACAGTTTTAAACGAAGAAAAAACTATCAAGAATTTATTGGGTTCACTATCAATTCAAAGCAAATTTCCGAATGAGATTGTTATTGTAGATGGAGGATCAACTGATGCAACTGCATCAGAAATTTCAAATTTTATCCATTCGGCTAGCTCAGGACAAATTTCAAATAAAAAAATAAAGTTTAAATTTATAATAAAGAAAGGAAATCGATCAGTTGGAAGGAATGAGGCAATCAAGAATTCTACCGGAAGCATTATCGTTTGCACAGATGGTGGCTGCATATTAGATAAAAATTGGGTTAAAAATATTTCAAAACCATTTGAAAATTCAGATGTTGATGTTGTTGCAGGGTATTATAAGCCAATAATAAAAAATATATTTCAAAAATGTCTTGCTGCCTATACATGTATAATGCCTGATCGATTGGACAAAGATAACTTTTTACCCTCATCTCGTTCAATTGCATTTAAAAAAAGTGCTTGGAAAGAAGTGGGAGGATATCCTAAATATCTAGACACTTGTGAAGATTTAGTCTTTGCCAGAAAAATGAAAGAAAAAGAATTTGAGTTTAAAACTTCGGATAACGCTATTGTTTATTGGCCACAGAGAAAAAATATATTAGATGCATTTAATCAGTTTTTCCGATATGCCATGGGCGATGGGATGGCGGGGTATTTTCGACCACAAACACCCCTTCTTTTTTTAAGATATATTTTAGGTTTTATTCTATTGCTCTTTGCAATATTTTCGACATCAAAATTAATTCTTTATATAATTATATTACTTTTTATTCTCTATTTTGTTTGGTCAATCGTTAAAAACTATAGATATGTTAATAATTGGCGAGCTTTTATTGTATTACCAGTTTTGCAAATAACTTCGGATATTGCTGTTATACTCGGTACATTAGTTGGAATTCTAAAATCAATTTGATATATAATATTGTCCCAGAGTATGGAAAGAAAATACAAAAAAGTAATAAAAAACAAAACAATACTTGTAACAGGAGGAACTGGATCTTTCGGAAGTATAGTAGCAGAAAAGTTTTTAAAACTTAAACCTAAACGAGTTATTATTCTAAGTCGTGATGAAAAAAAACAATTCGATATGCGTAATAAATATGATAGCCCCCTTCTTAAGTTTATTATTGGAGATGTAAGAGATAGGGAAACAATTGAAAATGCCATGTATGGAGTAGATTATGTATTCCACGCAGCAGCACTCAAACAAGTCCCAACCTGTGAATTTTTTCCAATGGAAGCGATTAAAACAAATGTACTAGGAACACATAATGTTATCCAAGCGGCAATTAAGAATAAGGTACAAAAAGTTATAGTGCTAAGCACTGACAAAGCAGTTTATCCAATAAATGCACTTGGGTTATCAAAAGCTATGATGGAAAAAGTAATGATTGCTGAGTCTAAAAATTTTATAGAAAAAGGAAGAAATGAAACTACTCTTTGTGGAGTAAGGTATGGAAACGTACTATATACAAGAGGATCTGTTTTACCATTTTTTGTAAGACTTATTAGACAAAAAAAAGAAATTATAGTTACACATCCGGACATGACGCGTTTTTTATTGCCTTTATCTGTATCGGTAGAGTTAGTGCTATATGCTCTTGAAGAAGGACAAAATGGATTTATTTATGTAAGAAAGGCTCCAGCCTGTACTATAAAAACTTTAGCAGAAGCTGTTTGCAAGATATTTAATTATACAAAAAAGTTTATAGAAGTTGGTATAAGAGCTGGTGAAAAAATGCATGAAACATTAGTGACAAGAGAAGAAATACTGCGTGCTCAAGAAGTATCATCTTATTACAAAATTCCAAGCGAAAGTCAGGGTTTAGATTATAATAAGTATTTTTACCAAGGAGAAAGAGTAAATGTTAAAAATATCGAACCTTTTACATCTGAAAACACAACAAGACTTAATGTATCAGAGACTATTAAACTTTTATTAAAGCTTCCTGAAATTCAACAAGAATTAAGATTTAATAGACAGTAAAAAAGCTCTAAAAGCATACTTTAAATAATCCTTGAATACTTTGAAATTATATCGAAAATGTGATTTTGAATTTGTTCTGACTGTTAAGGTGTAGGGTATCTCTTTGAAGAGTGCATTTCTTTTTCTAAGATAATATAATTCTTCAAGTATTATAGAAAAATTACTCTCAATAAACTGAATATCTTTAATCGTTGTAAGTCTGACCATTCTGAAACCATTTGTACAATCTTTAATTCCTACATTAAATAATATTGATGCTAAATAGTTACCAAGATAAGATATTATTTTTCTAAAATAAGGCACATTAACTATTTTTGACCCCTTAATATATCGTGATGCTTTAATGCAGTCAAATTCTTGAGTCACAAATTTAACGAAATCTTTAATATATTTGGGATCATTTGTTAAGTCAGAATCCATATGCAGACACCATTCATAACCATTTTTCAAAGCCCAAGTTAATCCCAGTTTAGTAGCAGCGCCATATCCTTTATTTTTAGTTAGATTTATTATAAAAATATTTTTTTTATATATATTCTGTTTTTTTAGAAGAATTTTGGAAGTAGAGTCTGTACTTCCATCATTAATTACTATTAATGATGCAAAGACTTTCAATGATTTTATATTGTTTATTACTCGGTCAATACATTCCGAAGCATTATCTTCTTCATTGTACATTGGTATAATTATGGCTAATGTTTTTCTTTTATAATTCGATACCATCTTCGATGAAAGATCGATTAATAGGCAGGTGGTTATTTTCGGGCAGAAAGCCTCTAATTCTTCCTTGTTTTAATCTATTAATTATATCATTAGCGATTCTTTCGGATGATTTACCATCTCCAAACGGGTTATTCCATTTTGTGCCGGTTATCTTTTCAAGCTTTTTATAAACGATTGATACAGGATATTTATTAGGCTGATCAGGATCAAATTTTACAGATGATTTAACATCGTATACCTGAGGACGTTCTGTAGATTTACGTAAATTTATACAAGGAATATTTAAAATACATGCTTCTTCATTTAATGTTCCCGAATCTGTGATAACAGCTTTTGCAAAAGTCAGCAATTTAAGCATATCCTCATACCCTATTGGATCAGCGACAATAAGATTTTTAGGAAGTTTTATATTTTTTTCTTTTACTACTTTTTGTGTTCTATAACTTGCAGGGAAATAAATTGGATATTTTGCTTTACTTACTAAATCTATTATTGCTTTGAAAGATTTATCAATATGTACATTTTCTCGTCTGTGACAAGTCATTAGATAATACTTGTTTTTTTGTATACCTTTAGATTTAAAAAATTCATTATCTATATTTTTTTTAAAATTATCTATTTTTGAAAAATAAAATTCATTCAATACGTCAACGATAGGGTTTTTTACTACTACAATATTTTTAGGATTTATTCCTTCGGCTATTCCCAATTGCTTATACTCTTCTTCGTATGTATAAATTACATCTGATAAATGGTCTATTATTGTTCGTATTTTTTCCTCTGGCATTCTCCAGTCATAAGAATGCCAGCAACCTTCAATATGGATAATTGGAATATTGAGTTGGGAAGCTGCAATACACCCCATAACTGTATTTGTATCACCTAAAAAAATCGTTGCATCTGGCTTTATTTTTTCAAAAACTGGATATAGATTTGCTATTAACTTTGATACAATTTCTGCATCTGTATTTCCCCGGCAATCCAATTCAATGTCAGGTTTTCGAACATTAAGATCTTTGAAGAAAACATCTTTTAAGTTATAAGAATAGTTTTGTCCTGACCAAATTATTATTACTTTAATATTCTTAGCTTTCTCAAGATGCTTAATAATAAGAGAAGCTCGAATAAGATCTGGTCTAATTCCTAAAATAATCGCAAGTTTCTTTTTTTTCATTTTGAGCCATTTTCAAATTCCAACAATTTTGCAAATGCATTCTTCATATCAGTTCCATAGCTGTTCATATTAATATATTTTTTATATCGTGATTTTAGAAATCTACTTATTTTTACTCCATTTCCTTTTGTAAGTTTGTAATTTACTTTCTTAAAATTAAGAAAATCTTTTATTATCTGATATTTTGTTGTAGGTCATAATGGAACTAAGTGAAATATATTTGATAAATTTTTGAGTTTTTTAAAATACTCTTTT
>CAYJRY010000009.1:26289-31489 GCA_964372855.1 uncultured Gammaproteobacteria bacterium | reverse complement strand
GAGTTCTTATTCCATATCTTCAAAAAGGAAAAATTCAATTTATAGCAAGTATAACGCCTTCCTCCTATAAAAGATTTATTGAGACAAAACAAACTTTATCAAGTATTTTAACAACTATTAAGTTTGATGAGCCAAATAGAAAAGACGGCCTCAAGATGCTTTTTTTGAAAACTCCTGAAATTGAGAGAAAAAATACAGTGCCTATTTCATATAAGGCGGTTATTGCTTCTGACAATTTTTCTTCTAAATATCTACCAAATAGAGTCATGCCAGGACGAGGTGTTAGTCTACTTGAGGATACAGCAAATAAAGTAAAGCTTTCTGGAAGAAAAATTGTTGAAGAAGAAGATGTGATTGAGAAAATTGAAGAAAAAACAAAAATAGCAATTGGAAAACCAACTGAAAATGAAAAAAAATTACTTTTAAATCTAGAAGATGAATTTCATAAATATATTATTGATCAATCTGATGCAGTTATTGAAATTTCAGAAGCATTAAGAAGGCTTCGCGCAGGGCTAGTCACAAAAGAAAAACCTATCTCTTTTCTTTTTTTAGGTCCAACTGGAGTTGGCAAAACAGAGACTGCAAAAACTCTGTCAAAAATCTATTTTGGAGAAAGTCGCATGATTAGATTTGATATGAGTGAATATGGCGAGACTGGGAGCGTTAATCGTTTCTTAGGAGAAGAAGGAGAAGGAATTACAGATGCGGTTTTTGATCATCCGTTTTCATTGGTTTTGTTAGATGAGTTTGAAAAGTCAAACACAAAAATTATTGATCTTTTTTTGCAAGTTTTGGATGATGGGAGGCTAACTGATGTAAAAGGAAAAACTATTTCTTTTGTAGATACTATTATTATTGCAACATCAAATGCAGCATCTGAGTATATTCGGCAAGAAGTCAAAAAAGGAACTGAAATTGATAAAAAATTTCAAAAAAAGTTGCTTGACTTTTTGCAAGAAAAAGGAATTTTTAGACCAGAACTATTAAATAGATTTGATGGAATTGTAGTTTTTAAACCTTTAGGAAGAAAAGAAGTTATTGAAGTCATAAAGCTTTTGTTAAGAGAACTTTCTAATAAGCTTTTGGAGAAAGATGTTGTAGTTAATTTTGATAAAAAAATAATTGATAAGATCGCGAAAGAAGGATTTGACGAAGAATATGGCGCTCGCCCTTTGAGGCGTTTTATCCAAGACAACATCGAAGACCAAATCGCGCAAAAGTTATTGAAAGATGATATAAAAAGAGGAGATAGGATTTCCATAACAGTAGACTCTGAAGACATGATCTCTTTTAAAAATCCTTAGGTTTGAAGCCAATCATCACCGGGGGTTGATGTTTTATATGAGTGAGAAAGTAAGCGGGTATTCCTTGCTTTTTATAGGGATTATAGTTATGGTATTTTGCGTTGTAAATATTTTTATGGTTTTTACAAGTAAGGCAAAACCATTTTCGGTTTTTAATCTTTCCTCCAATAATTCCAGTAGTAATTCTGTAACTTCTTTAAACATTGAAGATTTGCTAAATCAGCTTCAGACGAGCAATGAATCCAAGCTTAATAGTTTTCCTCAACCAAATATAGACATTCTCCCACCTGAAGTTTTAAATCAGAGCCTTAATCTTACAACGCATTTTTTTCTTATGAGTTTTATACTGGGATTTGGGTTTAAGTTGGCAAGTTTAGGAGTACAACTAGTTAGACCAATTAACGTAAAACTAAACTCAAGTATCCTTGAAAAGAATATGTTGGACAGAGAAAGAGAAATAGAAAATAATCAAAATAATATTAGAAATGGATAGATTATCATTGACTATTGACATCAGAAAATAAGTTGTGATATTAATAATTTATGGCAATTTCAGAGCAGCTGATTTCCAGAGAAACCTCTTTTAAGAGAATAAGTTCGGTATATGATAATTTAAGAGTTCCTGTCCAAAGAGTATTTATAAATGGAGATGAAAATATTCGTGCTGGAAGAAAATTAATTGTATTGGATGATAAAGCTACAATTTCTATTGACCGAGGAGAAGGAGGCGGTATATTTTGGGTTGATGTAAATGAATCATATAAATTTCCCCTGCTACCAGATGGCGTTCCGTCTATAAAACTACAAAGACCAGTGTTTAGCCTAGGAATAGGAGATGCAAGAACTGAATTGTTTGGGCCAGAACAGATGGAGGTTGCTATCGGAATACAGAATCAAGAAGAAACAGGAAATGTTTTGTTGGACTGGATAGTAGGAAGTATTATTAAAAGCAAACTTAGCGACTCTCCGCTTAATTTAAATTTATTTTCATTAGGTAAAAATCCTAAAAGCTAATTCTTATAAAAAATTTAATTTCTTCTATTGCCTGTCTTCTTGAAGGTTAAAACTGAATCTGGTATACTTTAAAGTATGCCAGCGGTACAAAGAAGTGAATTTTTGCTAGCTTTAAATCAAGTCGCCAACGAACGCGGCGTTGAAGTAGATGTAGTCTTGGAGACAGTCAAAAATGCAATATTAGCTGCTTACAAAAAAGATCACCCGGATATTGCAATTGAGGAGTTTTCTACAACTTTAGACAAAAATACAGGGGAAGCAAGAATATTGCATCAAAATAAAGATGTTACTCCTCCTGGTTTTGGTAGAATTGCTGCTCAAACAGCACGACAAGTCATACTTCAGAAAATTAGAGAAAAGGAAAAGGAAGCTATAATTGCTGATTATAAATTACGAGTTGGAACTATTGTAAACGGTATGATCTTACGATTTGCTGGTCCAAATATAATAGTTGACGTTGGCAAAACCGAAGCTTTGATGCCAAAAGAAGAACAGATTCCGACTGAAAAATATCACCTTAATCAAAGATTAACTGTTTATATTTTGGAAATCAGAGAAGGTTTGAAGGGTCAGGATATAATTGTCTCACGAGCAAGTAGTGGTCTTCTTGAGGGGCTCTTCAAAAGAGAAGTTCCAGAAGTAAGTAAAGGGAATGTTGTTATAAAAAACATCGCAAGAGAGCCCGGAGCAAGAAGCAAAGTTGCTGTTTATTCCAATCAATCGGGTATTGATCCTGTTGGAAGCTGTGTTGGACAAAAAGGTGTAAGGGTGCAGGCAATTATCGCTGAATTTGGCGGGCTTGAAAAAATTGATATTATTCAATGGAGCGAGAATATCAAAAACTATATTGCCCAAGCCTTATCTCCTGCTAAAAATGTTAGAGTAGAAATTGAAAAAGGGGAGAAAATTGCCCATGTTTTTGTACCTAATGAGGAACTCTCTTTAGCTATAGGAAGAGAAGGGCAAAATGTTCGCTTGGCCTCAAAATTGACTGATTATAGGATTGAGATAGAAGAAGAACAAAAACCTGCTACCACCGCGTCAAACGCGACTGGTGCAGAAACACAGGAAGAAGTTGAAACACAGAAAAGTAGTGATTCAGAAAAACCTAGTAGTTCAGGAACAGACGAGAAAAAAGAGATTAAAGCGGAAAACGTTAAGAAGGAAGAGAAAAAATAATTTTAAATTTTCAATTTGAAATTTGAAACCAAATTTTAAAATTAAATTTTTGAACATTTGACATTCAATGAAAATTAAAAATTTTAAATTTAAAATTAGCATATGTTATGGTCAAAAAAAATAGCAAGTCTGAAATATCTCAAAAAGAAGATGTTAATCCACGCCTGTCCGCTTCGCTTGCAGGCGAGCTCCCTCGATTAGCTCAGTCCGCTCCCCCAGTTGTTGCTGTTTTGGGGCATGTTGATCATGGTAAAACAACACTACTTGATGCAATTCGAAAAACAGATATTGCTAAAAAAGAATACGGAGGAATAACTCAGGGAATTGGTGCATCAAGTATAGAGTTTATAGCTGAGGGTAAAAAAAGAAAAATTACATTTATTGATACTCCAGGGCATGAAGCCTTCAGCCTTATGCGGGGACGAGGAGCTATTGCTTCAGATATAGGCCTTTTGGTTGTCTCATCAATTGATGGAGTTATGCCTCAAACAAAAGAAAGTATAAAAGTTCTAAAAGATGCAAAAATTCCTTATATTGTTGTTTTGACTAAAATTGATTTACCTGAAAAAAATGAAGACAAAGTTATAAGTCAACTCTTAAAAGAGGGGGTGATGCTTGAGGGTTACGGAGGTAGTGTTCCATACATTGGCGTTTCTTCGGTAAAAAATGTAAATATCAAAGAACTTCTTGAGCTAATTTTGCTAGTTTATGAAATGGGTAGTAACAAAGCTAAATTTGATATGGGGGATTTCAAGGGAATTGTTGTTGAGTCAAAGCTTGATCAAAGAGTTGGTCCTAAAGCTACAATTGTAATTAAAAAAGGGAGTTTGTCTATAAGAGATGTAATTGGTTATGATAATCAAAGTTTAAGAGTTAGAACAATAATTAATGATAAAGGTGAACATTTGACAACTGCTAGTATTGGAGATGCAGTTGAGATTTTGGGATTTGATAAAGTCCCACCAATTGGAAAAATTGTGGCCAAAAAAGATGTACAGGCTGCTTCCTTTCAACCTCAATCCACACAACTACAAGAAGGTACAAGTAATAAAAATCTTTCCGTTAATATAACAGATTTCTTAGCACCAAAAGATGAGCCAAAACTTTCTATAATTCTTGTTGCTAATAATCTTGGGTCTTTGGAGGCTATTTCCAAATCAGTTCCAAAAGAAATAAAAATTGTTCTTCAGAAAACTGGAGACATTTCACCGGCTGATATTTTACATGCAAAATCAATGAATGCAATAGTTTTGGGTTTTAATACAAAAATTAAACCTCAGATTTTGAAATTTGCAAATCAGGAAAAAGTGTTGGTTAAAAATTACAGAATTATTTATGAGCTATTGGACGAATTGAATGATGTTTTGGAAGGTAAAGAAATCGCAAAGGTTGAAGAGGTTTATGGAAGAGCAAAAGTTATGGCGCAGTTTCCATTTGAAAAAACAAAAGTTTTAGGAATCAAAGTGCTTGAGGGTAGAGTTGCCCGAGGCGACAAAGTCAGGCTGATTCGTCCAAAAGATAAAGAAGATATAATTATAGGAGAGTCAACCATTGCTTCTGTAAGAATAGGCAAGAATCCTACTTCAAAAGTAGAAGAGGGAAAAGAAGCTGGAATACTAATTACTCCTTTTCTTGACTTTACTATAGGAGATATGATAATATGGCATGGGTAAAGTAAGTGATTATGGATAATTTAACTA
>CAYJRY010000009.1:24471-26279 GCA_964372855.1 uncultured Gammaproteobacteria bacterium | reverse complement strand
ATCGGCTTAAAGAGCTGATTACGCAAAACGACAATATAGGTATAGCTGTGGGCAGAAATCCTAAGGTTGATGAGATGGCAGGAGCCCTAAGTTTGTATTTGTCTTTAAAACAGGAGAATAAAAAAGTAACCATTGCTTCTCCAACTGATCCAATTGTTGAGGTATCCAATCTTGTTGGTATTGATAAAGTTAAAAAAGGTTTTGATTCAGATCAAGGAGATTTAACAGTCTCTTTTCCTTATAAAGAAGGAGAAATCGAAAAAATTTCTTATACTCTCGAAGACGGGAAGCTTAATATTTTGGTAAAGGCGGGAGAACAAGGATTATCTTTTGATGAGAGGAATGTGGAATTTAGTCGAGGAGGAGGCGCTCCAAAGCTTGTTTTTATCGTAGGTACTTCAACCTTATCAGAATTGGGACGCGTTTTTAGCGCTGAGGCTTTAAAAAATTCAACAGTTGTTAATATAGACTATAAAGAAAACAATCAAGGATTTGGAGATGTTGTTTTGGTAAGCAAGAATTTATCTTCAGTTTCAGAGTTGGTAGCAAGCCTTCTTGATTCATTAGGTTTTAGAATAGATGAGGATATTGCATCAAATCTATTGTCTGGCATAACAGATGCAACTGATAACTTTCAATCTCCAAAAACAAGTCCACTTTCTTTTGAAATGGCAGGACTTCTTATGAAAAAAGGAGCAGTTAGAGATACTGGTCGGAGTAAAAAATCAGAAGATGCTTATTCTTTCTTCACTCCAACAAAGCATCCCAAAAGAACAATTGAACCAAAATCTGCAGTTGCAAAAGGCACTAGTGAGCCAAGTAAGGATAAAAAATTAGACGAGGAAAATCCGCCAGATGATTGGCTAGCGCCAAAAATCTACAAAGGATCTACATCGATATAATTGAATATTGAAACAGTCTTAGTAAGCTGCTATAATAAAATCAAAGATCAAATATCAAAGATCAAAAATAACTTCGTCATCTTCAATATTTGATTTTTAATATTTAATATATAATATGCCACTTAGTTCAACACAAAAAAAACAAGTTATCAAAGAGTTTCAAACCAGCGATGGTGATACGGGTAGTCCAGAAGTTCAAATTGCACTTCTGACAAAAAGAATTAATCGTTTGACTGAACATCTAAAAGGTCATCCTCATGATACTCACAGTCGCCGCGGGCTTTTATCAATGATTGCCAAAAGAAGAAGAATGATTAACTATTTGGATAAGGTTGATGACAAACGAGCCTCTATGATAGAGAAGAAAGTAGGACTTGCCGCTGCATAAAAATAAAATGACTACAAATAAAAAAATTTCTGCTAACTTAACAATAGGCGATAAATCTCTAACACTTGAAAAGGGAGATTTGGCCAATCAAGCAACCTCATCAATTCTTGCAAGACTAGGTGATACGATGGTATTGGTAACTGTAGTTGAAGGAGAGGAGAGACGCGATGTTGACTATTTTCCCCTTACAGTTGAGTACGTAGAAAGATTGTATGCCGGAGGAAGGATAAAAGGATCAAGATGGGTAAAAAGAGAAGGAAGGCCGTCAGATGATGCAATTTTGATAGGCCGTCTTATAGATCGATCAATAAGACCTCTTTTTCCAAAAGAATTTAAAAAAGAAGTACAAATCATTGTAACAGTTCTGTCTGTTGATGGCGAAAACTCTCCAGATGTTTTGTCTATTATTGCAACAAGTGCAGCTTTGGCAGTTTCAAGAATTCCTTGGCAGGGGCCTATTGGAGCAGTAAGAGTAGGATACGTTAAAGAAAAAGATCACACTACCCAAACCGGTGGAC
>CAYJRY010000009.1:13917-24461 GCA_964372855.1 uncultured Gammaproteobacteria bacterium | reverse complement strand
GTGGACAATTTATAGTGAATCATACTGCTTCAGAATCAGAGCTGTCTGATCTTGATTTGGTAATATCTCAGTTAAAAGACAAAACGTTGATGATTGAGGCAGAAGGATTGGAGGTTCCCGAGAGTATAGTTTTTAAAGCAATTGAGGTAGCGCAAAAAGAAAATAAAAAGATTATAGATTTTATCGAAGAATTTGCAAAGAAAAATGGAGAAAAAAAAGAAACTGTAAGTCCAAATCCAGAATTTGCAAATCTTTTAACATTGCTTGAAAAGAATTATAAAGATGAAATTACTAATCTCGTCAAAAATAGATTAAAAGGAGAATCGGCAGGTAATGTAATCGAATTAGTTGACAAAATAATTAAAGAGGAGAAATCAAAAGAGGAGGAATTTGAGGCTGACAAGAAAGATGTAGCTTACGGAATTGAGAAAGTTCTATACAAACACATAAGAGATAATACTTTGAAGAAAGGAATTAGACCTGATGGAAGAAAACCAGATGAGATTAGGCCAATTTCAGTTAAAGTTAATGTTTTGCCAAGAACACATGGTTCGGCTATCTTCCAAAGAGGAGATACTCAGGCACTAACAGTTGTTACATTGGGATCACCTCGACTTGAACAATTGATTGAATCAGCTGAAGGAGAAGAATCCAAAAGATACATTCATCATTATTCAATGCCTCCTTACTCAACAGGTGAAACAGGAAGAATTGGTGTGCCATCAAGACGGGAAATTGGTCATGGTGCATTGGCTGAGAAAGCTTTACTTGCTGTTATTCCAAAACAAGAAGAATTTCCTTATACTATAAGAGTCGTTTCTGAAATTTTATCTTCGAACGGCTCAACCTCAATGGCTTCAACTTGCGGATCTACCTTAGCTCTTATGGATGCGGGGGTTCCTATAAAGAAGCCTGTTTCTGGAATTGCGATGGGAATGGTTTCAAGTGATGATAAATATCTGATATTAAGTGATATTTTAGGGCTTGAAGATTTTTCTGGAGATATGGACTTTAAGGTCGCAGGTACAGATACGGGAATTACAGCAATTCAGCTAGATGTTAAAAATATGGGATTAACTATGAATCAAATTGAAGAAATCTTTGAGAAAGCAAAAACAGGGCGTACTTTTATTTTGAAGAAAATGCAGGAGGTAATCAAAGAATCCCGCAAAGATATTTCAAAGTTTGCTCCAAAAATAGAACAAATTCAAATTCCAGTTGAGAAAATAGGCGATGTAATTGGGCCTGGAGGTAGGGTAATTAAAAATATAATTGCTACTACCGGAGCTACAGTTGATGTTGAAGATGATGGGTTAATAACAATATCTGGTACATCATCCGAATCAGTAGAAAAAGCAATGGAATGGGTGAAAGGAATTACCAAAGAAGTAACTGTTGGTGAAACATTCGAAGGAGAAGTAAAAAGAATTTTACCTTTTGGAGCGTTCGTGGAATTTTTACCTGGAAAAGAGGGAATGGTTCATGTTTCACAAATGTCAACTGGATTTGTTAGGAATCCGACTGATATTGTATCTATTGGCAAAAAGGTAAAGGTTAAAGTCATTGAAATAGATGATCAAGGAAGAATCAATTTGTCAATGTTAGTGGGAGAACATGGTGAAATTATTAAAAAAGAAAAACCAACTACTACGCAAAGACTAGGCTTAGACCATCCATTAGCAAGGCAATTTAGAAGAGAGCGATTTGGTGGTAGGGATAGATCGCAAAGAGGATGGAGAGAAAGACAGGGATCATCTCGCTTCCGCAAGCCCCACTACTAAGCTTTTTAATATTGTGTAATTTTAGAGTTTTATAGTATTATAGTTTTATGGACGTAAGTTTACCCCTTGATTTGCAAATTGAAAAGATTAAGGATAAAGTACAAAAAGCACAATTGCCTCCTGATTTGCTAGTGAAGATAAATGAAGAAATAAGTCTTCTGCAAGCAAGCCTCAAGAGAGATCCTTCGGCAGGTTCAGGATCGTTTTTAGAATTTGAAAGCTTTGTAAAGTATATAAACTGGGTTACATCTGTCCCTTTTAATAAAGAAACTAAAGATATTCTTGATCTTAATTCTGCCAAACAAATTCTTGATAAGAATCATTATGGATTACAAACTGTCAAGAATGTGATTTTAGAATATCTGTCTACTCTTATTTTAAATTTAAAGTCCAATATTGGAAATACGCATGCTCCAATTTTGTGTTTAGTTGGCTTAGTTGGTACCGGAAAAACTACACTTGGATATTCAATTGCGGAGGCACTGGGTCGAAAATTTGAAAGAATACCTTTTGGAGGAATGGGGGATGCGAGTGATATTCGAGGTATCTCTCGTGTTAACCCTGAAGCTGTACCCGGAATACTCATAAAAAGTATTATTCATTCTCAGAGCAAAAATTGCGTAATTCTTCTTGATGAATTAGATAGGGTAACAGATGAGGGAAGGAAAGATATCATGGGAGTTTTGGTTGAGATTTTGGATCCAGAACAAAATAAATCCTACCTGGATCATTACATAGATTACCCTTTTGATTTGTCTAAGGTTTTATTTGTTGCAACTGCAAATAACACGACTGGTATTGCAACCGCAGTTCTAGATAGGCTTCAAATCATCCAAATGCCATCATATAATGATGAAGAAAAAATACAAATTGCAAAAAATTATTTGTTTCCCAAGATTCGTAAAGTTACTGGACTAGCTGAGTCTCAGTTGATAATCGATGAAAATGTTTGGCCTGGTATTATTAGGCCTTTAGGATATGATTCTGGAATTAGGAGCCTTGAGCGTACGATTGAAGGGATATCTCGAAAAGTAGCTAGGATGATTGTTGAGGGAAAAGTTCAGGGAGTTAGTATAACTAATGAAAATATTAAGGAATATCTGCCAGAATAGTTTATCGTTGTCATCCTGAGCGAAGCGAACGATCTCCATCGGTTTTATGTAAGGAAGAGATTCTTCGTCACTTCGTTCCTCAGAATGACATTTTGATATGAATAGTTTATCTTTTATCCCTCTCGGCGGTGTTGGAGATGTCACAAAAAACATGTATTTGTATGAATATCGTGATCAGATTCTTATTGTTGATTGCGGGTTAGGTTTTGCCGATGAGACAATGCTTGGTGTTGATCTTTTATTGCCAGACATATCATATTTACTAAAGACCTGCCTGCCGGCAGGCAGGTCAAAAAAAAGAATAGTTGGGATGGTTTTAACTCACGGACACGAAGACCATATTGGCGCACTTCCTTTTATTTTACCACAGCTTCCAAAGTTTCCAATATTTGGTACAGTTTTTACAGCATCTCTTGCGAATGAAAAACTTATTGAATTTGGGGTTGGATCTAGAGTTGAGTCAGTTCAATTTGGAGAAAACATGAAAAGAATTGGAGATTTTGAAGTTGACTTTATTAGGGTCACACATTCTATTCCTGACACAAGCCACTTATTTATAAAAACTAAAGTTGGAAACTTTTATCATGGATCTGACTTTAAGTTTGATGAAGCACCTTATGATGGCAAAAAAACAGATTTCGCAAAAATATCAAAAGTTGTAAAGTCTGGAGTTTTGTGTATGACATCTGATTGTTTGGGCGCAGAAAGAAAAGGAAGAAGTGAATCAGAAAAAATATTAATAGATAGCTTTTCAAAAGTTATAAGAGATTGTAAGGGAAAATTTATCGTTACCACTTATTCTTCAAATATTTCACGGCTTAACCAAATTATAGAAGTATCAAAAATGTTTGGCAGAAAAGTTTGTTTTATTGGAAGATCTTTAATAAGAGCCAAAGAAGTTGCAAAGAGATTGGGGTATTTGAGAATAGAAAGGAATTTGGAAATTAAAACAGAAGATATTAGAAGTTATAGTGATAGTAAACTTACTCTAATTGTTGCCGGTAGTCAAGGACAAGAAAATTCAGCAATGACAAGAATTGCAAATAATGAGCATAAAGAAGTTAAATTACAGGAGAATGATATTGTTGTTTTTTCTGCAGATCCAATTCCAGGAAATGAGACATCGATTTATGAACTGATTGATGCGATTACTAAGAAAGGTATAAAAGTAATTTATTCTGCAATTGGCGAAGAATTTCATGTGTCTGGACACGGTTCGCAAGATGAGCTTTCGCAACTAGTCAATATAGTCAAACCGAAAAATATTATTCCAATTGGCGGATGTTTTAGACACATGTTTGCTTATGGAAATATAGTACAACGATTTGGGTATAGCAAAAACAATACTTTTTTAATTGAGGATGGACAAGAATTAGTCATATCTTCAGACAGTATTAGATACGGGAAAACAGTACCAGTTAAGCAAGTGTATGTTGATGAAATATCCGGAGAAGAGATAGAACATTTTGTTTTAAGAGACAGACAGAAGCTTTCCCAGGAGGGAATAGTTATAATCCTTGTAGAAGTTGATTCAAATACCGGTCAACTCGTTGGCAAGCCGGATGTAATTGTGAAAGGCTTTGTGACTTCTTATAATATCCCCCGTTTGAATTCAAAATTATCACATGATATAAGATCGGCATTATTAAAAAGAAAAGGAAGGGTTGTGAATTGGGTTTATGTAAGAAGATTAATTGGTGAAATAGCAGAACGTAGAATCTTCAAAGAACTCCGCCGCCGCCCCCTCGTTTTGCCTGTGGTGATTGAAGTGTAGATTTATTTAACAAACCGAAACGTGGAGAGAATTTTATAAAGAGTTTTAATGTCTTGATTATTATAGGAATTAGTTGAGATATAATAAACTCGTTTTTCTTTATCCATTATATAAATATCACTTTTTTGATTGGTAATATCTACACCATAACCTTCCAAATTGCCAATTGGTATTTTTTGTGGGACGCCTTTTATAATTTTTCTTCCCTCAGAACTATTTACCCATTCTTCCAAAGTCAAACCTTTTTCTCTATTATTAGTAAATTCATCGAATTTATAATCTATAACAATAGATGAGCCAATACCTTTAGGGGTAAATGAATTACTGGGTATTGGTAGATAAATTTGGAGAGCTCCTTCTTTTTCTAAGTCAACAACTTTCCAAACTTGTGGATGTTCAACCTCAAACCCAAACTCATCGTTGCGGTAGGTTTGCCAGGAGGAAATATCAATATCTGTTTGTTTTGTTTCTTCTAACAATTTAATTTTCTCAACTTCAAGAATTGGGCCGATTTGGCAAATAGAGACTGTGTCTGTTTTTATATTGCCAGAGATTTCTACTTTTTTGTTTCGATATTGCTCGAGATGGCTTTTTTCTATTCCAATTAGTTCGTACTTTATTGCACCATAGTTTTGCTCAGCGTCTACCAAGAGGTACCAACACCCACCCTCAATATCTGTAAAAAGTACTGTTCCTTTATAGACTTTTTCTATTGTTTTATTTCCCTTTTCAATTTGCAAAGAGTTTATAACAGACTTGAATTCTTGAGGAAGTGTTCCGGAAAAGAAAATATTAAATGCAGAATAGAAAATATAGAAATTTAAAGCAAGAGCTAAAAGCAACATAAGTAATGCAAGTGCCCATTGATTATTTTGAACAACTACTATTGATCCTACTGCTTTGTCATGCCATCCTTGTTTTTTGGAATCTTTAATAATTGTCATAAAACCTAATCCCAAAAGAAGAAATGCGACTTGATAGCCAACAGTATGTCTGAAAAAGCTTCTTTTGAAACTTAGTAAATTGCCATTTTCATCAGTAACTCTAAGTCCTACCAATAGTTTTCCGATTGTTCCACCATACCAATGGGTAAAAAAAGTGTCATGGGCAGTATTTATAGCAAAAAAAGGAATCAACCAAAGGATAAATAAAAGAAATAATCTTTGCATAAATTCTGGTAAAGTTACACTTGATGCTGCAAACCACAAAAGAAGACTTAAGGGGATAAAAAGAATTGCAGAGTCAATAATATGCGCCAGCAAACGCAACCTATATCCTGCAAATTTTTTATTCGGCACCTTTTCAAAACCTTGCGGTTTGCTTCCTGGATCATTACTATGCGAAAAAAAGGTGCTGGATTTATTTTCCGTCATATTTTCCTCGTATATTGTTGTATGCAATGCTCCAGACAACTGCCTTGAATGCATTAATTATTCCACCTAGCAACATTATTGCTATCATCGTAGGAATAATAAGAATTATTCCAACTGCAAAAAGCCCAATTCCAAGCGTTTGGTTTTGACTGATTGTAAATATCCCTCCAAAAATTATTCCGGCTATTAGAGCAATAGGAATTGCCATTACAAAAAAAGACAAAATATTATTAACAATTCCAAGTAAAATCATAGACCAAGTTTTGTTCTTTGCAATTTTATAGCCTCTAAAAAGTGATTCTTTTCCTGATTTGTTTTCAGTAACTATAATACGACTAGCCCAAATTTCTGAGAGCAGGTAGTAGATAAATCCATATACTACAACGCCAAAAGTTAGTAATGAGAGGAAACTAAATAGTATTTTCGCTAGTGCAGTCGGAATTATAAAAGTTATAACAATTATAATACTTAAAAATAGAAAACCAATTACCAATACCAAAGGTGGAATGACTTGAAGCCAAGCCAGAGGTTTGATGTGTGTAAATGCTTTTTCTGATGAATCGTGAATACTTACATCCACATTTGATAAAGCTGTTTGAATTCCTTCAAGAAGTAAACCTGTTGACCATGCTTTGCCGATAATGCCGATAATTATAGCCAAAATTATAATTGCGAGAAATTCAACTACTAAGATTACGTAAAAATAAAATGGAATAGTGGAAAAAAGATAAGAAAATGTTTCTGTGGTTTTAGAAGTAGATTCGCCTAGGACTTGTGATAGTGGATTATATGCAATTTCTGATGGAAAAGATTGAAAATTTTCTTGGAAATTTTTTATGTCTTTCTCATTAAAATCAAAAGGAAGATTGAAATTAAAAGAAAATCCTCCAGCTGATGCGAGTCCAAAAATCCACAATACTTTGAATTTTTTAATAATAGCCCATGCTTGATTGTAGAGTTTTCCTATTTCCCAGTCAGGTAATTGATTGTCCATTGCAATTGTTCCTATTTACATGCTATCGTTAAATTAATAGATTTGTCAAATTATAAAAAGGAGGGGGGTGATTTTTTGTGAATATGAATTATGCGGGAGGGGGAGTGAGATTTGTAGCTGCTTTAATTGATAATATTGTTTTATTAGTGCCCTATTTCATAACCGGCGCAATTTTTAGTGGAGGTGATGGTAATAATCAATCACCGTTTTTATTTTTAATAAATCTTGCCATAAGTATTGGTTATTGGGTGTTTTATCAAGCATCTGCGGGACAAACTCTTGGCAAAAAAGTAATGGGGATAAAAGTTGTTGATTTGTCTGGAAATAAGCCAACTGCAATGACATTTTTCTTGCGAGAAATAATCGGCAAAATGGTGTCGGCAATAATTTTGTTCATTGGATATTTAATGATTCTTTGGGACGCCAAAAAACAAGGGCTTCATGATAAGATCGCAGGAACAATTGTTGTAAAAGTTGCTAATGCACCCATTCAAAGCCAAAGTCCTGCAACTAATACAACTAGTCAAACACAGTAAAAATTTGCTCGCTTGAAGAGTAATGTGCTTGAGCTATTTTCTTAGGAAGTTTTTTAAGCCTGACATTATTTCTGTTGGGAGAGCAAATATAACAGTACTTGAGGGATTTGCTGTTGTAGCTTCGATAGTTTGTAAAGTCCTTAAGGATATTCCTCCGCTTGATCCTAAGTTGGCCATTGCTTTTTTGAGATTTTCAGAGGCTTTTAATTCTCCTTCTGCTCTTATAATTGTTGCTCTTCTTTCTCTTTCTGCTTCTGCTTGCTTGGCCATAACTCGTTTCATGTCGGATGGAAGCTCAATGTCTTGCATTTTAATAGCTGTAATATTGATTCCCCAAGTTGCAGTTTCTTTATCAACCAAAGCCTTGATGTCATTCGCAAGTTTCTCTCGTTCTGTAAGTAAATTATCAAGATCAACTCCTCCTATTACGTCTCTAAGCGCGGTTTGAGAATATTGGGTAACTGCATATTCATAGTCTTGGATTTTCAAGACTGCAGCATCTGGATGTTCGACTTGAAAATAAACAACAGCATTAACACCAACTGGAACATTGTCTTTTGTAATAACTTCTTGTTTGGGAATATCTGAAGTTGTGATTCTCATATCTACTTTGATTAGCCGCTGAATAATGGGAATAACAATTCTAAGTCCAGGATTAAGTGTCCCAGTGTATGATCCAAGAGTCAAAACTATTCCTCTTTCATACTGATCAATAATCTTAATTCCAGAAAGAATGATTATTCCTATAAAGACCAATAAGCTAATAAAAACATATTCCATAAACACATTGTATTAATTCAAATTTAAATAGTCAACGAGTAGTTAATAATTCTTTTCAACTTGTGTACTTATTTCTAAATGTATATAATAGTAATCTGCCATGGCACGACGATATCGTCAAAGGGCTAAATTTAAATTCAAGCTTAAAAAAGGGACAATTTATTCAATATTCGCATTCGGCTTCATTGCGATAGGAATAATTCTTCTTTTATCTTTCACAAGAAACGGAAATAGCTTTGTGTTAATCAACGAGCAATTAGGACATTATTTTGGTAAAGTTGGGTTATTTTTCCCATTCGTATTAATATTTTTTGGGTTTTTATTTTTAAGACTTAGATTCTTATTATCAAAGCCACATTTGTCAATAGGATTTTTGATTTTTTTCTTATCACTTTGTGCTTTTTTAAGAGAAGGTGTTGTTGGGAGACAGCTATTTAGTCTAGTATCGGATATCTTGACTCCGCTAGGGGGTGGTGTTATTTATTTCGCGGGTATATTTGTAGGACTTATTGTTTTTTTCAATACCTCAGTTGATGAAATTTTTGAATTTATAAATATTATGTTTAAAAATATTCAAAGACTTTTCCCCACTTTTATTTTTGACTTTTTCAAAAACAAGAGTACTTCTTTTGACAAGCAGATGAAGATAAAAGGAGGAAGAATGATCCCAAACATGACAATAAGTAGCAAGGAACAAATAAGTGTAAATTCTGGAGTTATTAAAAAAGGTTCCCCACTTCTGATGGACAAGCTTGTTGCTAATCCTTTGTCAAAAGCTGGAATTTGGGAATATCCACCCTTATCTTTGCTGTCAGACGGATCTACACAGAAAGCTGATAGAGGAGATATAAAAAGAGTTGCAAGTATTATTGAGAAAACATTACAAAGTTTTTCAATTGGCGCAAAAGTTGTTGAAGTTAATTTAGGTCCAGCTGTTACTCAATATGCGCTTGAGATTGCTTTGGGTACTAAGGTTTCAAAAATTACTTCTTTGTCCAATGATTTAGCATTGGCAACAGAGGCGCCAACTGGACAAATTAGAATTGAAGCACCAATTCCTGGAAGAAACTTAGTGGGGATTGAGATACCAAATAGATCTTTGGAAGTTGTAACTTTAAAAACCATGCTTGAGTCCTCAATAATGCACAAAAACAAATCCAAGCTCACTGTATCTTTGGGGCTTGATGTGAGCGGAAATCCGGTTGTTGCGGATATTGCCAAAATGCCGCATGTTTTGATAGCAGGTACAACTGGTTCGGGAAAATCTGTTCTTATTAATTCTTTTATTTCCAGTCTTTTATTTAGAGCAAGTCCTTCAGAAGTAAAACTTATACTTATTGATCCTAAAAGGGTGGAATTGACCGGTTACAATGGAATACCACATCTTATGACGCCAGTGATAGTTGAAGTTGAGAAAATTTTGGCATCTTTGAAATGGGCAATGGATGAGATGGACAGGCGTTACAAGACATTTGCAGAAAGAGGAGTTAGAAATATCGACTCTTTCAATGAGCTTGCAGGGTTTCAATCACTACCATATATTGTTATTCTCATAGATGAACTTGCGGACTTGATGGCTTTTGCTCCGGTTGAGGTAGAAGATGCCATTGCACGCTTAGCGCAAATGGCGCGAGCTACAGGAATACATCTTGTTGTTTCAACGCAACGACCCTCAGTTGATGTAATAACAGGACTTATTAAAGCAAATATTCCCTGTAGAATTGCTTTTAATGTCTCATCCATGGTTGATTCAAGAGTAATTATAGATGTGCCAGGAGCTGAAAAACTATTAGGTAGGGGTGATATGCTTTATATCCCTCCAGATCAAGCAAAACCCACACGTATTCAGGGCGCGTTTGTTTCTGAGAAGGAAGTGCGTAAGCTTGTAGAGTACCTAAAAGCTAAAAATCCGACTGTTGAGTATACAGAAGAAGTTATTGCAAAACCTCTTATTGTAAAAAAGATAGGTAATTCTGTTGGGGGAGACGGTAGAGACGCTTTGTTTGAAGAAGCAATAAGAGTTGTTTGTCAATATGATCGCGCTTCAGCATCTTTACTTCAAAGACGCCTCTCGATTGGGTATTCAAGAGCAGCTAGAATTTTAGATCAGCTAGAAGAGACGGGAGTTGTAGGCCATGCTGAAGGATCCAAACCGAGAGATGTGCTAGCAAAGAATGCGGATGAGATAATAAAT
>CAYJRY010000009.1:0-13907 GCA_964372855.1 uncultured Gammaproteobacteria bacterium | reverse complement strand
TCAACAATAAAAAAAATGATACGGGTTGGGCAAAGACTGCAAGATGCACGCCTAAATCGCGGCTTAACTCTTGAGGAAATTTCCAAAACATTAAAAATAAAATATTCTTTTCTACAAGCTTTGGAGGACGGTGATTATAAACAACTTCCATCTTCCACATATGCTTATGGATTTGTCAGAAATTATGCAAAGTTTCTTGGACTTCCCGAAGATGAGACTTTAGCACTATTTAAAAGAGAATATGATGCCGAAAAATATCAAAAAGTCCTGCCAGAAGGATTGGTAAAAAGAGAATTTCCGATTTATAGATTTAAATTTGGACAGACTTTCAAACTTCTTAGTTTAGTTTTCGTAGCACTTTTTCTATATATAGTTTTTCAATATAAATCTGCGATTTTTAACCCTCCACTTGAAGTTATTTCTCCAGAGGAGAATTCTATTGTTACCTCTCAAGCAATAATCGTAACTGGTAAGACAGATCCAGAAACAACTGTTTATGTTAACAACGAAGCTACTTTAGTTGATGAGGAAGGAAAATTTGAGAAAAGAATAAATGTATTCCCGGGAAAAGCAAAAATTACTGTTAAAGCAGTCAACAAATTCAAAAAAACAACAGTTGTTGAGCGAAATATCGAAGTCAAACCCTAGGTATCAACAGGTATCCACATCCCAGTTGTACTTCTCAATACTGTCGTCATTCTGACAAGCAAATCCTGAGCTTGTCACACTTTAATAATATATATTATTAAAGTATTGTGTTAATTAATTAGGTATTTGCAAAAGCACTTTTATTATGAAATGATACTATTAATGAATCTTCCACAATCCTTAACAACTCCGACGCGATTCTCAAAATACCTAGCAGTACTTGCTTTTGTTACGCTTCCAATTTTAGGTTTTCTTCTAGGTATTCGTTATCAAGAGATATTTAATCAAGCAGAAAAGATACAAGAAGAAAACGTTCTTCTCATCGACCAACCCACCCCAACAACTACGCCTTTAGCTCTGCCAACAGTCGATCCTTCAATAACTGCAAATTGGAAGACGTATAGAAATGAGAAAAATTTCTATGAATTGAAATATCCTTATTCTTTTAATTTTATGGAACATAGTAACTATACCGTGTTTACGGATGGCAATACGGAATTACACATTACAAACTACTATTCAGGCACTGGTCAACCATTTTTAAGCACCGAACAAATAAGAATTGGAGGGGAAAACGCTAAGAAATATAATCATATATTAGGAAAGTATCCTGATCAAGTAGGATTCATTATTATACAGCTCTCTCATAATAATAAAGATTTAACAATATCTGCACAGTCTCTTAATAAAAAACCGTTATCTGAAGATCAACTTGAAGTTGTTGATCAAATCCTCTCGACCTTTAAATTCATAGGCAATAACTAAATCCGAAATTCGAAGCACGAAATCCGAAACAAATTCAAATGACCAAAATACTAAATTCAAAATATTTTGAATATTTGAAAATTTGAATTTTGAAAATTGTTTCGAGTTTCGATATTTGATATTCGAATTTTGCTACTGAACGCCTCTTGACGTGTTTTGTTATGGTAGTTTACAATTGACAGGAAAATATGTTAATGATATCTTTATTTTATGATAGATTCTGCTCAGACAATTTTGTTTGTTGTAATAATTGTTTTAACTATCCTTCTTTTGGTCTTAGGAGTTCAGGTATTTTTTATACTTCGCGATCTTAGAAAAACAGTCAACAAAGCAAACAAAGTTTTGGACAATACAAATATCATCACTCATTCAGTTTCACAGCCTTTATCTTCCTTATCCTCAATAGCAATGGGCATAAAAACCGGTTCGACCTTTTTGAATATTTTTAAAAAGATATTATCAAAAGACGAAGATCTCGAAAAAAAAAGAAAGACTCATGATGGAAAACAATAATCAAAACAACAATAAATTCATTAACGGTTTTTTACTGGGAGCACTCATTGGAGCTGGAGTTGTATTTTTGTTTGGGACAAAAAAGGGGAAAAGATTACTAAAAACAATTTCTGAGGAGGGATTAGGAAATTTTTCTAAAATCCTGGATGAGGCAAATGTGTCAGAAGAAATAAATGAAAATAAGGAAATAAAAGAAATTTTACCAGAAAAAGATATCGCGGTAGAACAAACATCGACCTTTGAGGAGGAAAGACCAAGAGCCAGGAGGTTCTTCAAAGGTATAGCAAGAAGGCTTAATTAACTCCGAAATTTCTTATATTTCTATTGTGTTCATCTATTGTTTTGGCATATCGAATAATTCTATCTTTATCATGTAGATAGAAAAGATAAGGAGTGTCGGCTGGGTTCGCGGCAGCCATGAGTGCCCCAAGTCCTGGATTTGATATGGGAGCTGGCGGTAAACCAGTGTTAAGATAAGTGTTGTAAGCTGAAATTACGTTTTTGTAATCATCAATTGTTATTCTTCCCCACCATTTTTTATTTGAATTGTTTTCATCTTTCGCATATTGAACAGTAGCATCTACTTGAAGCGCCATTCCGGCATTTAATCTATTCATTAGAATTCCGGCAATAATAGGTTTTTCTTCATCGGTAATTGCTTCTCTTTCAATGAGGGAAGCGAGGATGACGATTTCATTTTGTGTAAGTTTGGTATTATTTGTACTTATCGTAGAGAATTTTTTTTCAAAGTTTTGACGCATCTGTGTTATAACCATATCAATATCAGCCTCTTTTGGTATAAGATAGGTATCTGGGAAAAGAAATCCCTCATTTGCGACAAGTTGAGTAGTCCATGAAGAATCATATGTTGGAAGTGATTTTTCAAGAATTTCCGAGATCTCCTCTGCTCTTTTTCCTTCAGGAATTGTTACCCAAATATCAAGTGTTCCATGTGTGAGATTTTGAGCTATTTCCTCTGCTGTCATTGAGGGATTTAGTCTGTAATCACCTGCTTCAATTTGCTTATCAAGCCCTAATTGTTTGACGAGTAAGAAAAATACTATCCTGCTTTTGATAAGGCCTTTATCTTTGAGATTTTTCGCAATTTCACGGACTCCATCACCTTTTTTAATAACAAAAACTATTGGAGTTTTATTTGCCGGATCAGGAGCATTTTTACCATTCTCCCACCATATTATTCCCCCTATCAAAGCAGCCAATATAATGAACACTAGTACAATTAATCTTTTCATAATAGCTTAAAGATTGTGAGATCTGACAATCTCTTTTTTGCCAAATGCAAATTATTTACGTCTTGAGCATATAGCGTACAAAGTAGTTCTCCTTTTGCCACATTCTCACCTAACCTCTTTTCTAAATAAATTCCAGCTCCTTTATGCTCAGGCGCACCTAGAGTTTTTGAGATAATTGTGATATTAGAGCTATCTATTGCTGTAATTCTAGAAGATTTTTGCGCAATTAAATTATATGAATATTTACCGGGTTTTAAATCTTCACTATCTATATTTGGGTTTCCCATCTGTGCTTTTATTATATCTTGCATTTTCTTGAATGCAAATCCATACCGAAGAATATATTCTGCCCACTTAAAAGTATTGTCAAAATTATTTCTGACATATTTTTTTAATTTTTCTGAGGAGTCAGTAATACAAATCTCCAACAAATTTCCTGCTAAATTTATACTTCTTGTCTCAAGATCCATAGGGCGATTGGGTTTTTGTTGCAAGACCCTTAATGCTTCGCGAGTCTCTAAAATTGGTCCAATACCTCGTCCAACAGGTTCATTAGTTTTATGTACCAATATTCTTATCTTTATATTGAATTTTTTTGCAATATACTCAAATTTTTGCTTTAAAATTTTTACGTCTTCTAATTTATGAACTTTAACTGTTGTTCCATAGGGAAGGTCAATTACAACATGATTTGATCCGAATGCAATTTTTTTAGCCATAATAGATACAATAATTTTGTCATAGCTTTCAAATAAAAGTGGCTTCTCAACAACTATAATTGCATCATCAGCCGGTGCTATATTGAAAGCTCCTCCCCACACAATACAACCGTTTGTTTTTCTCACAATTTCATAAATTTTTTCTTTTGAAAATGTTACCTTAGCTAAGGTTTCCATATCATCAGCTGTTCCCGAAGGAGTTGTTATTGCGCGGGAGGAACTTTTGGGAATTTTAAATCCTGCGGCAGCAACAATTGGAACAACAATTAGTGTTGTTCTGGTTCCAGGCACTCCTCCTATTGAGTGTTTATCGGCAACAACACCTTTAAACTCAAGCTTTTCTCCTGTTTCAACCATTGCTTTGGTAAGGTAGTAGAGTTCTTCATCCGAAAATCCATTGGTATATCCAGAGGCTGCAAAATAAGTAGTTAAGATATTTCCAAGCTTTTGTTTGGCTATTTGATCCATTATTGCATAAATTTCCTTATAATTTAATCTTTTACCAATAAGTTTTTTTCTTATGGCAGTTAACGCATCTTCGGCATTAATTAAGTCTTTTTTTTTGTTCATGCTCAGTTTGCTATTTTTGTAATAATTTTTATGTTGTTTTGAAGAATTGGTAGGTTTTTAGGTAGAAAAGGTAAATTAGGATTAAAAACGAAATCAACGTTTGCTACATCACTCAATTTGTATAGTTTATCCTCTGCCTGTTTTTGAGATTTTCCTTTTATCTCAGAAATTAGTTTTTTTTCATCTATTTTTGGAACTATTAAAGCCTTAATTGATATTTCTGCATCAATATTATTAGATTTGCTTTTTTGAATACCCAAAACACTTGTTTTAATATTGTTAAGATCAATCTTTTTATCGGAAGATAAATTTTTTTCCAAAAGCGGTTTACTAACCAATATTAGATCCTCTTTCTTATAAGAAAGACCTTTAAACTCAACAGATCCATTTAAAGTAATGGTATCTTTCTCATCGTCTATCTCCCCATCAAATGTTTCTTTTACAAGATTTGATGATACTGAAACCGGAAGGAGTACAGAATCTTTATCTAATTTTTTTTCAAGCTCAAAAAGAGCCTCCTTCTCTAATTGCTTTTTGATATCGTCTCTCAATTTTGCAAAATCTTTCTCAGAAACAACTGTGACTTCTTTTTTTGTTCCGCCACTAAATGGGTTGTCATTTTTCGCAACTAGATCAGTAATTTCAAAATCTTCAATTATAAACTTAGTGCCTGATGGAAGATTGTATTCTTTGCCGATCTTTAATGCCGTCACATTAACATTTGCTTTCTCAGGAGACACTATCTCATCAGCTGAATGAGACGCAACGCCTTTTATACTAACTTCCCGATCAAGCGTGAACTCAAGGTTATTTGGCGATTTTATTACTGTGCCTTCTGGCAGGGTTTTTTGAATACTTAAGCTATTAAAAATAGTAACTTCTCCTTTTGATTTGTCACCAATTTCTTTCTTGCCAGTTGCTGAAGTTGATATAGTTCCTTCTTCTGTGATGGCGACAAACTCTCCTTTTATTATATTCTTATTGGAATCTGAGCTTTGATTTTCTGAAAAAACAATTTTTTGATTGAGGTTTTTAATGTTGGGTTCAATACTTATTACAACCTCAGCTTTTACGAAAAGAAAATATGAAGCTAGTATTCCAATAAAAACAAAACCTATAATCGGAGTGATAATGATTAATTTACCTTTTGGAAGCTTTACTTTTTTTACGATTCTTAACATCCTTCCTAGATTAATTGTTGCTAGTGTTAAAAAATTATATCTGTTTTTTTTAGGTGTCGAAACTTCTTTTTGCTCTTCTTGAATATTTGATACCTCTTCAACACTAGATGATTTTGCGATATCTTGATTTATAACAAATCCAAAATCTTCATCAACCATCTTTGAATCTTTCGAATCAATAGCATCTTTTTCTGGAGAATCCAAAACTTCAAACCCCATTTGTGTCGCAACACCAAAAAGTACAGATTTTGCATCAAAACCATTTGGTAGAGTTGTTATTTGGGGAATATGTAAGAAAGGAAGACTTTTGCTAAAGCTATATCCAATAAATTGTTGACTAAGATCATGCCCGCCATTGAATATAATAATTCTAGAAGGTAAGACTTCCTTTGTGTGAAAGTATTTTAACAAAGTATCAACTGTAAAAGGTATGGATGTTTGGATTTCTGATGATTTTGATTCAATAATTTTTCCATTTTTAATTAATGTAACTGAGACTGTTTTTTTATTTACCTCAACAAGAATAGCCGATACAGGTGCTCCTTCTTCTTTTTGCAAAAAATGCACTATTGCGTCAGATAACACTAAAAAACCAATTGGAATAATGGTTAATTCGCTACATGCTTTTTTTAACTTTATAAGATGCTCTTTTTTAATTTGGTTATTTTCTGCCCAGGAGTCAATTACTCCAAAAATTGTTTTCTGAGTTTGAATGTTTTCAGGCAAGGGAGATTCTGCTTGTGAAATTGCCTTATCTAATACTTCTAAAAATTCTTCAGTATCAGCTTCTTCTAAAGATTTTGAGAAATATTCACTATGAGTTCCGATAATATTTACGTTATTTTTTTCTTCCTCAAAAACTACAGCATCAACAAAATCTTGTCTTAATATCAGAACTAAATAATATTCTTTATTTATTACTTTCTTGAATTTTGGCAAAAATGGCAGTTTTATCATGTCAATCTATTTTAGAATACAATCTTCTTCTCCCTTGGCCTATATTTTCCTGTTTTAGTATAGTAAATTTTTTAAGTTTGCCTGTAAAATCAACGTGAGGCCCGCCACAAAACTCTATGGAATATGCATCTTTATAGGATTTAGACGTATCTCCAATAAAATAGATTTTAGAAGTAGCTGAGTAAGTATCCTCAAAAAGACCAATTGCCCCCATTTTTTTAGCTTTTTCAGTTGGGATCATCTCAAAATGTACTGGCATATTTTCTTTAATTTTTGTGTTTACTATGTCTTGTACTTTTTTTATTTGTGTCTCTGTTAATTTTTGATCATAATTGAAATCAAAACGAATTCTCTCGATTGTAATATTTGAACCAGTCTGATGTACATGGTTACCTAGCACATCTCTAAGCGCTTGATGCAAAAGATGTGTTGCGGTGTGACCTTTGATTGTAATTTCTTTGTGATCAGCAAGTCCTCCAGCGAATTTTTTTATTGAACCCTTTCTTGATATTTGTTGGTGCTTTTTCAAATTTTGCGCAAATTTTTCTTCATTAAAAATGTATCCCAAGCTTTTTATTTGAGTTGGGGAAAGGCCGTGGCTTGAGTATAATTGAAAAGCATCCTTTGCTGAAATTTCAATTACTCCCTTAAGCTCATCACCTATAAGCTTGGCATATTTTTTGTTGATAAAACTTTTGGCTGCATCAAGTGTTATTTGGTATGTTTTTTCTTCCTCAAGAATTATATATTTTATTTTCTCAAAGTGAGTTTCAAGACTTGGATCTGTTTTTCTATATTGCTCAACGATTGATTCGAGTATGGGAACAATATCTTTTCCTGCAAGAGCATAATAATTGTCAAAACCTCTTCTAATAAGTCTTCTTAAAACATAGCCTTGATCCTTATTTGAAGGAATAACACCTGCGTCAATAATAAAAACTGATGCTACAAGATGATCAACAACAACTCTAATAGCTTTTGCAAATTCTCCATAATTTTTCTTCGTCAACAACTCAATAGCTTGAACTATTGGGCTAAAGAGATTTGTTTCAAATACATCATTCTTATTTTCAACTGCTGCTAGAAGTCTTTCAACCCCTGCGCCATGATCAACGTTTTGTTGGGGTAGCTTATTAAAACTTCCATCTTTTGCTTTTTGATACTCCATAAAAACACTATTAACAATTTCCATAAACCTTCCGCAGCCACAATTGGGATGGCAATTTTTACCAAATTTTGTATCATGAGGAGTATCGAACAAGTAAAATATTTCACTGTCTGGTCCGCCTGGTTCAAGATGTGGCATTTTATCTGGTTCACCAGCTCTTGACCACCAATTTTTTGTATCATAAAAAAATATTCTTTCTTTTGGATTAAGATTTTCTTTTATAAAAATATCAGCCCACAATTTTTCTGATTCTTTATCTTTAGGAATGTCTTTATAACCTTTAAACACCGATACATAAAGTTTTTTTGCAGAAATTCCTAACTGACTAGTTACGAATTCGAAAATCCATGGGATTTGTTCTTTCTTGAAATAATCCCCCAATGACCAGTTTCCAAGCATCCTGAAAAACGTCGTATGCCTATTATCTCCTATTTCTTCAATATCTTGGGCTCTAAAAGAATTTTGAACATTTACCAAACGTTTTCCAAGGGGGTGGGGTTCGCCCAAAAGATATGGAACAAGCGGCTGCATTCCTGAGGAGGTAAAAAGAGTAGTTGGGTCATTTTCGGGTACAAGAGGGCTATTTTGAATCCTCTTATGTCCCCTTTTCTCAAAAAAAGAAATATATCTATCAATAATTTCCCTCGCTGTCATAACGCATCTATTATAGCAAATTTTGACACCTACTTATTTAATATCCTATAATTACTAGCCTATGGCAGCAGAATTGGGAAAATTTCTCTCCGAGAAATTACGAAGATTACCGCATAATCATCCAGATCGTAATTTTCTAGAGGGAATTTACAGAACAACTCGTGGTTATATTGAAAAGAAATCATCTGTTCAGGAGGTATTGATACCCTCAAGAGAAGAAATACAAGGTATGGATTTAGTCATGCTTGGGAAGTCATTACGTGAAAGAAGAATTCAATTAGGTATGCCTCAGGCTGTAGTTGCTAGGAGAGCTAAGATAAATAGAAATACAGTTTGGATTGTTGAAAAAACTGAAAATCCGAAAACAAAGAAACCTTCAAGAATTAGTAAAGATAAGTTAGAGAGATGGCTCAATATTCTTGGAGTTAGTCCAGAAGAACGAAGAGATTTCCTAACACTCGCTGGTTATACAGAGGAGATTTAGTAAATATAAATTCGCTTTATTGGCCTCGTATGGTAGGCCTTAGCCAATACAAAGCTAAGGTAATTAATAAAAAATGAATTTACTATGAGCTTTCGAAACATCAAAACTAATTCATCTAAATTAGACTACTATGTAGCGTTATACTTTGGAATAATCGTCAATAAGAATTCCGGATATTGATAGGAATAGATATGACGATAGAAAATTGCGTCTATATGCTACAATATATGCAATATGAGAAGATTGAAATTAGAAACCGTATTAAAATATACAAACAAATGGGTAGCAACAAAAGGTGGTAATTCAGTTATCTTAGCAAGTGGAAATTCTATTGAAGAGGTTGAAAATAAACTAAAAAAGCAAGAGATAAAAGGAGCAACATTAACCTATATAACATCGCCAGATAAATATATCTCTCCAATATGCCAATCTTAAAATTCGAATATACTCCACTTTTTCGATTAGATCCTATATCTAAAGAGTATTTTGCAATATTTGTTCCTTTTGTTCCAATCCGACTAAGCATCAATTATCGGATAAGTCAATCAAGCATTAATTGCTTACTAGATACAGGTGCTGATGTAAACTTATTTCCTGCAACAATGGCTACGTCTCTTGGTGTAAATCTTAAAAAAGGAAAACTAACAGAACATTTGGGAATTGGCGACACCAGTCTTTTAGCATATCGCCACAAAGTAAAGATATTTGTTGAGGGATACAGTTTTATCACTTTTGCTGACTTTAGTGCGCAACAGAATCTTCCCCTTCTAGGCCGGATTACATTTGGCGAACACTTTAAAAGGATTTGTTTGCATGGAAAAGGTGAAAATGGCTATATTAACTTAGAATACTAAGTTATTAACTAACTTTAATAATGATTATTACGAAAAAAGATCCATACACAAAAGAAGAAATTGGGAAGTTAAAAGAGGTTTTTGATATTTATATTAAAACGGCTATCGATATTAAAAAAAAGAAATGTTCTGCTGGAATGGATAGGCATTTTGAGGGTGAAAAAATACTTTTAGAACAAGGGTCTAAACAAAAAGATATTTGGGGAGGAGGAATTGATTTAGAGACAAAAGTAATTGATTTTAATTCTTTTATTAATATTAGACCAGCACAGAATAATCCCAGCAATGAGATTCTTGACTCAAAAGTTAGAAAGATTTACAAAGAATTAACAGAATATTTTTTTAAAGAAGTTTTATGAAAAATAAAATAATCTTGGAATCTTTAGCTATGGATTTGAAAAGAGTTGCGCTTGGATATTGTACGGGGTCAGAATTTATGGCTGCTCGGTTTGCGAAAGAAGCTTTGGTAAGAAAAGAAGAATTGCAAAATGCAAAATTAAAACCTTATATTCTGAATCTTATTTCAAAATTAGACGATCTTCTAAAACATAAGGACCATAAAAAGCTTGCTGAAGATGCACTTATGTATAGCACTCTTTTGCAAAACGCAAGCCAGAAAATTTAGATTGACACTTTAATTATGAAGAAAATACACTTTCTTCTAACTGGTTTATCATTAACCATTCTTCTTTTATCACTTAATCGTTTAACTCCATTTACTCTTGGATATTTACAACCATATGATTTTCTAAGGTGGGTTGATTTCAACGCAATGATTCCAATTCCACTTTTGAGCATACTATTGTATTATTTACTTCTTCGAGAAACTATTTATGAATCAAGGTTTAAAAAAACCGTATTATATATATTCCTTTTTTTATTATTTATAGTTGGTGTCTATTTATTTGGCGCAAGTAGCGGTAATCATGAAGAAACTAATTATCTCAATACTAGGTTTTGTGATAGAGGAGAGATTGATACGCCATTATGCAATATTATTTCTTATAATGACGATGAATTTAGCCACATTATTTATTATCTTGGATTTGTATTTATGAATATTACTTTGCTTTTTATGGAGTACAATATGCCTAGAAAAACAGGAATGGTAAGAAATGATTTTATTTTTGTAGGAGCAAATGCTTTATTTATAGGACTTGGTATTTTTGCCAATCTTGCATTTGAGGAAATTGGAATCGATCTTTTTGTCTTTGGATTTCTAATGATACTTTCTCTGTATCTTTTGTTGAGTAAAAGAAAAATAATCTTCAAACTCCCAATCGCCTATTATTTCGCCCTTTCTTATTCAATTGGAGTTATTGGAACAGCGGTTGTTAAGCTGATGAAATAGCTTGTTAAATCAGAATACTTTAATAATATATATTTTTAAAGTAGTATAAAGTTTCAATTTAAAATTGCTTAGAACATGTTTGTAGTGGAATAGAAATATATACTGCCCAACCCTAAAATTACTTTAGGTTATTGCATTTTTTTTGAATCTGCTTTAGTTGAACTATGCTTATAAAAGTTAATTGGATCAGAGCTTTTGGATTGATGAATATTGTATTAGGAACTACTTTCTCTATTTTTTTCTTTATTTTTATCGCAGTCATAATACCCCAAATAATTACAAATTTTTCTGAGTCTGGTGTAGACACATCGTCTTTAGCTAAAACGAATTACAATGTTCTCGGAAGAGCTATAATTTTAGGATTTGTTAATCTATTTTTTGGTTGGAAACTCACTAAGGGTGATGAGAAGACAAAGAAAAAATTTCTACCATATGGAGCTGCATTCTTGTTTATGTCGGCAATGTTTTACGCCTTTTTAATAGTAATAACTATCTATCCATTTTATAAACTTACGGTACAACCCTACAATCCTTAAAGTTTTTTTTGTAAATTTATTCATGTTCGATAAATTCTTTGAGAGGGCAATTAGTATGTTTGCAAGAAGCTTTACAGAATTTGCGGCCGTAGTCGATCATTCGGTTTGTGAAGCTGAACCATTCCTCTTTTGGTAGAATTTGCATTAGATCTTTTTCGATTTTTTCAGGATTTTTGTTTTTCGTTAGCCCAAAAAGCCTTGAGAGCCTTGTAACATGAGTATCTACTGCTATGCCCTCATATGTATTAAATAAGTTTCCTAGGATGATGTTTGCTGTTTTTCTGCCAACTCCTGGAAGTTCTATTAATTCATTCATAGTTTGAGGAATTTTACCATTGTATTTGTCTTCTATAATGGTAGCGCATTTTTTAATAAACTTTGCTTTCTGCCTAAATAATCCTAAGCTAGATAAATCTTTTTCTAGCTCATTTAGGTTTGCATTTTTGTAATCTATGATATTTTTATATTTTACAAAAAGCTTTTTTGTGACCGTGTTAACTTTTTTATCTGTATTTCTGGCTGATAAGATTACTGAAACTAAAAGTTCAAAAGGAGTAGTGAAGTTTAAGATAGTTTTTGAATTCGGAAAAAGCCTCTTTAAGACTCTTATTATCTCATTTACTTTTTGCTTTTGATCTATTGACATGCAATTTAGTATATGATATAAGATTGATACTCTATAATTATAAACAAATAAATAAAAAATAGTAAAGCTAGTATAGCTAGTGGTTTTTTTGTTTGTAGAGAACGAATAACTTTCGCAAATGCCAAAAGCTGATAATAAAACAGACTCAATCAGAATTAATTGGGGAAAAGAATATCCCCTTCTGCCAAAATTAGACCTTCTTGCTGTTCAAAAGAACTCTTATAAATGGTTTATTGAAGAAGGAATTGGTGAAATTCTCAAAGAAATTTCTCCTATTGATGATTTTACAGAAAAAAATTGGAGATTGGAGTTTAGAAGTTATAGAATTGGTAAGCCAACAATTACTCCAGAACTTGCTTTAGCAAAAGGACTAATATACGATGCCCCTTTATATGTAAAAACTACTCTTATAAACAAAAAAACAAATGCCACAGTTGATCAAGAAGTCTTTTTAGGTGATATTCCTAAGATGACGAAAAGAGGAACTTTTATTATAAACGGAGTTGAGAGAACAGTTGTAAATCAGCTTGTTAGGTCTCCCGGAGTTTTTTTCACAGCGATTCAAGATAATGTTACTGGTAAGAAATTATATATTGCAGAAATTAGACCTATTCATGGATCATGGCTTGAGTTTTCAACAACAAGACATGAAACAATTACAGTAAAAATAGATAGGCGAAGAAAATTTTTGGTCACGACATACCTTCGGGCAATTGGTATTTCAACAAATGAAAATATTAAAGAATTATTTAAGGCCCAGGAAGAAGAAAGTAAGACTTCATTTATAGACAATACTTTACAAAAAGATGAAACCAAAGACTCCAGAGATGCGGTTATTGAAATATTCAAAAGGATGCACCCTGGAGAGCCAATTGTCTATGAAAAAGTGAAAGAAAATTTTGATGGGTTATTTTTCAATAAGAGGCGTTATGACTTGGGCCGTGTGGGTAGATATAAAATTAATAAAAAGCTTAAAGATATTCCAGGATTTATGCCATCAAATGATCAAATTTTAACTCGTGAAGATATCTTGGGTACAATAAGTTATTTAATAAAATTACATAAAGGGTTTGACGGAGTTGATGATATTGATAGCCTTGCTCACAGACGCGTAAGGCGAGTTGGGGAGCTAGTTGCAACAACTGCTTTTCGTGTTGGTGCTCTAAGACTTGAGAGAAGCGTGAAAGAAAGAATGAGTCTTATAGCACCAGACACTCTTCCTTCGATTGGAACACTTATTAATGCAAAGCCCATTATGGCCTCGATTAATGAGTTTTTTAGAACATCTCAGCTTTCAACAATATTGGATCAAACAAATCCTCTTTCTGAAATTGACAATTTAAATCGTCTTACAGTAATGGGGACAGGAGGAATCAGTCGCGAGAGAGCAGCTTTCTCAATAAGAGATATAAATAGTTCTCAATACGGAAGGATTTGTCCAATAAGAAGTCCTGAAGGGCCAAATATAGGACTTGTTACTTATTTGGCTTTACATAGCAGAATAAATGAATATGGATTTTTAGAGGCTCCTTATAGAAAGGTGATAAAAGAGAAAAGCGGGAAAGATACTATTGTAAAAGCAACTGATGAGATAGTATACCTTTCAGC
>CAYJRY010000008.1:0-34020 GCA_964372855.1 uncultured Gammaproteobacteria bacterium | reverse complement strand
GCCATATAAACATTATAACATATTATAAAATTTATCTTGCTTTATATATCTTCGTAGTTGACGTGCCGTTTGTGAATTTTGTTGTTACTAGAAGTTGAATATTTTTGATATTTTTGTGTTGCACGCAAACTTTCCCAGAACAAGTTCCTAAGTATATGTCTTTAGAAAATGATTTTTTCTTTCCGACAGATATGCTTCCTTCAACGCCTTGCCCAATGCCATTTCCTTCATAAGTCAAAACATATGTAACTTTTGAAACGCCTTTGATATTCCCAAAATATACTCTAACTACATTTCTAGCTTTTATATATTTTGCGCTTGGAGAAATTGAAGATTTAGAAGTACTTTTCGCAGTAGCAATTGCTGACAAATTATGAGTAAATAAAACCATTAAAGCAAAACTAATTATCAAAATCCATTTCATAATTTTATTCTAATATAATTATAATTTTTCTACAATCCACATTCTTATTAACGAAGACATGCTAATCTCTCTATTCTTGGCTATTTTTTCAAGTCTTTCTTTAATTCTTTTTGGAACACGAATTACCAAAGTTTCTTCTTTAGGTTTTTCTAACAAAACAAATTTATTTATCATAGACTTATATTATTGTAATACAAATGTATTATAATTGTATTACATTGTATTTTACTATACTTTATTATTCAAGTTTTCTGGCCTAGGATTATTTGGTGTTTTTCATTAGCAGTCGTGTCGATTTCATCAAGGATAATTCTAAAGCCTGCTTTTTCAATCAACTCTCTATTTTTCCTTGCTCCATAATGGCTCCAATACATGTCTGTCCCGAAAAAATTACTTTCTTTTCCTTCCCACTTATTTCCTCCCATTGTTATTAAAATATATCCATCTTTTTTCAAAAATGAATTTATCTTTTTTAGGATATTTCCATGAAACTCTCTGGGAGTATGAAAAATTGCATAAAAAGAAACTACAGCATCTACTTGATACTCCCTATCTTTTAAGTTTAACATATCTTTGACTTCGAAATATCCTTTGGGAACAAGTTTTTTGGCAAGTTCTATTTGCTTCTCTGATATATCAATACCAATTACTTTATACCCTTTTGAAATTAGAAAACTATCAATTGGAACCCCAGCCCCGCAACCAATGTCTAAAATTGTGGAGTCAGGAGAAACTAAAGCGGCTAATCTTTCAAGATATTTATCATTTTTAAATCTATGTCTTCCAGCCAAATATTTATCAGCAATTTTATTATAAGCATGCCTAATCAAATTATTTGCCATTTTATTTTATTTCTCAATCTGCGTGAGTTTGGTATGGGATCTTGTAATAGAGATGTGGGAGAAAGAAGAATTAGATCCCGCACCGTGACGATGAACTTCGCCTGCTTTTGTCCAGATAACATCTCCTTTTTTGACTTTAAATGATTTTTGTTTAGTTTCAACTATACCATTACCTTTAATAACAATTAGAACTTGGTCATTTGAGTGTTTGTGGAATTTGTTTCTGATGCCTTTTGGAAAATGAATATAATCTATACTTAGATCACTTCCCTCATCATCTTTAACTGGAGATTGCCTCTTAACCTTGCCAGTGAATATGGGCTTAAGCATTTCTTCAAACTTTGTATCTTTAATACTTATTATTTTCACACTTCATATCCTCCTGATGGTGGACTATTTGATTCAATCATATTAGCATAAACTTCGTTACTATCAATTTTTGGCCCATCGTCAAATTTGTACTCTTTGTGATCTTCATTGTATTCAATAAGATGCTTCTTAATACCATAATACAAAGCACGTGAAGCAAACTCTTTGCTAGAATTGTAGGTATAAAATACTTTTGAACAATACGAACATTTATGTGAGTAGTACATATTAATATTTAAAACATTATAATGTATTTAAGTTACAAATCTATAACTTTTCTTACAAAATCCGAACTATATATAGGCTGACAGATATAGCGAAAACTAAAATTCTCTCCTACCATACTCCAGCCATTTGCTGTCGGAGCTGGAATAATTGCAAGTGTTCCTGGAATTAATTTGATATGCTCTCTTTCTTTAGATGCTGTATAGATTTCTGGAGCAACAGGCTCAACTATTTTTGGAAACGCTAAATGCGCTTCGCCTTTTAGGGCATAAATTACTTCAAACCCTTTATTCTCACCAACTTTAAGATGCAAACTCATATCATCTCTTCCGGCAACGACTGAAGGATATAGCCTAACATCCGATACTTCAATTTCACCAACTGAAGTCCCTGCGATGCTTTTTACAACATCTTCTATTTTCTCACCTTTAGAGTTGGGTACTTCATGTCTAGTGGGTCCAATAAGCGGCTCAAATTCCAATCTTAAAAGTCTCCCAAATTCCCTTACAGATAATCCCGATGACTCTATAATTTCCTTAATCTTCGGATGATCTAATCTATTTAAATCTTCTAATTGAATAACCAAAGCACACTCATTAACTTCTTCTTTTTCAAAGACAACGGACGCTTCACTTTTCACGTTTGCGATTATATCAAGGAATTCTTCAGTGCTCAATAATTTTTAACTAATGCAAAATAAACCTAATTTCAATAGAATACATCTATGAATAATAAGAAATTTTGGTCGAAAGAGGTGACAAAACATAGCAATGCGCTTGATTTAGAAAAGGGTGTATTTACCTTTGGTGATCCAAAAAAGATAGCTGAGAGTCTGAAAAAATCAGCCGAAGAAAGTACAAGGCGAAAAGCGTCTCCATTTCAATCTGCAATGAGTATGCTTAATTTTTATATAAACCGCGCTGGAAAAAATTTAAAACCCGAAAGGAGAAGAGTCTTAGAAAATGCAAAATCAGAGCTTCGCAAACTCTTTGGCAAATTATGAAACTTATTTGTTTAAATATTTGGGGAGGAAAAATGTACAAGCCTCTAATGGAATTTATTAAAAAACATAAAGCCACAACTGATATTTTTTGTTTTCAAGAAGTTTTTCAAAGTGATACTAATATTTCTGAAAGCTCTGGATTTAAAATGAATATTTTATTTGATCTTACTAATACTCTAAAAAACTTCCAAGGATATTTTGTCAAAAGCGTTAGTGGATACGACATGGTAAAGCTTGTTAATTTTGAGGTAAATCTTGGTAATGCAATTTTTGTAAAAAAATATATTAAAACTAGCTCTTATGAAGAAATATTTATTCATATTGTTGATGGAGAAATAGTAAGAAGAAAAGGTTACTTTGAAAGCTCAAGAACTCTACAGTTTATACAGTTTAAGTTAAGAGATAAATTGCTAAATGTTTACAATCTTCATGGATTATGGATTCCGGATTTTGCAGGAGGCAAAAAAGACAATAAAGAAAGACTCCTGCAGTCGGAAAAAATAATAAGATTTATTCAAAAATACAATGGTGAAAAAATTATGGTTGGAGATTTTAATTTAGATCCTGAAACAAAGAGTCTAAAAATAATAGAAAATAACTTAATTAATTTAATTAAAGAGTATAATATTCCAACAACAAGAACTAGTCTTTATACAAGAAAAAATAAATTTGCGGACTATACCCTTGTATCTTCTGGGATTAAGGTTATAAGCTTTGAAGTTCCAAATATCAACATCTCAGACCACCGCCCGATGATTTTGGAGTTTGACTTTTAATCGACAAAATTAATTCCATTATGATACTTTGTACATATGGATGAGCAAACAAATAATCTTCCACCATCGCCCTCTCCAGAAACACCTATTAAACATAAGTCAATATTTACAACAAAAACAAGTCTTATTGTTGCACTTTTGATGCTGATAGTGATTGTTATAATATCTGTTTATTTTCAAATTAATCCTACAAAAAATCAAAATAATGTCTCTCAAGTTAAACCTACTCCATTTGAAAAACGCACAATTGAAATAAAAAAGTTTAATACCTCACCACCCAACTTCCGAATAAATTATTTTATTTAGAGAATTTTATATTACTTTCCTAATGTGTGGAGATAATTAACTTAAACTTTCTCACTTCTTCTTATCTAACCTACTTTTAATTTCTCTTAACATTTTTCTAGTTTCTTCATCTCCGTCTTTTGATTGAGGACTGCCTTTATGTATTAGATAAGTTGCCAAGACTACAAAAGTAAATAATTGCAAAAATTCTGACTGCCAATTTTCTAAAGTTGCCCTCATAAATTCGTTAAAAAAATCTTTTATATTGACTTCTTGGTTGTGAACTTGCTGATAAGTAACAAATTCATTCCATTGAAAATATGCTTGCCCTAACCAAGAAAAAACAAAGAAGCTAAAAAGGGTAATTGATAAGCCATAATTTCTAAATATTTTCATAGAGGTATTATAGCATTAGACTAATCCCATAACTACAAGCTGAGCTTTTAGAGGCATTGTTCTGTTGCGTCTATAAGAAAAGTATTTTTCCACTTCATGGTAGGTGCAATCTAAATTTATATCGATATTTACTTTTTTCAATCCTTCCTTCAATAATTGCATTAAAGCTACTTTTTTTAGGTCAATAAAAATTTTTCCATCTTTTTTTTCTATTGCTTCCTTGTATTTCCCAAAATTTCTTTCCACATCTTTTTTTACTTCAAAATGGCAAACACCAATTCCCGGCCCGACCCCTACAATTAAATCTCTTGCATGGCTTCGAAAATCAACTTCTAATTGTTTTATTGTTTTACCAATAATATTTTTAACCAATCCTCTCCAGCCAGCATGGATCAAACCAATTGCATTTTTTTTGGGGTCATATAAAAATACTGACAAGCAATCAGCTGTTGTTATTGAAAGGAAAACTTTTCTTTCATTGGTAATTATAGAATCAGTATTTTCAATAACCTTTCCTAAATCGTATTTTGAAACTTTTTTAACATTGTTGCCGTGCGTTAATCCTGCTGAAATTACATATTTTGGGTTAATACTAAATCTAGCTAAGAATTTTTCTTTATTAAAATTACTATCTTTCATTCCTCCATCTTTCTTAGTAGAAATAGCAATAAATATATTTGAAAATTTACTAAGATTAGAAAAAACTGGAAGATCTTGTTTCATGGAGAGATTATATCAGAAGATAAGCCAACGTGAACGAAAATATTTTACCCATTTAATTAAACTTCTTTCACATTCCTTCCGAAACAACAATTACTTTTTTATTTACAATTTTAATAGCCGTGTTATCATCTATGGCATAAAGTATATCGGAAATTGTTTGAGATTGTTTATATGCCGCCTCAAATGTCCGCTTGGGAAAATGAGGAGAATTGATATGCGGTTCTATCTGAAAATCAACATATCCTAATCCTTTATCACTAATTTCTTCCCATGTTCTTTTAATAGGTTTTATTGCAAAAAGTCCTCTTCCATCAATTGAACTTTCTTTAACTTTTGTTTTGGGGGATTTGTATGATAAGAGTTTCTTGCCCACCCTGCGATTATATCAATCTTTTCCTTACAAATTTTTTACCTTCTTTTGATGAAATTTATATGTATAGATTTTAATCTTGGCATATGAGAAATTTCAGAAGAAGCATATGGTTTATGACAATTGCATCATTTATTTTGGGAGGATTTCTGGGATGGGCAATTGCAATGATTGCAACTCCAGGAGTAGGTACTCAACTTCCTACAGTTGGAGTAGGCGGAGGCCCAGAGGAAGCAAGAGATCCCATAACATCTACTTTTAATACCAAAGCAACTAATCTAAGAGTTCAACTAAACAGTCTACTAAGAGAACACGCTGTTTTAACTACAAGTTATTTACAGACGATATATGATGGCAAGGATGCAGCATCATTGGAACAAAATCTAAATTCAAATAGTAATGAGATTTCCCAATTAATACAAAATGTTTACGGGGAAAATGCAAAAGATGAAGTCCTAAATATATGGCGAGGGCATATTGATGAGTATAGAAAATATACATTGGCTAGAAGAAATAATAATGCTGAAGAAATGAATATGTCTAGAAAAAGGCTAAACACAATAGCTACCAACTTTGGAGAAACATTTGATGCAGTTAGTGATAATCTCTCTTCTCAAACCATTACTGGTCTAATGAATGAACATATTAATGGCACTCTTGCAATTATAGATGCGCATGCTAATAAAGATGAAACAAGAAAATCGCAAGAATTATCATCTGCTTTTGATCAAGCAGGTAGATTCGCAGACACAATAAGTCGTGGAATGATTAGCGACAATCCCGACTTCTTCAGATAATTACTCAACTTTTCATATCTTAGGTATTGCTTTTTGGTTTTAATAAAATCCATTAGGCTCTTTTCATCCGATTTGTGATTATATCAAAAAGATTTTAGAAGAACATTTCCTAGCAATGGTTTTTTGCTTTTATCTACTGTTTTACCAAATTCTCTCTATACCGCAATCTTGACCTTAATAACAATGGTCCTAAAACCAAAATCTCGGTAAAAACCCTAGGGTTTTTTGTCTCTACCTTCACTGCTAAGGATTTTTATTGTTAAAAATGCTGAAAAAATTGCAACAATTGCTCCTATAATTGCTGCAGCCTGCATTCCCTCAACAAAAGCGCCCCGTGCCACTTCAAGAAGCATTATTTTAAGTCTGTCAGGAAGAGTATGAGCAATACCAACAGCCGCTCCTAATGTGTCTTTTGCAATCTCCAAAACGTTCTGAGGAATTTCGTCTGACAAAGCATTGTTAATTCTTACTCTATAAAGAAAAACTCCAATTGATCCAAGAATTGCAATTCCAAGTGCTCCTCCTAACTCCGATGCTGTTTCTGAAATTCCCGAAGCAGCTCCTGCCTTCTCTGGAGGTGCAGATCCGACAATTAATTCAGTTGTTAGTCCAAATACAGGACCTAACCCCAAAGAGATTATTACTGATGCTATAACTACTATCAAAAGCCCATTTACTCCTCCAACTTGGGATAATACCAAAAGTCCAATTGAGGACAAACTTAATCCAGATGCTATTATTTGTGGAGGTGAAAATCTTTTCACAAGTCTTGGGGCAAGATTTGATCCGACAATAAATCCAATTGCAGAAGGCAAAGACCAAAACCCAGCCTCCAAAGGTGTAAACCCTAGAACTAACTGTAAATACTGTGCAACAAAAAGGAAATACCCAATTGCTACAAAAACTGCAAGAAAATTCACTGCCAAAGATGCGCTAAAAGCTCGGATCCTAAAAAGCTTCACATCTATCATTGGATCTTTAAGTCTAAGCTGTCTTCGAACCCAAATATATCCTAATAACAAACCAACAAGGATTGAGACTATGGGCAGAGCCTTGACTCCATCTTGAGCTATTTGTTTGAGCCCAAAAATCATAGAAAGTATGGCAAGTAAAGACATCACAACGCTTGCTAGATCTACTTTTCCTGCCTTGGGGTCTTTGTATTCAGGAAGTACAATAGGGCCAAGTATTAACAAAAGAAGCATTACAGGAGTTGCCAATAAAAACACAGATCCCCACCAAAATTGCGATAGGAGTACTCCACCAAGTATTGGACCAATTGCAGATCCTGCTGAAAAAGCAGAAATCCAAACACCTATTGCTTTTGATCTTTGATCAGGATCTTTAAACATACTAAAAATCAAAGACAGAGTTGATGGTCCAAGCGTTGCTCCTCCAATTCCAAGTAGTGCTCGAGAAAGTATTAGCATTTCTGCGCTTTTTGAAAATGCTGCCATTACTGAAAAAATACCAAATATGATAGCTCCAATCATAAGAATTTTACGTCTTCCGATTCTATCTCCCAAAGTTCCCATTGTGACCAAAAACCCAGCAACCATAAATCCATAAATATCAATTATCCATAAAAGTTGCGCACTTGTTGGGTTGAGTTCATTGCTAAGAGCTGGAACTGCCAAATGTAAAACAGTCAGGTCCATTACATATAAAATCGCACCAAGCGTGAGAACGCCAAGTCCTATCCACTCCCTAAGTGTTGCCTTATTATTTTTTGCCATAAAATTCAGTATAGCAAATTAAACCTCTTCATACACATTCTTTACATTTTTTTAGTTGTTTATTTACATTTACCCACTATATTGGGCCTATGACATATAAGGGCAGACACCCCGCATCAAGCGGGGTTTTTGTTTATCTGGGAGGGGAATTGCTATTGACGCCTAGGGGAAATATACTGTTTCCTTAAAATAACAAAATTTGCGAATAAATTAGCGGGATGGTTGGAGCATGCCGACGATATTATCTTCCGAATCTTTGATTGAGTAATATAAACCAACTCCTGGAATATCCATTTTTTCACTTAGAATTTTACCCCCAGCCTCCTCAACTGCTTTTCTACTTTCCTCAATATCATCAACTGCAATAACAACATGCATAGCCCTATTGAGATCATTATCTTTGTGATCAAAAAATTCTCCATTTAATGCTCCTGGGTTTTTAGGCATTTGGGTTTTATCATCTACCTGAGTAGTTGTAGTAAGAACATAATTTCCCATCTCTGGCCCCATCTGTTGCATTTGCCATCCAAAAACTTTGCTATAAAAATTTGAAACACGCTTTTTATCTTTCGCTGGCATTTCAAAATGAACAACTGGATCCATTTTCATAACTTTATTAACATACCATTTATTTAGATAAAGGATTGTTCTTTTGTTGAAATATTAAGTCAATTATTCTGCATCTGATCCAACAATGCTCATGTGAATATTATCTCCAAATTTTACTTCTTGATTGGGATGATAATCGCTTGCCATGAAAGAAAGGCTGTAATTTTTTAAAGTTGCATGAATTATTCTGTCTTTATCAACTTCGGATTTTGACATTCCTGCGTCTTTAGATGTCTACATATGAAGCTCTCCTTTGAAAATTGATTGATAGAATTTCATTGCCTCCGAAGTCTGACCATTGAAATTAAGATATCGAGAAAGTGTCGGCTTCATATTATGAAAGCAGTATAACAAGAAAAACAATTATCACTACAAGAATTTATAAGCGTATGTTATAATGCTAAAAATGCTAATTAAAAATAAATATATATTTTTAGTATTTTTATTTCTTGGTTTTTTGATTTTTACTCCATTAGTTTTTGCAGCAAGTAATGATTTTTTCCAGAGGGCACAAGAATACTATAAGAAAAAATGCTCAGACGATCCAGAACGGACTTCTGCAGAAAGATCCATGTATTGCTATCTTTTTGACAAAGTATCAGAATTAAGTCAGGAAATAAATAACTTGGGATCAAGATTAAATTCGCTAGAAACAACCAATATAGCTCAATCTGCAAAGATTACAGAACTTGAGCAAAGAATCGCAGCGCTTGAGAGCCCTAACCCTCCAACTTCCTGTATCGAACCACCATCTAATCTAATTGGTTGGTGGCCAGGAGATGGGAATGCTGAAGATATAGTCGGAAACAATGAAGGGAGTATTCAAGGAGGAACCTCTTTTGCTTCTGGAAAAATTGGTCAAGCATTTATTTTTGAAGGTCTAAATGATTTTGTTCAAACTACAACAAATAATTTCCCAACTGGCAATAAGGATAGAACTATTGAGATGTGGGTAAAAATTAATGAGTTTTTATCTGATATTCCTGAACCAAGTTCTCCTTTGGAAACATTCTTTGTTGGATATGGTAATTTTGGGTCATCTGGCCAAATATATTCACTTGGAACCGCTGGCAATATTTATTATTTTTCTCAATGGGGAAGTGCAGTTTTCGGACCTTCCTTAGTAAAAGATAGATGGTATCATGTAGCAGTTACTAACTCAGGAAACGCAATAAGCTTATTTTTAGACGGGCAAGTTGTTAAAAATGGTATATTAGGAATAAATACGCCTTCTAATACTCAATTTTATATTGGTAGAGCTCCGGGTAGTTTTGGTGAAATAAGAAGGTTAAACGGACTTATAGATGAGGTAGCTATTTATGATAGAGCTCTTAGCTCAAATGAAATAAGCGCAATCTTCGATGCAGGAGAAAAAGGAAAATGTAAACTAATTCCAAACCCAACTAAAATAACAATAAGCTCGGGAGTTAGTTTCGATATTCCCGCAGGTTTTAAATCGATGAATATTAAACTCAAAAAAGTTAGCAACTTACCAACTTGGGCACCAACTGCAAGCTTTGATAACAACACTTTCCATGAACAACACAGATTTTTTGGTAACTTTACAGATGTCACAATTCCTATTTTGACTAGTAAATATAGACTCAATAAAGGTGGACCTGATGATTTTCAAGCTGATATAATCTTCAACCCAGAGCCAAATTCTCAAGTCTTACTTCTTGGACAATTGGTAAACTACACCTTTACATCAAATTCTTTCAATACTGATGGGTTTTCTACTATCCTAATTACCGTAGGGGGAGGTAGTAATCCGCAAAACTTACAAACAATATCTCTGCAAAGATTGGAAAACAACTTTTTTGTTGAAAAAGAAAGATTAAGCTGTGATGGAGGAGCTCAATGTCCTTATCAATCCCTACCTGTTTTAGGAGGAATTTATAGAGTAGTACTAGAAGGCAATGGAACCGAAGCTGTAATAGGAGCAATACTTCGACACTAAATATACTTATACTAAGTTTAGGCCATCAAATATTTCTAAATTTTGCTCCATAAATGTCGCCGTTTCCTGTTCGAAATGACATCCATACTGCGGTATTATCATAGATTGCTGGAATTGTATGAGAGTTTTGATGCGAGCCTTGAGGTTGGACTTCAAAAACTTCGCCTCTTTTCAAATCATAGCCCTTGATTCCATTTACATGCTGAGCCGAACTCTCAGACCAAACAATATATCTATTAGAGATCGCTGGTGCTTGTAAGGTAGTTGATGTACTTTCATAAATTGTTTTTATCTCGCCAGTTTCTAAATCCTTAAGTTTTATGGCGTTATAATCTCCTAATGCTCCAGTTGTGTAATGGACCCAAACTACTTTGTTTTTAGATGTATCTGCAGATTCTTGAAAACCTTCTTCTATTATGACATCGAAAAATTCACCAGTATTGGTATTATGTCCTTTAATATTTGTGCCTTGAGGATCAGCGATTGGATAAACAAGAATGTCGCCTGAAATTCTTAAAGGAGAACAAGTGAAATTTTCAATTTGTTTAGTTGTCTTTTTGCGAATGTTATAAATATGCAAACTACCACATGCTCCTCCATTTATATATACAATGACTTTTCCATTTGTTACACCGCCTGTTTGAGATCCAAAACCACCAGCAATAAGTACATCCTCATGAGTAATTACATTATATAAGCGAACATCATAATCTAAGTTTGAATCATTTACATCCTCGTAAACAATCATATTCTTCTCAGAATTTTTGTAAAAGCTCGTTAAATATTGTTCTCCTTCTTTTTCTAAAATAGGAAAATTTTCTTTTGTTTCAAGATCATATCCCCAAATATCACCATAACTATTGTATACGACTGAATTTTTATATATAAAAGGATCTTTTTGCTGGCTTCCATCAGTTGTTATTTGAAATAAATTAATAGTAGTAGATGCTTGAGCATTTGATGAGTGATAAAACAAAAGTACTATTATAAATACTAGAAACTTGATAATCCTCATTATAATTCGTAAATTAATAGATAAATTCAATCGCATCATAGCATATTTGTAGCTTAACGCAATAAGTGAAGCTAAAACTCATATCTGCTATCATTGGATCATGAATTTAAAGACTCAACAACCAATCCAAGAAAAACAGATTAACCAGAATGAAAAAGATCGGGATTTTGAATTGGTGCTTCAAAATTGTCCTCGATGTCAAGCAAAAATAAGTGCTCTTCCTGGGACAAGAGATGCAATTTGCAAAAACTGCGGCTTCAAAGACCCTTGTTGCGAATAAAATTGTTATACATCCACGATTTTCTCCCATGAAAAGTTGTCTCTTCCGAAATGACCATAACAAGAGGTTTCTTTATAAATAGGTTTTCGCAAATCCAGTCCTTGTAAAATTCCACCTACTGATGTATCAAGAATTTTATACATGAAATCTTTAATCACCCTATCTTGCATTCTTGAAGTATTATATGTTTCAGCTTCCAGCATAATTGGTTTTTTGGCTCCTATAAAATAGGCTATGCGTACTTCTGCTTTATCAGCTAATCTATGAGCGACTATATTTTTGGCTAAAAATCTGGCTGCATAGGCTCCTGACCGATCAACTTTGGTTGGATCCTTACCGCTGAAACATCCTCCACCTACTCGAGCATATCCTCCATAAGTATCAACGATTATTTTTCTTCCAGTTACACCAGTATCAGACGCTGGTCCGCCGAAATGCCATATTCCTGTTCCATTCACAACAACATCTTTTATGCCAACTTTGAATCCAAACTTCTCAAGAACAGGAGTTATAACTTTTTTATATATATCTTTTTTTACCTCCTGAAGCGGAACAGATTCTTTGTGTGGAACAGCTATAACAACGGTCTTAATTTTATAGGGCTTCCCATTTTTATACTCAACTGTAACTTGAGTTTTGCCGTCTGGTCGTAAGTAATTTAAAATACATTTTTCTCTAACCTCGTCTATTCTTTTTGCCAATGCGTGTGCAATTGAAACTGTCAATGGCATAAAAGATCCTGTCTCACGACATGCAAATCCAAACATCATTCCTTGATCTCCAGCTCCTAAGACATCAACACCCGCAGCAATTTCTCTTGATTGAGTGTGAACAAAAACATTTATTGGAGATTGATGTGTAAAATTCAGGTTTTTATCAGTATAGCCTAATGCTTTGATCTCTTGTCTAGCTATTTGTTCAAAGTCAATTTTGTGTTGCGATGTAACTTCACCAGCAATTGTCATGTGATTATATGTCACAAGTGTCTCAACAGCCACCCTTCCATAAGGATCTTTTGCCAAAACCGCATCAACTATTGCGTCACTTACTCGATCACAAATTTTATCAGGGTGTCCAGCGCATACAGACTCTGAGGTAAACATGTGATGATTAGACATAAAAAAACCTCTCTATCCGAGAGGCTACAATCATAATTTGTCCTACCCTTTATCAGACCGCATCTGTCCTCTCGGACCCTAAAGCACCGTATTACTCGGTTGCTGGGTCGAAAAACTCGACCGCTCTTGATGTATTCTTAATATATATCTTTTATAAAAAAATTGCAATAGGAAAATATGCAGATATCGCAAATAATAGTAGCCACTTACATTAAACTACCTTTACCAATGTTCCATGCGGAGCCCATTGATAAAGCCATTCAGCTTCATAAGTTGGAAGATTAACACAGCCATTGCTCATGGGTCTTCCGAAATTATTATGCCAATAAGTACCGTGTAGACCATAACCTCGGAAGAAATACATAACGTAGGGAACATTTGGAAGAAAGTAGCGTCCTTTATATGGCGAGTATCCTCTCATATTCTGAAAAGGAATCTTTGCATAAATTCTAAAGTCTCCTTTTACAGTAGGCGACAAAGGAAGTCCAGTTGAGACAAAAACTTGGCGAACTATATTTCCACCCTCAATAGCTTGGAGTGTTTGGTTATTTGTGTTAACCACTATAATTTTCTCCAAAGCAAAGGAATCTTTTGGGAAAAATATAAATAAAAAAACTAACACGACGAAAGCAAAGACTCTCATACTCTTTCATTATTCTCTAAAAAAATATAAAGATAGTAATAAAATGGTAATAAAGAGGTAAAAATGGCAAGCTCAACTGATACCTTCCAAGTGAAACACGATCTTTACCTGAGTCTTAGTGGAATTTTTGTAATCGGACAAGCAGAAGATATGCGACCCATGAAAATAATCCCTGTATAAAAAAGTCATTTATATATCTTTCTATTTTATTAGGATATTGAGAAATGGATTATAAAACATGCTTGAGATAGTTATACTTGCTCGAGCAATGGAACGATTTTCGAACAACATAATGGTTACAGAGAACATTCTGAATAGCGGCAATTCATAGTGTAGTTGTGGGGTGGATTTACGCGTTATTTAGTGATAGAATTGTTGATGTACATTAATATTCCGCGGTAGCTCAATGGTAGAGCAGATCCCTGTTAAGGATAAGGTTCGAGGTCCGAGTCCTCGCCGCGGAGCAAGGGTTTGAGGTTGTCAGTTTCTAGTTTGCCTTTTTTCTAAGTCATCCTTAAATATTTGCATTAGCAGACTAATATGATACCCAAAAGGCGCTTCTAATCCTTGTTTTACTATTTCTTCCGCAGCTTTTGAGCCGGGGTATTCTTGAAAAAAAACTTGAGCTGTTCGCTGCGTTGCGAAAGGTAAAAAATCCTCATCATATATTGGTTCTTCTGACCCAGAGATATTTTTATCTGATTCTTTAAGTAATGCGCTAAGAGGCTGCCCCCAAGGAGATCTACCAAATTTACCCTCAAGAGCTTCTGTTATTGCAATATGTGCTGCAATAACATAGCCGACCTTAAATTGCAATTCTAAATCATCAGAGGCATCAGCTTCATCTCCTAGAGATCGCATCCAAGTAAAAAATTCCACTCGGAGAATACTTGGCATTCTTCTAAAAGGATTTCCCTCATTAAAGCGTCGTTCTGTCATAGCTTAGATTCGACCTATTTTACATCTCTTGAACTTAGAAATCTAGCTCAGAAAAAATGTAGCACTTTCTTACACAATCCTTACCTTTTCTTATCAGCAAACTTAATTATTCTCCATAGAATTAAGTTATATGTTAGCTTTGATAATTTTAGTCGTATTTGGTTTGGGAATGGCGTTTTTTGCTACTCAAAATACAAACCTTGCGAGTATAAGGATAGGAAATTACCTTATATCCGCAGTTCCCATGTATATCATTGTAATACTATCACTGCTTTTGGGATTTTTTATTAGCTTTTTAATAAGTCTTGCTGATAGGATAACTGCATACTTTGCGATTCATGGTAAAGATTCGGCTTTACAAAATGCAAGCAAAACTATTGCAAATTTGGAGAAAGAAAAACAGCGACTTGAGATTGAAATTGCAAGACTAAAAGGACAAAAGATTGAAGAAATTACAAGTCCTCATGATGAACACATAACACGTCCTTCTTTTTTAAGCCGACTAAAACATAGTTTTGGCTACTAGCCGCTTACATAATCTTTTAGTTTGTTGCCGCGGGATGGATGACGAAGCTTACGAAGCGCTTTTGCCTCAATCTGACGAATTCTTTCTCTAGTTACAGCAAACATACGTCCTACTTCCTCAAGTGTTTTTGGCTTACCGTCTTTAAGACCAAATCTTTCCTCCAGAACTCTTCTTTCTCTATCTGATAAAGTAAGCAAAACCTGTTCTACTTGTTCCTTTAAAAGTTCACGACTTGCTGAATCAAAAAGAGTTGGAGCAACAGTGTCATGAATAAAATCTCCAAGCCTTGAGTCATCTTCATCTCCAACTGGTGTTTCCAAGCTTGCCGGTTCTTGAGAAATTTTAATAATCTCAAGTGCCTTATCAGGATCAATGCCCAAAACTTTCGCAACTTCCTCAGGCGTTGGCTCTCGCCCCAATTCCTGCATGAGTTTTCTAGAGGTTCTTAAAAACCTATTTATATTTTCAACCATGTGGACTGGGATTCTAATTGTTCTTGCTTGATCAGCAATTGCGCGAGTAATAGATTGCCTTATCCACCAAGTGGCGTATGTTGAGAATTTATATCCTCTCCTCCAGTCATACTTTTCAACAGCACGAATCAATCCTTGATTACCCTCTTGTATTAAATCCAGAAGTGTTAGACCGCGTCCAACATATTTTTTTGCAATTGAAACAACCAGTCTAAGATTTGAGGTGATTAGAGTTCTTTTGGCACTCCTATCTCCTTTTTCTACTTTTTTAGCAAGCGATATCTCTTGTTCAAAATTCAACAAGGGAATTCTTCCAATTTCTTTAAGATACATTCTTACTGGGTCAGAAACAGTTCCCTCTGTTAAAACCGTTAACGCTTCGAGTTCTTTTTCCAACGCCTCAATTGGCTTCTCTCCGTCTTGATCCTTAACAACAGATTCAAAAACATCAATTTCTGCCTTCTGAAGCCTGTCGTAGAGTTTGTCCAATTCTTCTAAATGCTCCTCTGGTTTTTGGAAAATTGACAAGATTTCATCTTGGGTAATAAAACCCCTTTTTTTAGCAGACGTTACAATATATGAAAGAATATCAACTGACTTTTTCTTCATAGGATGTCTAATCTTTTATCCAGCACCTTTTTATTTAGAGCGTTAACCTAAGTCTTTGGAAAAATAGATAATGAAAATCATCCTTATCATTCTCTTGTTTTTAAAAGGTGCTGGATTTATTTTACCACAAGGGATGCTTTTGACAAAAGACTTGTAAGATAAGTTAATTCTTTTTCTTGATCTTCTTTAAAATCTTTAGATATTTTTTTGATCTTTTCTTTTATGTACAAATTCCTCAACTCAGAAGCAATTTTACTAGCCTCATTTATATAAATATTTAGATCCTTAAATTTTGGTAAAGGATATAAAAAGCATGTATCGAAGCTAGCTATCAGCTCAGGTGGCAGTAATTTTAGAAATTCACGATTGTTATATATAGCATTCTTTTCATAATAATTTAATAAATAATCTATTATTTTTTTATAAGATTTGCTTTTGAATTGATAATCAGAAAGAACTTCAACAATATTTTCCAAAACTATTTTTGGGTTTTCGTGTTGAATTACTAAAGAAATAAGATATTCCTCTAAAATTTCTAGTCTTGACTTTCTTTGTTTTGGAGTTTTTATGTTTACTTTTATGACTTCTTTCTTCTGAATTCTTTCTAGTTCTCGAACAAGTGATTCAATCGATATATCTAGTTCAAGACCTAACTTTTTAAGATAAAATTCCTTTACTATTTCATTCTCAATATTAGAAATAATTGGCAAAAATTCACTTGAGATTTTCCTTTTACCGATTACTGTATTTTTATCATGTGAGGTAATTGCATGTGAGAAAAGAAAATCATATATAGCTATATTTTCCTTCAAAGCTTTTTTAAATAGCCTTGGGTTGTCCTTAATTGCCTCATCTGCGTCTTTGCCATTTTCAAAAACAGCAACAGTGATATTGAATCCTTTCTTCTCCAAAACCACAAGACTTCTTTTGGTTGCCTCAAGTCCGGCTAAGTCTCTATCAAAACAAAGACATATATTATTTGTAAAGCGATGCAATAACAAAGCTTGATTATCAGTTAACGATGTTCCTTTAACAGCAATTGTATTTTTAATTCCCTCCTTATACGATGAAATAACGTCAAATTCCCCTTCAACAACAATTGCCTTATCTTTTATTTTTATTTCATCTTTTGCAATATTTAATCCGAAAAACATATCTGACTTGTGGTAAACAAATGTTTCTCTTGTGTTTATATATTTACCGCCAATTGCGTTAGCGTCAATTGCTCTGCCTGAAAAACCCAAAACATTGCCTCTATGATCTATCAAAGGAAACATAATTCTATCTCTAAAAAAATCAAGCACTCGTGCTTGCCCTGAGCTTGCCGAAGGGCCTCTATAAAATGCCAAACCTGCTTCTACCAGATCTTCTTGTTTGAATTTCTTTTTATTAATAAGATAATTAGATAAAGATACACCATCTTTTGGAGAATACCCAATCATAAAAGTATCAATTAGTCTTTCATCAATTTTGCGAATTTTTAGAAGATAAGATAAGGCTTTTTCCCCAGCCTTATGTTTTGTTAATACAAAATTATAAAAATCCGCGACAAGTCTATTTAAAGCATAAATTTTTTCCTTTTTCGATGATACCCCTTTCTGATAAGCTGATTCGCGAAGGGCAACTCCTGCTCTTTTGGCTAGAATTCTTAATGCCTCAACAAATTCCAATTTTTCATATTCCATTAAAAAAGAAAATACATCTCCTCCCTTGCTGCATCCTCCAAAACAATGCCAAATTTGCCGCTCAGGTGAAACAATAAAAGAAGGTGTCTTTTCTTGATGGAAAGGACAATTTGCCTTAAAATTCCTCCCCATTTTCTTAAGAGGTATATATTCTGAAATAAATGAAACTATATCAATTCTTTCTCTAATCTGCGAAACTTCATCCATAGGATCCTTGACGATAAAATCGTCTGGCATATATTCTATCACTTTAGTCATTGCATTTCTTTTTTTCAAGTCTTACAATAGCTTTTGTTAATCTTCTATGGCTTTACAGGTAATAATTGGTGCTCAGTGGGGAGATGAAGGGAAAGGTAAAATTATTGATTACCTCTCACAAAACGTAGACTTTATAATTCGTTTCCATGGAGGCAATAACGCAGGCCACACAGTAATAAATAATTACGGCAAATTTGCAATGCATCTTATCCCGTCTGGAATTTTCAATAAAGCATCAATTGCAATTATCGCAAATGGAGTTATAGTTGATTTAGAAGTTTTAGTTTCAGAAATCAACATTCTTAAAAAACATGAAATAAATCTCAATAATAGACTGTTTATTTCTCCACGATGCCATTTAATTATGCCTTATCACAAAATATTAGATCGGCAATTAGAAAGTCTAAAAGGTAAATTAAAAACTGGAACAACAGGACGTGGCATTGGTCCTTGTTATGCTGATAAAGTAAGTTACAATGGCATAAGGCTTAGTGATTTATTAAATAAAAAAGTTTTTTCAGAAAAATTAAAAACTCAGCTTATTATAAAAAACAAAATTTTAACATCACTTGGCGCACCTACTCTCTCTCAAAAAGAAATAGAAAATACATTTTTTGATTTATTGGAAAAAGTAAAGTCATTTATTAAAGAGCCTACTCCTATAATTTATTCAGCTCTTCGTGATAAAAAAATTCTTCTAGAAGGAGCGCAAGGAACATTTTTAGATAACGATTGGGGGACATATCCATATGTAACAGCATCTAATTGTTTGGTAGGTATGGTAAACGCAGGAGGAGGTATACCATTTGACAAAATAAGAAAAGTTATAGGAGTTGCGAAAGCATATACAACCCGAGTAGGAGAGGGTCCTTTTCCAACAGAAATTCTAGGAAGAATTGGTGAAAAGCTAAGAATTGAAGGAGGAGAATTTGGAGCAACCACAGGAAGACCCCGACGGTGTGGATGGCTTGATATAGAACTTTTGAAATTTGCCTCAAAAATAAATGGTTTTACAGAATTAGCAATTACAAAACTTGATATTCTTGATTCATTTAAAGATATCAAAATCGCAACGCATTATACTCTTGGTAGTAAAAAAATAAACTATTTTGATATTGACACAAATATTCTTTCAAAAGTAAAACCTATTTACAAATCAATGAAAGGATGGTCAACAAGCACCAGAGGAATTAATAAATATAAAGACTTGCCTCTTCAAGCAAAAAATTATTTAAAAGAAATAGAAAAATTGGTTGGAGTTAAAATAAAATATGTCTCAACAGGAGCCCAAAGAAATGAAATCATCAAAATTTAAAAAAAAATACAAAGCCCTTATTCTAGACGTTGATGGAACACTTATTCCAAATAAAAGAAGCGGCATGCCCTCAAAAAAAGTAACTGCTTCTATTTCTAAAGCAAGCAAATTAATTCACATTGGGGTTGCAACTGGCCGTCCTTATTTTTTACTTTCACATATTGTTAACCATCTTAAGCTATCTGGTCCATCGATTATTCTTGGAGGGGCACAAATTATTGATACTACTTCAAAAAAATTCTTACTTGAAAAACCTTTGCTAATAGAGGACGTATACAAAGTTACTAAACTTTTAAATTCATCTCCAATAGAGTTAACTGTTTATGATAATGGAAAAGACATTGTTGTTACCCAAAGATACAAGCCCAAAAACCCACTTCAGCTATGGATTCATAAGCTCAAGCCAACACAAGCTGATGAATATGTTACAAGATTATCTCATATTCCAACGATATATATACATAAAATTCCCTCTTGGATAAATGGAATGATAGATATTGGAATAAACCATTCATCAGCAACTAAACAACATGCGATTGTTCATGTTGCAAAACTCCTCAACATAGAAACTCACGACATTATAGGAGTGGGAGATGGATATAATGATTTCCCACTTCTTATGGCTTGTGGGTTAAAAGTCGCGATGGGAAATGCGGTTCCTGACTTAAAAACAATTGCTGACTATGTTGCGCCATCTGTCGAGGAAGATGGACTTGCACATGTAATCGAAAAGTTTATTATATGAAAAATTTTGATTATTCAACTTACCTTTCCCCATTTACCTGGCGTTATGGATCCAAGGAAATGAGATATATTTGGTCAGAAATTAACAAAAGAAAACTTTGGAGAAAAATTTGGGTTGAGTTGGCAAGAGCGCAGTATAAATATGGCCTTGTTTCAAAAAAAGAATTAGATGACTTAATTTTATATCAAGATAAAATTGACATTGACAAAGCACATGAAATAGAAAAATCAATTCACCACGATCTCATGGCAGAAATAAAAGTGTATGCGTCATATGCAAAAAAAGGAGGTGGAAAAATTCATCTAGGTGCCACATCAATGGACATAGAAGACAATGCTGATATCTTAAGAATAAAACAGGGGCTTATTATAATTGAAGAAAAAATTAAAAAAGTTCTCAGAGAGTTATCTAAAAAAATAAAACAATATAAAGATTTACCTTGTATGGCATTTACACATCTTCAGCCTGCGCAACCTTCAACTTTAGGATATAGATTTTGTCTGTATGCTCAAGATCTTTTGATGGATATTAAACTCTTGAACTTTGTCAAAAATGAGTTTAAAGGCAAAGGATTTAAAGGAGCTGTTGGTACTTCAGCAAGTTACCTTGCTTTATTAAGCAACAGTAATAAAGTGACAGAAATGGAAGAAGAAATAATGAAGAATTTAGGAATAGATGTTTTTGAAATATCCTCTCAAGTTACACCTCGAAAAATTGAATATTTTGTATCTAGCTTTCTTTCTGGAGTTGCTCAAACTTTACATAAATTTGCTTTTGATGTCCGCATTATGCAATCTAGTGGAATTTTCGAATGGCAAGAACCATTTAGTGAAAAGCAGGTTGGTTCATCTGCAATGCCTTTTAAGAAAAATCCAATAAATTCTGAAAAAATCTGTTCTCTTGCGACGCTTGTTTTTAACATCTTAGGAGTTTCAATGCATAACGCTTCAAATATGTTACTTGAGCGAACGCTTAATGATTCGGCTAATAGAAGAATCTATTTACCAGAAATTTTTTTAGCAATAGACGAAATGTTACAAGTAAGCCAAAAAGTACTTGCAGGTCTATTAATTAACCAAAAACAAATCAAAAATAACTTGTATAGATTTGGGCCATTCTCAATAACAGAAACGATTTTAATGGAAGCTGTAAAAAACGGGGGAGATAGACAAGAGATACACGAACGCCTAAGATTTCTATCGATGAAGGCTTGGTATGAATTAGAGAAAAATGGAGAAAATCCTTTAATTGGATTTATATTAAAAGACAAATTAATAAATAAATTTATTTACAAAGATAAAATAGAAAATTTGCTTAATATCGACAGACAAGTTGGTCTTGCCCCAAAAAAATGTCACGATTTTTTAAGCATTCTAAAAAGAATATGAATCAACCTCCTTGTGTTGGTATTATTGGCGGAGGGCAACTCGGAAAAATGCTGACAATTGCTGCCAAAAAACTAGGCTTTTTTGTTATAGTTATCGATCCTACTCCCCAAAGCCCGGCAGGACAAGTAGCGGATAAACAAATTATTGCGGATTTTAAAGACGAAAAAGCTATAGAGGAGCTATCTTTTGAATCTGAATATATAACTTTTGAAATTGAGCTTGCAAATGACAAAGTTCTTTATAAAATTATGGAAGAAGGAAAACAAGTAAATCCACATCCAAAAACTCTTAGCATAATAAGAGACAAACTAAAACAAAAAATATTTTTAAAAGAAAATAAAATCCCAACAGCAGAGTTTACAGAAATTCCTGATAATCCAACTGAAGAAAATATAAACAAATTTGGTTATCCAATTTTATTAAAAGCGAGAGAAGGTGCTTATGATGGAAGAGGAAATTTTCTGATTAAGAAAAAATCAGATATTAATAAAGGTTTTGAGAAATTAAAAGGCAGGAAATTATACATTGAAAAATTTGTTCCATTTATTAAAGAATTGGCAGTAATGGTTGCAAGAGGAAAAAACGGAGAAATTAAATCATATCCGACTGTTGAAACGATTCACAAAGATAATATTTGCGATACAGTAATAGCTCCAGCAAGAGTATCAAAAGCACTTCAGGAAAAAGCAAAAAAATTAGCTGAAAAAACAGTTAGCTATCTACAAGGAAGAGGTGTATTTGGAATAGAAATGTTCTTAACGAAAGATAACAAAATACTTATAAATGAAATAGCTCCGCGAGTTCACAACTCTGGACACTACTCAATTGAAGCATCTGTTACTTCCCAATTTGAACAACATATTCGAGCAGTCTGCGGACTTCCCCTTGGTTCAACTGATATTATTACAAAAGCTGTAGTTATGAAAAATATTTTAGGAAAAAATCATGGAAACGGCTTCCCAAGAGGAATTGAAAAAGCGCTTTTAATTCCCGGAGTATCCTTACATATTTACGGAAAACGCGAATCAAGACCACAACGAAAAATGGGACACATTACAGTGGTGGGAAATTCGGTTGATGAGTGCTTACGAAAGGCAAATCAAGCGAGAAAAATGCTAACAATTTAACAATGAAACAATACAACAATCAACCTCTTGTTGGAATAATAATGGGTTCGGATTCAGATTTAGAAGTAATGTCTGATGCTGCAAAAATATTGGATGAGTTTAAAATTCCTTATGAGCTAACTATTGTTTCAGCGCATAGAACTCCAAAGCGTTTGTATGAATATGCAAAGTCTTCACAAAAACGCGGTTTAAAAATAATAATTGCAGGAGCTGGAGGATCAGCTCACCTTCCTGGAATGGTTGCGTCTTTGACTGCCCTTCCTGTAATTGGAGTACCAATAAAAACAAAAAGTTTGGATGGCCTTGACTCTCTTCTTTCCATAGTTCAAATGCCGCCTGGAATTCCAGTTGCAACAGTTGCGATAAATGGTGCAAAAAATGCAGGCCTTCTTGCTATAAGTATTTTAGGAACAAAGGATTTATTTTTGCAGAAAAAATTATCTAAATACAAAAAGAAATTAAAAGATAATGTCGCAGTAAAAGCTTTAAATCTTGAAAAAATAGGCTATAAAAAATATTTAAAAAATGAACATCATTAAATCTGTTGATTTAAAAGATTTTGGGAAAAAATATAGTGGAAAAACTCGTGACTATTATATTCTGGTTGATAAACGAATTTTAATTTCAACAGATAGAATTTCTGCGTTTGATAGAATGTTAGGATATATTCCCTACAAAGGACAAGTTTTAAATCAACTGTCTTTTTTTTGGTTTGAAAAAACAAAAGATATTATTGAAAATCATTTAATTTCCGCTCCTGATCCAAATGTCGTGATTGTAAATAATGCTAAGTTAATTCCTATAGAAATGGTTGTTAGAGGATATATCACTGGAGTCACAGGAACTTCAATTTGGGGATCATATGAAAAAGGAGAAAGAATTATTTATGGTATTAAATTCAAAGATGGTCTTCGGAAAAATCAAAAACTCCCCCGGCCAATTATAACTCCAACTACAAAAGCGAAGTTTGGTCACGATGAAAGACTAACAAAAAAAGAAATTCTTCAAAAAAAATTAGTATCTAAAAAAATTTATGATCAAATGGCAAAAATATCTTTAAAACTATTTCATAGAGGAACTAAAATATGTGACAAATCAGGATTTATTTTGGTTGACACAAAATATGAGTTTGGGATTTATGATGGTAAACTTATTCTTATTGATGAAATTCATACTCCTGATTCTTCTCGTTTTTGGATTAAAAAAACTTATAAAAAAAGATTCTCCAATGGTTTAGAGCCAGAAAATTTTGACAAAGAATTTTTAAGAATCTGGTACAAAAATCATGGATACGCTGGAGCCGGTATTCCTCCAAAAATGCCAGATAGTCTTGTCAAACAAGTCAGCAAGCGTTACATATCTATCTACGAAAAACTAACAAAACAAGAATTCAAAAAATATAATAATATTGATTTTGAAAAAAGAATCAAAAATAATTTAAAATTTTTAAAATGATATATGATTCATATAATTAGAGTAGGGGAGAAATATAAAGATCTTAAGGGAGAGGAAGTTTTGCAGGAAATCAAATCACTCGGAGTAAATGGAGTTAAAAAAATTCTAACATCAAAAGTTTATAGACTAGAAGGAATTACTTTAAAAGAAGCTCAAGTTTTAAAAGCCAACTTATTTTGTGAAGATCTAACCCAAATTTCATCTTTAGACAAACCTCTTATAACCGATACTCCCCATTTAATAGAAATAGGATACAAACAGGGAGTCATGAACCCCGAAGTAACATCAATTATAAAAGCCGCAAAGGACTTAGGAATAAATCTAATTGCTGCAGACTCAAGCTGGGAATATGGATTTTATGGAAATATTGATAGAACAACTGTACTTAAAGTTGCTCAAAACATCATTAACAAAATGGTAGAAAGAATAATTACTAAAAAACCAAAAACTCTTGTTATAAAAGGATTAACAGGAAAAACCTCCACAATTCCAATAAGAAGAATGAATAATGCTGAACTTCTAGAACTATCCCGTGATAAATTATTTTTAAATCTTGAGGAGATGAAAGTTATTCAAGAATACTTCAAAAAAATTAAAAAAGATCCAACAGATTGTGAAATTGAAACAATAGCTCAAACATGGAGCGAACACTCAGGCCACAAAACGTTTAAGGCAAAACTTTTTGTTGATGGAATACAAAAAAAACCTTTGATCGAAAGATTAAAAATAGAAGCCTTAAAACATAAAAAAAATATTGTTTCTGCATTTGTAGATAATTCAGGAGTGATGGATTTTTATGATGGCTTTGCAATTTCTGGGAAGGGAGAAACCCACAACAGCCCATCAGCAATTGAACCATATGGCGGAGCAATGACAGGAAGTGGCGGTGTCTTTAGAGATATTGTTGGAACAGGACGAGGAGCAAAAACAATTATCTCAACTGATATATTCTGTCTGGCAGATCCCAATTTAAATTCTAATAAACTTCCTCTTGGATGTCTACCCTCTAAGTATATTCTAAAACAAGTAGTCAGGGGAGTAAAAGATTATGGTAACCGCATGGGAATTCCGACAAACAATGGATCATTTCATTTTCATGATGATTTTCGTGCAAAGCCAACTGTTTTGGTTGGGGCATATGGAATTCTTCCCAAAAAATATGCTCAACTTGGAAATCCAAAAAAAGGTGATTTAATTGTAAGTATTGGTGGGCGTGTTGGAAGAGATGGTATTCATGGCGCGACTTTTTCATCGGGTGTTATGACTGAAAAAACAATAACAGTCAATTCTCAAGCAGTTCAAATAGGAAATGCTATAGAGGAAAAAAGAACTTTTGATGCAATATTGGCATCTCGTGATAAAAACCTCATTAGAGCAATCCAAGACTCAGGCGGTGGAGGACTCTCTTCAGCAATTGGAGAAATGGGACGAAATACTGGAGTTTCTGTGCAGCTTAAAAAAGCAAAGCTTAAATATCAAGGACTATCTCCATGGGAAATTTGGCTATCAGAGTCTCAAGAAAGAATGATACTTGCGATTTCAAAATCGAAATTATCAGAGTTTAAGAAAGTCTGCAAAAAATATAATGTTGAAGTTTCAGTTTTAGGAACATTTGATAATGACTCTAAATTAAAAGTATATTTTGGAAAAAAACTTGTCTGTAATCTTGATATGAACTTTTTACATAAAGGACTTCCCCAACGCAAAATGACCGCGACTCGTCCAAATTCTGGAAAGGTTCCGCTCTTGTCAAGGTGGAACCTTGCAAAAATGCCGAAAACCGAACAGCAATGGATAAATATTTTGAAGAAAGTTTTGTCTCATGGAAATATTTGTTCCAAAGAACCAATTGTAAGACTATATGACCATACAGTCCAAGGTACAAATATTCTTCAGCCATTTAGCGGAGAGTTTGGTGATGGACCTCAGGATGCAGCAGTTATTAGACCTTTACTTAACAAACCTTATGGAATGATTGCTTCTCATGGGCTAAATCCCATCTTAGTAAGACTTGATCCATATTGGGGAAGTATTTGGTCGGCAACTGAGGCAGTATCAAATTATGTTTCAGTCGGAGGAGACTATAAAAATGCGTCTTTAATAAACAATTACATCTGGCCTTACCCTGATGAAGAGTCTTTGTGGTCTTTGGATAAATCAGTTGATGCAGTTGTAGATTTTATGAAGTTACTAAAAATTCCAGTTATTTCCGGAAAAGATAGCCTGTCTTCAACCTACAAAGGAAAAGACGGAACAGTTATTAAAATTCCACCAGTTTTGTGTATTTCTGTTTTTGGCAAAATTCCTGATGTCTCAAAAACAGTTTCTTCCGATTTTAAAAAAGCAAATTCAATCCTTGTCTTAATCGGTAAACAAGATTTAGAAAGAATGGCTGGGTCAATATATTTTGAATCACTGAAAACACCTTCCAGGTGGCCGAATGGACTCCTGGAAGGTGGACGCATTCCTCATGTAAATTTAATGCTTTTACCCAAAACTTTAAACGCTATTTATAATGGGATTCAAGATGGAAAAATTTTATCCTGCCATGATATCAGCGAAGGAGGGTTAATTACTGCTATTTTTGAGATGTGCGTAGGTGGAAACATGGGCGCACAAATACACCTCGAAGGGGTCGTTTCCCAACACCTTCGAGGCGACCGAAGGGGCTCCTCGAAGGTGGATCGGTTGGATTATTTTCTTTTCAACGAGACTTCTGGCTGCTTTATCGTCGAATTAGAAAACGAAAAAATCGCTTCTAAGCTCTTTAAAAATATTCCACACTTTGTTTTAGGCAAAACTCAGAATCAAAAGACATTAGATGTTTTTCAAAACAAAAAACAAATTTTCTCAGCAGAACTTGAAGATTTGAAAAATTCATGGAAAAAACCTATGTGGAAAATATTTAGTTAAGAATAAAATTTCTAATTTTTGATATTTCATATTTTATATGAAGTCTAGACCCAAAGTATTAATTCTAAAAGCTGATGGGACAAATTGCGACGAAGAATTATCTTTTGCATTTAATTTAGCAGGAGGTAATTCTAAAATAGTCCATATTAACGAACTTCGAGGTAAAAATGAAAATCTTAAAAACTATAACATTCTTGCAATTCCAGGAGGTTTTGCATACGGAGATGATATTGTATCTGGTAAAATCTTAGCAGTTGAGCTAACTTCGTATCTTAAGGAAGAACTTAAAAAATTTATTGATAGAAAAAATACTCTTATAATTGGAATTTGTAATGGTTTTCAAGTCTTGATAAGAACAGGTATACTTCCTTTTGATACAATTGGAAAAATGAGAGCAACTTTAACCAACAATGACTCCAGACATTTTGAGTGTAGGTGGGTAAATCTTAAAATAGAACCAAACTCCAGATGTGCATTCCTAAATAGCAATGGAACAATGAAGCAATTTAACAATAATTCTATCTCCCTCCAAGTCGCTCACGGCGAGGGCAAACTTTTTGCAGATAGTGAGACACTAAAAAAAATTGAACAATCCAACCTAGTTGTTTTCCGATATATTGATGAGAAAAACAAGCCCACCCAAAAATATCCGCAAAACCCAAATGGATCTTTAAATGCAATTGCAGGTATTACAGATCTAACAGGAAGGGTCTTAGGCCTTATGCCCCACCCAGAGAGATTCGTAAGAGTTGAGCAGCATCCAAATTGGAGAAGAATGTCCATTCGGCAAGCTCAGGACCTTCGGCCCCACGGCTTGCCAATTTTTGAAAATATGATTAGGTATATAAAAAATCTTTAAAGAAAGGAGGTTATTATGATAGAAGGACAACCGCGAAAACTTAAACCAGAAATATATGAGTTTATAAATAAAGTTACGAGAACTTTAGGTGAACTTAACGCAAATCCACCTAAAACAGTTTATAAAAGTGGGTGGATGTCTGCTGAATTACCAAAAGATCATCGTGAAATCCTATTTGAAAAGGCAAGAAATATAATACGACATAGGTCATAACTTAATCTATTGGCTATTTTATTTTTCTTGTTTGAGTATTTGCGAAGAGTAGGGTAGGCATTTATAAGAATGAAAATGAATACAACTGATAACATGATCATTCCTCTAATATAAATTTCGTTTAAAATTTCTGGAATAGTCACTTCTTTGTTTTTTCCTTTCTTTTTAAGAATACCATTTCTGTCTAGATTATGCTAACATTGTAAGGTAAATTACTCAACTAACTATGAAAAAAGATAAAATGAGGGCGATAATTTTTGATATGGATGGGGTAATTACATTAACTACACAACTTCAGTCCCAGGCAGAAAGCAAAGTTCTGTCCGAGATAGGAATAAATATTTCTCCTAAAGAAATTGTTAGAACATATTCTGGATGGCGAGATATAGATGTAATTAAGGACATTTTAAAAAAACATAAAGTTGTTACAGATATCAATAAATTAAGAAACAAGAAATGGAATCTTATTAAACAAGATATCGCTAAAGACAATAAGATTACTCCTGTTCCAGGAGTTATTAATTTCATTCAGAAAACTCATCGTGTCGGATTCAAGTTAGCTGTTGCATCAGCTTCTCCTCGTATATTTATAAATCTTGTTCTTAAAACATTGAAAATTAAAGATAAATTCGAAGTTATTTCTTCAGGAGACGATGTATTAGCTGGAAAACCAGATCCTGAAATATTTCTACTAACTGCTCAAAAACTAAATACTCCTGTTAATAAATGTGTAGTAATTGAAGATGCGAAAAATGGCTTATTGGCAGCAAAAAGGGCTGGAATGAAATGCGTTGCAATAACTACAACTCATACAAGAAAAGATTTACAAGGTGCAGATTTAATAATTGATACTTTTGATGAATTAACAGTTAATCATATTAAAAGTATATGAACAAAAAGACAATTACCTACTCTCAAGTAGGGGATAATTATGAGACAAAAGATCCGATAAAAAAACTCTTTCAACAAGCTGCTTTATCTACAGCAAAAAATCTACAAAAACACGGTTTTCCCGAAATCTCAGATACTCGAGGCGAATCAGCCTATGTTTGGGATTTGGGCAATTTCTATATGGTCTCAGTTATCGAAGGTTTGGGGACCAAAAATCTTATCGCAGATGAGATGAGAAAGATAACTAGTAAAACTTACTATGACACAGTAGCACATGATACTGTTGCAACAATTATTAATGATCTCTCAACTGTAGGAGCAAAACCATTGGTAGTACATGCATACTGGGTAATTGAAGATAATTCATGGCTTTATGATCAAAAACGAATTAGAGATTTGATTTTTGGCTGGAAAAAAGCTTGTGATATAGCCCAAGTCTCATGGGGTGGGGGAGAAACAGCTACAATGAAACAAATTGTTATTAAAGGCGCTTCAGAGTTTGCAGGATCTGCAGTTGGAATAATAAAGCCTAAGAAAAATTTAATAATTGACAAGAAGTTAAAAGTAGGTGATCGAATTGTTTTATTAAAAAGTAATGGCGTTAATGCGAATGGAATATCTCTTGCTCGCGCGGTCGCGAAAAAACTTCCCAAAGGATATGCGACACTTATAAATGTCTCGCGAAGCGAGATCCCGCTCAGCGGGAGAAAAATGTATGGAGAAGCACTACTTACAAAAACAAATATTTATGCGCCTCTTATTCAAGATTTGTTAAAGGAGGATATTGACATCCATTATAATTCCAATATCACAGGCCATGGTTTGAGAAAAATAATGCGATCAAGTCAAAATTATACTTATATTATTGAAAAAATATTTGACCCCCAAGAGATTTTTCTTTTCATACAAAAAAATGCAAATCTTTCAGATTATGAAATGTACCAAACATTCAATATGGGCATGGATTATGCTATTTTTATGCCAGAAAAGGATGTTTCTAAAGCACAAAAAATAATTAAAAAACACAAATTTCAAAGCATTGATGCCGGATATGTTGAAAAAGGGGAAAGGCAGGTAATTATAAAGCCAAAAAACTTGATTTATAAATCTCAAACATTAGATCTTAGGTAATCGCCATTATGTTTCATTCTAAAAAGGAAAACTTTGACACTAATGGTAAGAAGGTAATGTTAGGCTTTTAATAGGAATGGCTCTGGATACTAATCGTTTATCGATCTCATCTGCAAGCCAAATTCTCACTACGCCTCTAATTTTATTCACTACTCCTCGTTCATGTTCGGTAAATTGGCCTTTAACACCAGCAGTAACCATTAAAGCCTCGCCTATCAATCCATACCCTGCACCACCAAATTTATTCATAGCTGCGTTGACTTGATTAATGGATATAGGACCAAATTTAACACCTTGTTGCTCTGCTACTTCCATTACCAACCTTCCAGTTCTTTGAGGGGTTTGAGTAATTAGAGTGATTAATCTTACTAAATCCTGTTTCATTTTTATGAAATCTGCCCCCATAAAAGGAATCCAATCTTCTGCTTTGTTTTGTAAATCTGGAACTATTTGGTTACCAGGCATTCTGAATCTTAGCGATGTCTCTGCTACATGAGTTACAAGTTCTGGATTCTCTTCTATTTGCAATGCTGCCATGTCACGATACCATATTGTATGCAGTGTTTCTCTTTGTTTAACACGAGCAACCATATGCGCAGCTTCTGGACTTGTTGCCCGCAAAATTTTACGCTGGAGTCCATACCAATTGTCTGTCAAATACTCTTGAGCAGTTCCAAATGTTGTTAAGTGTATTGGAGTCGTACCTGCCTCATGAACGTAGTCAATTTCTTGCGCGTCCTTTATATCTTTATCAAGTTCATCCTCAGAATATCCAAGTTGCATAAGCATGGTTTTAAAAGGAAGATAATGCATAAGTTCATCCGGTACCCAGACTACCTCTGTAAATTGGCCAAGCCAGGGTTGATCGTATTTCCGTGCAGATGACGTAAATAGACGACCGTAAGTATCTGTCGCACATTCCGTTAGCAAAGAAAGTCTTAGCGTATTGAGAAAATCATCCTCTGAAAGTCCATCCGGAAGAGATTTTATTGCTTTATTAGCATCGAGGTGTTCTGTTAGATCGGTAAATTCCCCAGGCTTAATAATTCCCTTTCTTCCTGTTTGGACAACATTATCAACATAAGATTGTAGTCTCTCGTTATTGGGTAGATGATAATCAGTTCGCGGGGGTGTTTGTCCAAATACACGACGTTCTAAAGACATAGTGAGAGCATATTATAGCAAGTTATTACTAAAATGTAAGAGAAGGGCGGCTAAAATTGGTATTGCTAAGTTATCTATACCATACCCTGATACTAATTCAATTGTGGCAAGCGCAAGAGGTATCAAAATTAAGTGAAATCCAAAACTAGGCATAAAAATAAAAGTTAAAACTATTGTAGTAAAAAAGAAGGTTAAAGACCCTTCCAGTGATTTCTTGCTATGAAAAATATTAATTTTATGTCTGCCATATTTTTCTCCCACGAAACCAGCTAGCGCATCCGAAAGACCCATTACCAAAACCCCATACTGAAAAGCTCCAACTGCTTGTGGTAAGAAAATTGCAGCTGATATTCCTTCTCCAAGTGGTAAAAATACTTCTCCAAATGTTTTCCTCTTGACTGAATGTATTGATGAAAAAAGCCATATTTTGCGAGACAAAAACATGGCCACAGCAAAACCAAGACAAGCAAAAATTATTAAATATTTATCCAGAAAAAGTGGAGAAGCAGCAGCAATGGAAGCTGCGCCAATGTGGCTTATTTTCCTGGTTATACTAGAAGAAAGCGATAATTTCCGCTTTATAATCTCAACAATTAATAGCAAGGATGTTGAAATAATCAAAAAAATAATTAAATTCATAAATTATCAAATTCTAAATTCAAAAGCTGCGTATCGTCTAAAGATCACTGTATCATCTTTTGGGAAATTTTTGATTTGATTACCTTCTCGGATTAAGGCATAAATCATCTTTTTAAAACCTGCTTTTTGGGCGTCTAGATGGATCTGATATACCAAAGCATTACCTAAACCCAATCCTTGGCACTCTGGAAGTATACAAATAGTTTTTAATATTAGGATTTGTTCGCTTTCTGTCGTTGTCCCACAAAATCCAATAATTTGTTGGTCTTTCAACAATAAATAGAGGTTATTAAGATGCTGTTGTAATTTATCGAAAGAATAGAGTTGCAAAAATTCCTTTTCAGTAAGATCAGTATACCCCCAGCTATTTTTACTAAATACATTTCTGGAAATCTCTGCTATAGCATGCAATTGTTCAAAGGTTACATCTTTTACTTTTTTAATCTCAAATCCTGCTGTAGCAAGCTTTTCAAATCCAGCATGTATTATTCTCATAACCTTGTCAAACTTTTCTCTAGAAGCTGAGTAATAAGATATCTCACGTTCTGGTTTCATCTGAGAAAGTAATTCATAATAATAGATTTCACTTATTGGTTCCGTTTTAAAGTACTCAGACTCATCAGTTTCTTTAATACAGCGGTATTGATGCCAAATGCTACCATTCACAGGACCTTTAAGAATTTTTATATTTTGTTTTTTTGCTTCTTTTAATAAACATTCCCAAATCTCTTCAAGAACTGTTATATCTTTCTGTATTTCAAAGAATCCAAAAAATGCTTCGCTTTTAGGCAAACGCCTATCATTAATAAGTGCAATGTGAGCAATCAATTGCTCATTTTTAAAGGCTGCAATTGGTATAAACAAAATATTCTCATTATCCACACAAAAACTATACGCCTTCTGGTAGTCTGAAAAGAAATAGTCAAAATTCTTTTTATCTTTGTATTTATCCTGAATAAGAGTTATAAGCTCAGGTAACAGGCTTTTATTAGGTTTATATTTTGTAATTTTCATGTCAAATTATTTTTATTAACCCTGTTGATCCATCTATTTCTACCAGCTGGTGATTTTTTAAGACCTCCGTAGCATCTCGAGCGCCAATTACAGCTGGGATATTTAATTCTCTAGCTACTATTGATGCGTGTGATAAAACCCCGCCATGCTCGATAATTAAACCCTTAGACAATGCAATAAGGGATGTCCATCCGGGGTCAGTATGAGAGGTTACCAATATATCAAAGTCAATTTTTTCAGGCATAGAAAAATCTTTGAATACTCTAACCCTACCTCTAACTATTCCAGGAGAAGCAGAACTAGCATGCATAGTATTGCCCTCAAACTTTGTTTCTTGTTCCACATTTGGCGCTAAATTATTAACTGTTGCAAAATGAGTTGGAGGCTTAATAGATTTATATGAACCAGATTCTTTCTTCCTTTGACTAACTATCTTTACAAGATTATTATTCTTCAGAACCTTTGGATCAAATAACTCTTCCATTTGAAGATAAAAAACATCATCAAGATTTTCTATCACTCCGTTTTCAGCTAATATTGCCCCCATTCGCCTAAATAAACGTCTTGCCATGCCAAATGTATTTGAACGCAATAAACGAAACTCTTCTCGCAAAGAAGCATGTTTTTTAAACTTACCCAAAATAAAATTAACAATAACTTTTTTAAAAAATGGTAACTTGAGTTCCTCTGTGGACACAGAGGTCGTTTTCAGTGCGTAATTTCGATATGCTTTTAAAACTGAAAACAGCTTTGTGGTATCCTCGTCAACCCCAACAGATTCAAGTTTTAGCTCATTGGCGAATCTCCCGCCAAATAAATGCAAGTATCGATTTAATAAGTTTTCTAGTTCCTTGTAATGTGGCAATTGTTTTTTAAAGCTTTCTACATCATTGGCCTCAACAGCGTTCCAAAGCTCTTGAATTTCATACATCTTTTTGCTAAGAAAGCTCAAAGCTCTAACCTGGTCAGTAGATTTGCTTGGAAATTTGATTACCTTTTGAAGTAGCTGGTCTTTAAGGAGCTTTTTAAGGGTCCCTAGATATGTCATCACAAAAAAATCATTTTCTACTGCTATATACCATCTCCTAAGCAACTTTTTATTTAT
>CAYJRY010000007.1:8566-34196 GCA_964372855.1 uncultured Gammaproteobacteria bacterium | reverse complement strand
TCAATAAATTAATTTAAATTTTATTGAGGTATTTTACTAAATTATTAACTTTAATCTTTATCTCTTTTCCAGTTCTCATATTTTTAATCTTAACTTCTTTTTTCTTTACTTCATCATCTCCTATAATAAGAACATATTGAATATTAAGGGAATTGGCAAAATTTAGTTGTTTTGATAAATGTTCTTTTACCTACTTTTATTACTCCTTCATCTTCCGGAATAAATGGAGCGTTAGGATCTCTAGCGACTTCGCCATAAACAGAAGTTCCTCCTTGTTGAATCAGCCTTTTAGCTTCTGCTCTGCTTTGAGCAAGTTTAAATTCGACTAGCGCATCAGTAATAGTCGCTCCAGATCGGAATGTTTGCGGAACAACAATTACCGGTATCTCATTTGGTGTCTCTTTTTTTTGAATTGTTTTTTCAAAACTTTCTTGTGCTTCCTTTGCAACTTCTTGCGTATTTAGTTGTCTGACAATCTCAAAAGCAAGTTGTTTTTTGAAAGATATTGGATTTTCGCCTTTTTTAATATTATCTTCGATATTTTTAATCTGATCAGCTAATACATCAGTTAAGTATTCAAAACCTTTTAAGATGACATCATCTGGAAGCGCCATTATTTTACCAAAAAGATCCTCTGGTTTATCTGTCAGAGCAATTACGTTTCCTTCAGTTTTGCCTATTTTTACTCCTTTTGAATCAGTAAGAAGCGGAGTCGTCATAACAAATTTTTCTTTATTCCTCATTTGTTTTATTAAAGTTCTTCCGCAAAGCATATTGAATGTTTGGTCTGATCCTCCAATCTCCAAGTCTACATTCATGGCAACGGAATCATAAGCTTGAAGAAGTGGATACAAGAATTCACGAAGATTAACATCCTCTCCTTTTCTCATTCGATCTTTAAATAAATCTCTTTCAGAGAGCTGCTGTAGAGTAAAATGTCCCGCAATTTCAAGGATATCAGTTAATTTTAGTTTTGTAAGCCAATCTCCATTAAAAAGAATCTCAACTTTATTTTCCCCATCGAACTTTACAATTTTTCCTGCCTGTTTAATATAATCTACGGCATTTTTACGAAGCTCTTCTTGGTTTAAGAATTTTTCTCGAGCATGTAACTTGCCTGAAGGATCTCCTGCCAATCCTGTCCCATCTCCTATGAGAAAAATCACGTGATGTCCGAGATCTTGCCACTGCCTCAATTTTCGAAGTCCAACCATGTGTCCGATATGTAATTGAATTCCTGTTGGATCAAATCCTTGATAAAGCTTCAATTTTTTACCACCTCTTAAAACTTTTTCTAATTCTTCTTTTGAGGGATAAATCTTCTCAACCCCCCTTGTCAACAATTCTTCAATCTTATCCATAGCCCGAGTATAGCATATTAAGCGATCAAAGTTGTATAATATCTGCATGCTTTATTACGGTGGATCAAGAAGGCGAAGAGACCTAAGATACAACTCGAAGATTTTCGTATACAGCAAAATATCAAGGCTTGCTTTTTTTGGGATAATTGGACTTTTTATTTTAACCATAATATTATTTTTTTGGTATGGACGCGATTTACCAACTCCAGAAAAACTCTCAGCTGCAAATCTTCCTCAGTCAACAAGAATATATGATCGAAACGGTATATTACTATATGATATTTTCCAGGACGAAAATCGAACTTACGTAACACTGGATAAAATCCCAAAATATCTTCAGAGAGCAACGATTGCGATTGAAGATAAAGATTTTTATCAGAACCAGGGATTCTCAATTTGGGGATATCTTAGAGCAATAAAAGATGCGGTTTTATATAGAAGAATTACTGGAGGATCCACTCTTACTCAACAGCTTGTTAAAAATACACTTCTTTCTCCTGAGCGAACAATTCCAAGAAAAATAAAAGAATTTATATTAGCAATACAGATAAATCGAAAGTATTCAAAAGATCAAATATTGGAATTATATTTAAATGCTACTCCATATGGCGGTACAGCTGTTGGAGTTGAGGCAGCTTCTGAGCGATATTTTGGGAAAAAAGCAAAAGATTTAAGTCTTGTTGAGTCATCTATTCTTGCAGGTTTACCTCAAAGACCTTCTTATTATTCGCCATTTGGGCAGAACCCAAAAGCTTATATTGGTCGGACAAAGGAGGTTCTTAGGCGAATGCACGAAGATAGGTATATTACGAAAAAACAAGAAAGAGAAGCTATCGAAGCTTTGCCTAAAGTTAAATTTCTTGTAAAAGATCAATCAATAAAAGCGCCGCATTTTTCTTTTTATGTGAAAGATTTGTTAATTGAGCAATTTGGAGAGAATTTCGTTGAACAGGGAGGGCTGCAAGTTACTACTACTTTGGATTACAAACTGCAAGAAAAAGCTGAAATAATAGTGAAAGAAGAAGTTGAGAAAGCAAAGTCCCTTAAAGTTGGCAATGGAGCAAGTGTTGTTTTGGACCCCAAAACTGGTGAAATTCTAGCACTCGTTGGAAGTCAAGACTTTTTTGATGAAGGGCAGTTTAATGTAATTACCCAATCCCTTCGTCAGCCCGGTTCTTCAATAAAGCCAGTTGCTTATGCCACTGCTTTGAATAAAGGGTTTAGCGCATCTACTTTAATTATGGATACAAAAACAGTTTTTCCAAGTTTTGATGCTATTAATAAAGATTATATACCTGAAAATTATGACTTAAAATTTCGCGGACCATTGCAACTTCGATTTGCTTTGGGTTCATCAATAAATATACCTGCTGTAAAACTTCTCGCACAGATAGGCGTGAAAAGCATGCTGACAACAGCATATGATATGGGAATTACTACTTTAGCTCCAACTGAGGCCAATATGAAACGTTTTGGTTTGTCTCTTACTTTGGGAGGAGGAGAAGTAAAGCCAATTGAGCTAGCCGCCTCTTATACTGCTTTTGCTAATGAGGGATACAGAAGCGATAGTGTTGCGATCTTAAAAGTTACTGATCCAAAAGGAAAAATTTTATTTGAGCAAAAAGAAATATCCAAAAGAAGGGTAATATCTCCCGAAGTAGCGTTTATAATCTCTCATATTCTATCGGATAATAACGCGAGGCTTTTGACTTTTGGGCCAAATAGTTATTTAAATATACCAGGACGTCCAGTTGCCGTAAAAACCGGAACAACAGATGACAAAAGGGATAATTGGACTATTGGTTGGACGAGAAATATATTAGTCTTAACTTGGGTTGGCAATAATGACAATTCTCCTATGGGCAATGTTGCATCAGGTGTTACCGGAGCAGCGCCCATTTGGAGAAGAATAATTCTAGAGGCGTTGAAAGGAAAGCCAACGCTTGAATTTGAACAGCCCGAAAATGTAATCGCCGCAACTGTTGATGCTTTGGGTGGAGGATTGCCGCATGGGGTCCAACCAACTAGAACTGAATATTTTATTAAAGGTACCGAACCAAGAAGTGAAAGCGCAATTTACAAAAAAATTAAAGTTTCAAAGGCTGATAACAATAAGCTAGCAAGTCAAAGCGAAATTGATAAAAATGAATACGACGTACGTGATTTTATTGTATTTTCTGAAAATGATCCTATATCGGGAGATGGAAGAAATCGCTGGCAGGAAGGAATTGATGAGTGGTTAATTGCAAATCACAAAGATGACCCCTTGTATCATCCGCCAACCGTACAGTCAACTCGAGTTGTTTCAGACACTCCTACTCCAGCGCCTTCTCCACAGACAACATTAACACCAACTCCGACATTTACCCCAAGCCCCACACCTTAGTCTACCTTAGTCGTTGATAAGAGTTCGTTTGCTAATTGATTCATATAATTTGGACTTAATCCTCTCAATAGAAAAATACTTTGTGGATTTACGCAATCTACACTTCTTGGAATTTGGATTTCTAATCCTCTATTTACCGATCCGTCTTCATTTACCGCAAACTCATTAATGAAAAGTCCGCCTTCTAACGATCCTTTAGATTCAAATTTATTTGAAATCCGAATTACGTTTACATCGGTGACTTTATACAATTTACGAGCAGTATTATTTTTTAATATTATTGTCTGTTTTCCTGAGTTACTAATTGTTCCTTCACGCACTTTTTTCAATGCGATTTGTACAACTTTTCGAGTGGGTTCAATTAACTCCAAAGATGCTTCAGGAATTATAGGTTGCAATACTTCGGTCATTCTATTCTTTTAATATTGCATGTAGCTTTTCTTTAAGATTTTTTAGGATTTTCTCTCGGATTTTAGATATTTCTTCTGTAGTTAAATTTCTTTCTTTGTGTTGATAGATAACTCGAAATGTTCTTGTGTTTTCAAAAATATCAAGAAGACTTACATTTACAATTAGAGGGCTTTGCTTTTTTATTTCGTCTATTATCTTAAAGGTTTTTATCTTTTCATCTGCAATTATTGCCAAATCTTCAATAATTGGCGGATATTTAGGAAGAGGTTTGAATTTTTTGTCCAGCTTATATTGAGTGATAATTTCCGAGTAATTTAATTCAAAGAATATACTATCATCCAATACATCAATATATTTTGTTGCATCCAAATTTATTCCAAATTTATCAAAAATGTATTCAAGAATACCTTTTATCTCAAGATAGTTTTTTGAGTTTGATATACCTGAAAGGAAATATTTCTCCCTTGCTTCATTTAGGTTTTTACCAATATACACTTTTCCAAGTTCAAAAAGATTTATATTTTTAAAGTTATGTATATTTAATTTTAGAGCTTTCAGAAGATTTGTTTTAAGAGTGGGTCTTAGGTATTCAAACTCGCGGCTTACGGGATTATCAACCCTAAGTGTATGATCAGGATTTAAACTTACACCTTTTAAATCATCTTCGCTTATTAGGCTATAAGTATAGATTTCTGAAAATCCGCAAGATGTAAAAATATTTTTTACCATCTCATCAAGTCTAAAATCTCTAAAATGTGGAATTTTTTTGGTTGGAATTTCACCAAGGGGAATCGATTTTGGAAAATTGTTATATCCATAAAGGCGGGCCACTTCTTCGATAAGATCTTCCTCAATTTTAAGATCATTTCTGTAAGTTGGGATTATACACTCAATAATATCTTTGTGGATGATGGGCGATAAGTTCAGTGAATCGAGGATTTTAGTCACATTTTTCTCTGGAATTTCAATTCCAAGAATTTTATTCAATCTTTCAATTCTTAGATTTAACTTCCATGGTTTGATTTCTTGACTTTTTAGATCATAAATACTACTTGCTATTTTACCATTTGCATATTCTTGAATTAGGAATGCGGCGCGTTTTAACGTATCGATAGTACCGCCTTTGTCAGTACCTCTTTCGTAGATAGCGGACGCATCACTTCTGAGGCTTAGTGCGATAGATGCTCTTCTAACAAGAGTTGGATCATCAATTGTAACATGAAGAAATACGTTCTTTGTTTTATTATTGATTCCTGAATTAAGTCCTCCTTTTATTCCCGCAAGATCAATTACCCTTTGGTTATCTTTAATAATAATTGCATTTTTTGGTAAATGGTATGTTTTTTCATCAACCGTTGTAAATTTTTCTCCTCCCTTGGATAGTTCAACTGTCATTTGGTGTCCTTTAATTTCATCGTAATCAAATGCGTGAAGAGGAATTCCTAGCTCGAACATCACATAGTTTGTAATATCGATAATATTGTTTATTGGCCTAAGACCTAATTTTATAAGCCGATCACATATGAATTCGGGAGATGGTTTGATAGTAACATCCTCAATAGATATTCCTGTCCAGCGATGAAATAACTTGTAATTTGGATTTAATTTTATGGGAAGTTTTGGAGTTTTTGGTATTATAATATCTTTGGATTTTAGCTTGATCTTTTTTCCCTCGATAGCGGCGATCTCGCGAGCAATTCCAATTATTGATAAAAGATCAGGGCGGTTTGGAGTAATTTCGAATTCAAATATCGTGTCATCATCCACTTTTGTGATCTTTTGAGTACCAAGCCCCACTTCAGTTAGTCTTTCGCCTAATTCGTGAGGAGGTAAAGTTATGTCAACAAATTCTTTTAACCAAGATAAAGGCGCCAACATAAGTAAATTAAAAATTAAAAATGAAAAGTGAAAAATTACAATTAAAAATTAAAAATTTAATCTTTAAACTGTAACTTTTAACTTTGAACTATGAACTTGTCAGAACTGTTTCAGTATTCTTAAATCAGGATTCGTTAGTAACCTCAGGTCGTCCATCTGATATTTGAGTGTTGCTAGGCGAGACAATCCTATTGCGAAAGCAAATCCATTTACTTTTTGATTGTCATACCCTACGGATTTTAGGACATTTGGATGGATCATTCCAGCAGGCATAATCTCACTCCAACCGCTGTATTTACAAAAAGTACATCCCTTACCTTTACAAACTGTGCATTTGATGTATGTATCAACTCCCGGCTCAACGAATGGAAAATTAGTTGTTGCAAATTTTATTTTACTTTCATCCCCCATCAATTTTTTTATGGCATATTCAATTGTACCGAATAGATCAGTTAATCTTACATTTGTATCGACCAAAAATCCTTCTACTTGCCAGAATTCAAATCCATGAGATGCATCAACCTGCTCATATCTGAAATTTTTTCCAGGAACTATAACTCTTAACGGAGGTGAAGCTTTTTCCATAACTCTTCCTTGCATACTTGAAGTCTGTGTTCTTAAGATTAACTCTGCGGGGGTTACCTTGCTGTCTCTTGTGTCCAAAAAAAGAGTTTGCTGGGTATCTCTTGCTGGATGATCGGCGGGTATATTTAGCATCTCGAAATTATAATGGTCTGTTTCTATCTCTGGGCCGTCGGCTACTTGATATCCAATTCCCTTAAAAACATCAATCACTTCATAAAGTACTTGAGTTAATGGATGAAGATGGCCGATATTTGGTCTTATTCCGGGGATAGTTATATCGATATTTTCTTTTTTTTGTTTGTTTATCTTTTGTTTTAGGGTATGAATTTTATCTATAATTGATTCCTCAATTATCCTTTTTATATCATTAGCAAGGCTTCCAACTTCTCGCCTGTCATCCATTGGTAGCTTTGTAATCCCTTTCAATGCAAGAGTTAGCTTCCCTGTACGACCTAAAAATTGAAGTTTTATTTCCTCTAGTTCTTTAAGATCTTCTGCCTCAATTATCATCGAAACCGCAGAATTCTTTATCTGCATCAACTCTTCTTCCATACTCTAAGAATAGCACAAAACTATCCTATTTTCATATTATTATAGAGACGATTGATCGATAGTTTTATTTACTTGACCGTTTGTATTTATTTCAGAAAGGGTTTTAATATGTGTTAGATCTTCACCATTTTTTATTGCTCCTACACGATACATGTCTCTTAATTGTCGTCTTTCTGCATTCGAAATTGTTCTTTGCGATCTAGGAACAGATCCTCTTCTTTCAACAGACATATTTTTCACCTCCTTTTAAAACACAAAAAAACCTCCGCTTTTGACGTACCATTTGGTACATCGCTGGAGGTTGTGTTTGAGATTATAAACTCAACCTCCGTTTACGCGAAGGTAAAATAAAAACCAAAATTTATTATATTGTAAAATTGTTTCATTGTTAAAATTATAATATCATGCGTTCTTTACGTTGTCAAGGATGAGTTTAAAAGTATTAGGATCATTTACAACAAGATCGCTTAATATTTTTCTATCTAGTTCAATTTTGGATTTTTTTAATTTATTTATGAATACACTAAAAGACATTCCATTTTGTCTAACTGCTTCGCCAATTCTTATGTTCCAAAGACTTCTAAAATCTCTTTTTCTTAATTTTCTTCCGTGATAAGCATAAGCTCCTGAATGAAGTATCGCTTCATGAGCTTTTCTCTGAGCCCTACTTCTTAATCCTATATAACCTTTCGCAAGCTCCAAGATTTTTCTATGTTTTCTTCTAGAGACAACTCCTCTTTTAATTCTCATATTAAGCTTCTCCAAGCATTTGTTTCACTTTTCTGGCGAATTTTCCTTTCAGAACTCCTGGTTCTTTTTGACGCCTAAGACGTGAGCCGGATTTGTGAATCTTCAAATGAGATTTGTATTGATGCGAAAACATCACCTTACCTGTTTTGGTGACTTTAAACCGTTTAGCAATAGAATTTCTAATTTTTTTCTTCATTTGTATTTTTGGCAGTTTGTGTTTGTTTTTGCGGCGACAATATCGCGATTAATTGATTTCCCTCAAAGTGGGGCGGTCTTTCGACTTTTGACCGCTCAGACATACCCTCAATTGCTTTTTTTAAAATATTTTGTCCAAATTCTGGATGCGCAATTTGACGTCCGAAAAACTTTACAATTAATCTGACTTTGTCGTTATTTTCCAAAAATGAATTACCACGCCTTATCATTACCTGAAGGTCATGGTCGTTCATGAAAGGGCCAAGTCTTATTTCTTTGGTAACAGATACCTTACTTTTTTTCTTCTCTTCACTTTTCTTCTTCTGCTCTTGATATAAAAATTTCTTAAAGTTAATTATCTTAGCAACTGGCGGATTTGCCATAGGCGCAATTTCCACCAAATCCAACCTCGCATCTTTCGCTTTTTTTAACGCTTCAAATCGAGAAAAAACTCCAATTTGAATACCTTTCTCATCCAAAACTCTAAGCGTACTTGCAAATATGCGATCATTAACTCTATAAAAGCGTCTTGTGTCTTGTCTTTTCTTACTAAATCTTCTTATCAATTTCTTCTTTTAACTTTTGTAAAAATTGTGTAATTTCCATTTGTCCCAAATCTTTTCCATCTCTGGTTCTTACGGCAATTTTTGATTTTTGATATTTGATATTTAATATTTCTCTGTCTCCTATTATACCTAAATAAGGAACTTTTTGCAAAGTGGCATCTCTAATTTTTGCTTGAAGTGTTTCATTTCTGAAGTCTCCCTCTACTTTTATTTCTTTCTCTCTAAGTACTTCTATTATATTTCTTGCGTACTTTTCATGTCTATCTGAGATTGGTAAGATCATAACTTGCTGAGGTGATAGCCACAAAGGAAAAAACCCCTGATAATGCTCTGTTAGAATTCCGATAAATCTTTCCAGAGATCCTAATATAGCTCGATGGATAATTATTGGTCTTTTTGCAAGTGAATCCTTATCGATATATTCGAGTTTAAGGCGTTCTGGTATTTGGAAATCAAGTTGAATAGTCGCAAGCTGCCAATCTCTTCCTTGGGAGTCTTTAATATGTATATCAATTTTAGGTCCATAAAAAGCGCCGTCTTTTTCTTTTATGCCGTATTTAACGTTACTTTTTTTTAAGGCTTCTTCTAAATCATTCTCTGCCTTTTCCCAAAGTTTGGGATCTCCCATTGCCTTGTCTGGTTTGGTTGAAAAATAAAATTCTGGTTTAAAATTAAAAGTATTGTAGAAATCAACAACCAAAAGTAGAAGAGTATGTATCTCATCCGCTATTTGATCCGGACGGACAAAATGATGTGCATCATCTATTGCAAATTGCCTGACCCTAAAAAGTCCGCCCAATACTCCTGATAATTCATTGCGTTGTAAAATTCCGAACTCAGATAGCCTCAAAGGCAAATCATGATAACTTCTTGTTTTTGTCATAAAGACCAAAGATGCTTCAGGACAATTCATAGGTTTTAGGGAATAGGATTCATTCTCTATGTTTAGACTAAACATATTTTCGTGGTAAAAGTCCCAGTGTCCTGATTTTTTGAAAAGTTCGCTTTTGACCATTACAGGGGTAGATATTTCTTGATACCCAGCATTTGAAAGCTTATCACGGATAAAGTCTTGTAGAAGACGATAAATATCCCAGCCTTTTTTATGCCAGAAAACTGCACCTGGAGCAATATCGTGAAAAGAAAATAAATCCAACTCTTGCCCAATTTGGCGATGGTCTTTTAACTTAACATTATTCATTTAAACTTATTTTATCAAGAGCAGCTATTTTTGTACAATAGTAAAAGTTGCAAAAGATCTTGCCCCTCTTCTCTGATAAGACCTAAGCTCCTTTATCTCCCCTGTGTGGGATTCTCGAATTGGGAATACTACAGCACCTTCTTTTCGTAATAAAGAATTAAATCTTTCCAGAGTATTCAGTTGCCCAGCAGGTTCAAATTTAATTGTTTTAGGAGAATAAATTATGCCTTTCCTTCCATCAAAAATATCAGGATGTGAATTAATTTCAAAGTTGACTCCCTGCATCCTTAATTTGTCAACAATCTCGTCGAGTCGCGCTGGCCCTTTTTCTTTATTTAACATATTCTCACCTCCCTTCTTACATCCTCCCAAACTTTACCATTCGCCTTACCTACTATTCGTAGCGCGGCTCATGGAGTGCTTGTTGGAGGATTATGCAGCACTAAGTCTCGCTTCGCCACGTCAGACGTGGCTTCGCTTGACAAGATCTGCATAAAAAAACCTCCTTTTCAGGAGGTTATCGATACAGAATGCCTACAACCTCCTTAGGGAGTAGTTGTGGTTCTGCAACAAATAAAATTTAATTTTCTCATTTTATATTTATAGAATAACATCAATAAAGTCGTGTGTCAATATCCCAATTTTTTGTCAACGAGATTTGGTAAGGGATTGCCTGCAAGATAAGATTTTAGATTTATGCAAAATAAATCTATTGCCCTATCCATATATTTTTCTGACCATCCCGAGTGATGTGGAGTTATAACTACATTTTCCATTTCCCAAAGCTTACTATTTTGAGGTAATGGCTCTTCACCTGTCACATCAAGAGCAGCTCCAGCAATAATTTTTTTATCCAATGCTTTAATTAGGTCTTTTTCTTTTACCACTTCGCCCCTTCCGATATTTATTAAAACTGTCGATTTTTTCATTTTTTTAAATTTTTCTATATTAAATAAATAGCGAGTTTCATTAGTTAAAGGAAGACACAAGACTACAAAATCAGAATAAGAAAGAGCTTTTTCTAATTGTCCCAAACCATAAAGATTTGACACGAATTTGGATTTGCTGTTTAAATTTTTCTTAACGCCAATTGTTTTTGCTCCAAAAGCATTAGCTAGCCTTGCAACCTCTTCTCCAATATGACCTAGTCCTACTATCAGAACGGTTTTTCCTTTTAGTTCTGTTATGTCTTGATTTGGAGACCATATTTTCATGTTTTGTTTTTGGAAAGTCTCGTAAAACTTCCTAGTAAAAATAAGCATAAAGCCAAGAACATGTTCGGCAATTGGAGTAGCATGTATACCAGCAGAATTAGTAACAATTACATTTGAGTTTATTATTTCTGGCGTCAAAAGCTTATCTACTCCTGCTGAAAATGAATGAATCCATTTGAGGTTTTTAGCATTTCTAATTGATGGGACATTTATAATTGTCGCTATTATATCGGTATTTTTAAAATATTTTTCAAAATCTTTGGAATTGAAAGGAATTAGATTTACTTCAAGTTTTTTATCTAAAGATTTAATTTTATCGATATGAATTTTCTCAATTAGATGAGGAGTGGTGTTATGACTTTTTATAACTAAAATTCTCATTATTTTATAATACTAAATCATTACTTATTGATTGCATTGCATGTAGATTTATTTTAACAAATTCCTCTAGAGGAATACTGAGCTTTTCTTCACACATCAAGATCGGTTTTCGATCGGCACCTTTTGCGAAAGTTTTTTCTTTCATTCTTTTGATTATAAATTCAGGCCTTAATGAAAAAAGTTTCTTATCTGGATGGATTAAGGCTGCTGCCACAATAAGACCAGTTAGTTGATCACAGCACGTAATTGCCCAATCCATTTGGTTTTGCGGACTGACTTTTGTATTTTCAAAATTATGTGATCTTATCGCATGCGCAATATCTTCTGGAATTTTATTTGGTTCCTTTTCAAAAATTAAAAGCCCGTGTTTGTGAAGCTTGTTATTTTTTCTTGCTATCTCGTAATCTATATCGTGTAAAAGGCCGACAATTCCCCATTTTTCCTCGTCTCCCCCTAATTTCTCGGCAAGCGCTTTCATAACAGCTTCGCATGCAAGAGAATGTTTGATAAGGTTAGGATTCTTAAGATATTTATTGAGCAGCCTATAAGCCTCATTTCTAGTCATAGTAAGACTAAAGTGGGCTCGAGAGGAGTCGAACCTCTGACCTTTACAATGTCAATGTAACGCTCTAACCAACTGAGCTACGAGCCCGTTTGTTAGGCAATTATAACAAGAAATTAAAATACTGGCAATTGGACAAACCCATCTGCGGTGATTGGAATTATACCGTTGAGATGCAAGGTATTAATTGTCTTTTTAAGTTGAGGGCTTATTTCGGATCTTGGTTTTTGAGAAAATAGATTATCAAATAAAGCAATATATCCTTTTGTTTTTTTCAATTTTGCTAGGTGCCCGGAGCTAATTCTCATACCTCTTTTAATACGTTCTGTAAAGTTAATACTTTGATTAAGAAATGTGTGTAATTTTGCGTCTCCGCTTTTAAGATCAATTGTTCCCCATTCTATGATAACTAGTTCAGAATTTGGATCGTAAGTAAAATACGATGAAACAGCACGTTCGTGAGTAATTGGATTTTTTGTAGTTGCCGCATTATGAATTAAATGAAATACTAAATTTTTTCTTAATTGTTCGTTACTATGATTATGTCCGTTCAATGAGTTTAAAAGAGTGTCAAACGCTTCTGTAGATTGAAAAAAATTCAATGGCTCCACTCTTAGAGTTATTTTTCCAACATTTACCCCATCAACTCTTTCTGTAATTATTGGAAGCGAACGTTGTCTTGTAAATTCAGTTGTTGGTCTAAATTTTTCAACCATAAAAAAACCCGCCAATTTGGCGGGAATACTGTTTTGCTTTTAATCAACAGAAATTCTCCGCCCTTTACGGGTTCATAAGGAGAATCTTGATTAAAAGTCTTTGCGAATTCATTTTGGTATATAAAGATTTTATCAATAAAAAATTTTGTTTGTCAAGAGGGAAAATATTTTTAACCCACCTGTGTTGCGACGACGCGCTCACTGGACAGCTGGAATGATGTCCCTCCTACTTTTTCATCAGCATTTCTCCAATAATATGATTTTTTGGAGTTTTTAGACTGCATTGCCGAAAGCCATGCGCCTGAATCCTCTACTTTTTTCCTGGCTGATTTTACAATTGATAAAAGCCATTCAAAAAATGATTCATGATATTTTCCTGGATTTACTACGGTTTGAGTAACTGCAACATCTTTGAATTGCGTTTGTAGTTCTTGAGTTGTCGCAACGAGTTTTTTCAGCTCAATTAATATTTCCTGAATTTTACTATTTGTTTCCCTATTTAGTTTTACAGTCGCAGTTTTTTCGAAGTTTCGAATATCTCTGAAGTAATCAATATTAGGAGCAATATCTAGATTGGGTATTTGTTTTTCTTCCTCTTCTTTGTAAACAGATCTTAAATCGATTTCTTCACCTGGTCGCATTTCTCCGAATCGTTTGTGCTTTTGTTTTTCTTCTTTCCCAAACCCTAAATAAGTTTCCCATTGCTTTGCATCAATTGTATTTTTTGCCGAATCTTTTATTGATTGCACAATTCCACCAGGAATACCGCGAAGCATTTCTATTTGGTCTGCGTATTGTTTGTTTGGTCTAGATCGTTTCCTAATTGATCTAGATAAGGTATTAGCCAACGTTGTCATATTGGCCTCACATTATCACAAATTCTTCAAAAAATCAAGTGTTTTTTGCTGTCTTAGGATGCTTGCGAGAAGATATCTATTGGCTTGCAAATTCTTTCTCTCCTCTTCATTTTTGGCTTTTGTAATTGCCTCATCAATTTCTTTTTCCTCAACTATAATTTTTTCTTCCTCTGCGATTTTTTGAAGAGCAAATTCCAGCTTGATATCATTTTCAGCTTTTTTCTTATACTCCTCTCGTAGGCTTTGAGGATTTCTACCAGTTGATGATAAATACTGATCAAGGGTAAGTCCTAGTTTTTTCACTTCATCTAATGTTTGAGAAAGAAGTCTGTCGGTTTCTGTATCAACAAGAATTTCAGGGATAGAAATACTTATAGACTCAAGTAATACTTTTACAATATCTTCAAACTTTGGAGGCTGGCCCTGAGCTTGGTCGAAGGGTTTACCAGGAATGACTATTTTACTTTTTGCAGTGACTTTTTTAATGGCATCTTTGTAATTTCCTAAGTTTAAAGTAGGTTTCTCACAAGTAAGAGCTGTAAATTGCCAGCCTTGCCTGCTGGCAGGCAGGTCTTTGCCTGAATCATTTATCGGATCTTCCAATTTGTTAACATGAATTTTGGGAGTTATTATTGGATTTATAGAATGAGTTTTTAAGGCCTCTGCGTATGATTGTGGTAAAAGTTTTTTTAGAGTCTCTTCGCGTAACTTTTCTTTATCTAATTTTTCCTCAACTAGATTTCTTGGTGCTTTTCCTTTTCGAAATCCTTTGATTTCTGCATTTTTTACTGCTTCATCCACTACGCCGTCCCATGCCTTTTTGACATCCACATAAGGAATAGTAATTGTTAGCTCAATTGTGCCGTTAGGTTGTTTATTTAATGCCGAGATCATATTTAGGTTGTGCGGACGAAGGGACTTGAACCCCCACGACCTTGCGATCAATAGGCCCTAAACCTATCGCGTCTGCCATTCCGCCACGTCCGCAGGTAGCGGAATTATTATACAAAATTTAAATAGAAATAGATAGGTTTTCTATTGTTTTTTTATTGCTATATTCTTCAATCTCATTCATAAAATAAGTAACACGACTTGCCCATGTGGGAGAAGCCGCATAAATTCTACCAATAGAATAAACATTTTTCGCACCCTTATCAATGTAATTTTTTCTTAGACCTTCAGAAACTGTTCCTATTCCCTCTTCCCAAGATGCAAATCTAATAACGTTATCACCATATACCCCCCATCCCCATCCATTATAAGAGTTGTAGGGAATAAATTTTCCAAATGTTGACTCCACCCCTGATATAGATGCAACAAGTCTATAGTCTAGATCATACAAATCAGCGTATTTTACAAAATCTTTAGCATTTGAAACTAAGGGAGAATTAAATTGCTCCAAAAAGCCTCTTAGTATTTGGACACGATTATCTAAAATGTTAGGTTTAGGTTTCAAAAGCGCGGCGGATGATCCCACAGTTTGCATAGCATAAATACTCCTATTCGTTAAAAGTAGGAAAAATATAGCTAATATTATTGAAATTATTAACATTAAAAGTTTGTTCATAAAAATTTGATAAAAATTATGGTGCACAAAAAAATCCTAACGTATGCATTTGGAAAAGCATACCTTAGGATCTAGTTGGGTATTATACTATATAACTATAGGTTTGTCAATACCTTTACTATGGGATTGAGGCTACTGGAGACGGCTCATAAAGTAGCTGACGCTTTGAGCCCAATTGTTTGTGTTTGAAGGTGTATATTTAGTCATTATTTCTTCCGGCGTTTCAAGGCCAAATTGTTGATTATATTTAGCTAGAGTTTTTGATACAGCTTCAATTCCTTCAGAATAGCTAGCAAATTTTGTTACTTTTTTGCCATAAATTCCATATCCCCAGCAATTGAAAGAATTTGCGATAATTTTCTTGCAAAGATTGGATTCTTGCATGGCAATAGATGGTATAAGCCTAAAATCAATATTATATTTGTCCGCCTCATCAACTACTTTTTGAGCAAATGGAGTAAGTGGTGAATTGTATTTTTCAAAAAATTGCTTTACCAACTCAATCCTTGCGTCTTTTGATATAACGCTTGTCCCCAAAACGTTTTCAGATGTTGGAAGCGCGGCAAATGCAACTCTAGGGATAGTATTTCTATGGTATGTATAATTTTGGTTTTGATGGTAAGTAAGGAATAGGAAATAAAGGAGGCTGACGAAGATCAAAATTGGTGTGAAAATGAAAAAAGATATAAGGACAAAAATCCTTCTCATCTATAATTATCGTTGCATATTCTGGAGGTGTTGTCAAGCTTTTTTGGTTCTGATAAAATTGAAATATGCCCAGGTGATGAAATGGTAGACATGCAGTGTTCAGAACGCTGTGCTCGAAAGAGTTTGGGAGTTCAAATCTCCCCCTGGGCACATGGAAGCACAATCTATACATGAGCATCATATTAGGAACGAATCTCTTTTCAAAAGAGGAGAGACTGTAGCATTAGTAAAAAGAGAAATATTAAATGAGAAAGCATCGGAAGCTGGGGTAGGAAATTTGCTCTTTGGAAAATTACAAGAAGATATTGAAGTTGGTAAATCAATTGACATAGAGTGGGAAGGCAGGCGGGGAAATACAAGCGCGGTAAGAAGAATCACTATTAACGAAACTACAGGAAGAATTCTAGTAATTACTCAAACATCAAAATATGAGCTGCTAGATAAGAGTTTTAGAGGACTCGACCTTGAAACCGAATTTGGATCTGTGCATTTACCTATAGATAGTCAATTGGTAAGGCTAGATAATGGAATTGTTGATTTTTCATTGCCCACGAAAGATAAAAAATATAGAATTTATATCAACAAGCCATTATTAAAAGGAACACTTTTGGAATCCGAGGGTGCTCAAATTTTTAGAGCTATGCAGGGGAGGCTCTTTGTGCTAGCCAAGGTGAGGAATATCCATTTACCTTTTTATATTTCCTCTCAAGGAACAAGTGGAAAAAATGAGGGTGATTGGTATCCGTTTTTTGGATACAATAATTGGATAGTTAAAGGTGGAAATATCGATCCTAGCGGTAAGATGTCATATAATCCAGAAGTGGATAAAGTAACTGAATTATTAAATAGGAACTTGATATTGCCTGCGAAGTATATTTCTTTAAAAGGAAAAATAGGGTATCAAATAGTAGGAAATGAGCCAACTTTTGTAATATTTGACCTTAATAACCACTTACTATATAAGCCGTATACTTTTTCTAGCGATAAAAGCGATACGCAATTTGTAGAAGACATAACAGGATATAGTCCGAAGCCAATCATAGATCATGATAGTCCAAATGTTGTTACTCCTTGGATTAATTCAATATTAAAAGGTATAAATTAAAATTTATACAATCCACCTTTTCGATCTTTATCTTCTTTAAATCTTTTTGGAATTTTCAATTTGATTTGTGGTAAAATGGGATACGTAGAATTTTAATTACTGGGTCGGTGGCGGAACCTGGTATACGCGCATGCTTGAGGTGCATGTCTCGCAAGAGGTGGAGGTTCAACTCCTCTCCGACCCACTGCGTCAAACGCGGCTTCGCGACAACTTATAGAGAGGTCGGTTAGCTCAGCGGTAGAGCGCTTCGTTTACATCGAAGATGTCGGGGGTTCAAATCCCTCACCGACCACGAAATGTTTTAATTATTGGTCTTGAAAAGTAGAAATAGAGTAAGTTTGCGAGAATTCCAAAGACGAGAGAAGCTGCAATTAGATTAGGCGAATTCAAAAGGTTAAGGGTATCTTCTATTACCCGAATAGGTTGAGTGAAAATATACCAAGAATTTGTTCTCTGAGTATATCCAAGTATCACCCCAAAGCCAATAAGAAGATTTAAAACAAATATTACTAAAGATACGTCGAAACTTCTGGCTTTTTTAGCTTTGGAAATCATTTTTTCGAAAAAATATACTGCATAGATAAATGTAATTACCCCAAGGAATAATAAAAGTATATATTGTGAAATTATAAGTATCTTGAAGAAATAATCGACTTTTGTCCATTGTTCGAAAAGATGAATAATGTCCATTAATAAATATGCTGTATTTGGGAGAAAAAGCAACCAAATAAATCCATAAAACAACTTAAGCTTTGAATTTTTAGCCTTGAGCATGAGATATCCAAAAAGAACTGGAATCAAAGCCAAAAATAAATTAAAAGACATGTATTCGATATTAAATAAAAATACCTTCATAGATTAGTAATCAGAATTTAATTATACCTAAAAATCCCTAAGATTTTCAAATATCTAAATCTTATAGTATTCAACCTGTGAGGTCGAAAGGAGGAAAATGTGCCGAGGCTCAGAATCGAACTGAGATAGCCTGTTCTTCAGACAGGTGCCGTGACCGACTTGGCTACCTCGGCGAGCTAAAGCTTGGGACGGAAACCTACGGTTTCTTCCCAACGATCTTCCCTTAGTTGTTGCGCGACGGCGGTATCTTCATGCGAGCGCCGCGACCGCGCAACTATCCTACAATTATAGAATAATCCTATGTTATTGACAAGGACACGTTTGTAAATATATGCTTATCTAACATTTATGCTTATAATTACTGGCACTATTGCCTACGATTACATAATGAATTTTGATGGGTTGTTTGGGGATCACATTCTTCCCGACCAAATTCACAAAATAAACCTCTCTTTCATAGTAAATAATTTTGCCAGAAGACGTGGCGGAACAGCAGGAAATGTCTCATATACATTAGGATTATTGAAAACTGCCCATATACTTTTTTCTGTCGCGGGATTGGATTTTGATAATTACAAAAAAGAATTTAAAAAACTAGGTATTTTAACAGATTATGTTTTGATAGATAAAAATAATTATACAGCCACAGGATTTGCAATGACAGATAAGAAAGACAATCAAATATGGGGATATTTTTATGGTGCAGCAGAAAGGATTAAAGATTTAAGATTGAAAAATATTGATGCTAAAAAAGATTTGATATTGATAGGACCATCGGGCACAAGTGGCTCAATGTCTTTTGTTACACAAGCAATAAAACTTAGAATTCCTTATATGTTTGATCCTGGATTTATACTCACTCAAGTTAGAGACAAAGATTTAGAATTAGGTGTTTCAAATGCAAAGTATTTGATCGGAAATGATTATGAGATAAATGTTGTTAAGAAAAGAATTAAATCTTGGCAAAAATTATTTGAAAAGATAATAGTTATCACAACTCTTGGAGAAAAAGGGGCAATTGTTGAAACTCAACAAAAAACTTATAAGATTAAATGCGCAATTCCCAAAAAGATTGTTGACCCCACAGGCGCTGGCGATGCTTTCAGAGCGGGCTTTTTGGCAGGATTGGAAAGAGGATTTGATTTAAAAATCTGTGGACAGATGGGAGCAACGGTCGCAAGTTTTGCAATAGAGAATTATGGCTCACAAGAACATAAGTTTAAAATTAAAGATTTTAAAGAAAGGTATAGACAAAACTTTGGGAGTCTGCTAGAGTTATAAATTGTGTTTGAAAATCAATGATTTGTCATTGCGAGGACTCGCCTTAAGCGAGGACGTGGCAATACCATTGAGAGATTGCTTCGCTATGCTCGCAATGACAGTAGTAATATGCAACAAAAAAACTACGATGTAAAAGACTTATCACTTTCAAGTGTCGGAAAATTAAAAATAGAATGGGCAGGAGCACAAATGCCTGTTGTTAAAAAAATCCAAAATGGGTTTGAAAGAAAAAAACCCTTGAAAGGTCTGACAATTGCTTGTTGTCTTCATGTAACCAGTGAGACTGCAAATCTTATATTATGTCTTAAAAAAGGTGGGGCAAAGGTTGTTTTGTGCGCTTCCAATCCACTGTCAACTCAAGATGTCGTGGCTGCGTCTTTAGTCAAAGATTATGGTATTCCAACCTACGCTATTCATGGAGAGAACACAAAAACTTATAGCGAACATTTAGAAAAAGTCTTAGGTTTTAATCCGCAGATTACTATGGATGATGGCGGTGATCTAATTCACCTTCTTCATACGAAACGTAAAGATCTTATTGAAAATATAATAGGTTCTTCGGAAGAGACAACAACTGGAGTTATTCGCCTGAAGGCTATGGAGGCTCAAGGAGCATTGAAGTTGCCAGTAATTGCAGTTAATGATTCTGACACGAAACATTTATTTGACAACCGTTATGGAACAGGCCAATCAACAATTGATGGGATAATACGCGCAACCAATGTCTTGCTGGCAGGCAAGAAATTTATTGTTTGTGGCTATGGTTGGTGTGGGAGAGGTGTCGCGATGAGGGCTCGCGGGATGGGAGCAGATGTTATCGTAACTGAGGTTGATCCAGTTAAAGCATTGGAAGCAGCAATGGATGGGTTCATAGTTAAGTCTTTAGATAAAGCAATTGATCAAGGCCTTTGCGATATTGTTGTAAGCGTCACTGGTAATAAGCATATTATTACAACAAGACATATTTTGGCCATGAAAGATGGAGCAATTCTAGCTAACTCTGGGCATTTTGATGTAGAGATAGATATGGCAGGACTTGAAAAAATAAAAAAAGGGAAACGTCGAATTAGGCCATCTCTTGATGAATATGTTTTGAAAAATGGGAAAAAAGTTTATGTTATTGGTGAGGGAAGACTCGCAAATTTGGCTGCAGCAGAAGGACATCCACCGGAAGTTATGGATCTGTCTTTTGCAAATCAGGCAAAAGCAGTTGAATATTTCATTAAAAACAAAGGAAGACTGCAAAATAAAGTTCATGTTTTACCCAAAAGCATAGATCAAGAAGTTGCCTATCTTAAGTTATCAGCAATGGGGATTTCTATTGACAAATTAACAAATGATCAGAAAAAATACCTCTCCTCCTGGACAGAGGGAACGAAATAGTCTCCTAATTTGCAATTTTACGAGATATTTGGTTTAATTCAACTTTCTCAAAAATTATGCTTGTAAAAATACTCAATTGGTATAAAAATCCTTCTTTTCTCACTTTTATAAAAATTCTTGGAATTAATTTTTGTTTCTTTGTATTAGGGTTTATTATTGTATATTTCAGCTTATCTAGAGATACACATAGTTTGGATAGCTTAATGTGGTTTATTTTCCCTATTTATTATGGAATGTTCAATTTTTTAACTCTTCCATATGTTGTTTTTTATTTAGTGAAAAAATATATATTTAAAGATATAGATCTTGCAAAATTTATCCCTTTTCAGGTTGTATTTCTTATTTGTTTCTTAATAGCTGATACTACATATGTCTATTTAATTCGTAAGAGAATTTATGGAGCTTTACTTGAGAATGTATACTATGCTTCATTAATTTTTACTTATTTAGTACCTTTTTTAGTAACTCTTTTTATATTTAAAAAACAAAGGTTGAAAATGCCAATTTATTCTGTTTCTCTTATAATAATTATAAGCGCTCTTTTTTTAATTCGAGAATTTGTTCTAATAAACATAGGCCAAGATTTTTTAATTTCTCCTAGAACTTTTCATAATGCAGATTATAAAACAATTGTAAGACGTGAGGAATTTAAAGTATGCCCAAAACCCGTAAATCGAGAAAGAATACTTGCAGGAGGAGAACAGATGGATTTTATTGTTTCTAAAGATGGCAAAGACATAACGAAAATTTGGGATAAAACAGCTTATGGATATTCAAGTGGTAAAGTATCTTTTGATGGAAGTATGATTGCTTATCTAGAGGAAAATGACTTAGAGGATGATAAAAAAATATGGATAAGGTGTACAGAGGGTGATGGGCAATATTCGATTCCTCTTAAGAATAAAATTATCAGAAATAAGAGAGTTTCCATATCAACCAAACCTTCTTGGTCTCATGATAGTAAGTATCTTTTGATGAATTACGTAGGAGATCTAATCAAGATCAATGTTGCAAATAAAGAAAAAACTATAATTTATCCATCAATTGCTATTAAAGAGGAATTAAGAGAATGGGAAGGAAAAAAGTTTTATGATTATGAAGTCGGACAAGCTTTTTTTGGAATAGATGATTCGATTTTTTATGTTAAATTTAGTGATGAAGGAAGTGAGCTGCATAGAATTAATCCAAAAGGCAAAGACGTTTTAATTACAAAAGGAAGAAATCTGATAGTTCATGATATTTTACAGGATAATCAAAAAATCCTTTATGCCCGCGATGGCAAAATGTACTTATTAGATTTTATTGGAAATACAGAAGTAGAATGGTCATATAAAAGCAATATTTTTTATAGTCGTGGTCAATCAAGGGATAACAAATATGATCTATTAGCTAGCGGCGGTGAATATGGTATCGATAACACCCCCAACCCTTTAAAAATGAGGATTGTAAATTTAGAAAATGGAGAAGAGATTGACATTCTAAAAAAGATTAAAACCTTCCTGAAAGATGAAAATATAAGCTGGATTGATAAGAATACATCTCTTTCAACATTGGGGTGGTCCGCAAATAATAATTTACTAGTTTCAATTAGTTTTGATAAGAAGAATTTTATTGGAAAAGTTAGTAAACAAGTTTTCTTGGCAGTAGATCCAACTGGTGAGAATATTAAGGTAATTATAAAAAATACCGGTTCAAATCAGATCAACCCGCCTGTTATGCATCCTACTTCTTGGCTATGAGCCTTTCCAATCCAGGGAAATTGTCAGCGTAACCTGATAATCTAATCAAATAATTAATACCTTGAGGTTTTTCGTGGCCAATTACGAAACATTAAGACTAAAGCGATAGCAAGAAGCGCGTTCACAATTCCTGCAGCTATTATCCATTGATCGGCAATACTCATTTTTTAATTATTTATGTATTTTATTCCAATTTCTGTAAACAGCGTTTTACTATCAAAAGAAAGGAGAAATTCTATAGTTTTTGCCACTTCTTTTGGATCTAAAGCGTCGTCCATTTTTTTATTAACTCCTACTTTCTCAAACATTTTTGTTTTCATTTTTCCAGGATAGATCCCTGTAACTGCAATATTGTATTTAGCAAGTTCTGGTTGAATGGATTTTGTGAAACCTGTGATGGCAAACTTAGATGCAGTATAAACTGATCTCTCAGTCTTACCTTGTAAACCTGCTTGAGAAATTATGTTGACAATTAGGCCTTTATGGTGTCTCTTCATATGGTGTATGACAGCTTTTGTTAGATAAATTGTTCCAAGTGTATTTATATCTAAAACTGCTTTTATTCCTTCATAGTCGTTCGAATCTAACTCTCCTTCTATCCAGACTCCAGCATTATTTATTAAACAATCTATTTTCTTATATTTCCTAATAATATTCTTAACAGCTGCTCTAACTTCATCGCTGAGAGAAACATTACAAACTTGGAAATCGCAATTGAGTTCTTTTGCAACACTTATTGTTTTTGATTTACTTTGGGAGAGAATTACAACTTTATTTTTTGGTAAAAGTTTTTTGGCAATCTCCTTCCCTAGTCCATCACTTCCACCTGAAATTACGACCACTTTACTCATATCATGATTATAGCAAATTTTTAATTTCTTAATTTCAGCTCGACAACAATGCGTAGATAGGTTTTCCGAGAAGTCTTTTTCTAAATCCAGATTTTGCTAACACACGTAGCACCACAACAAAACTCATCTATTTGGGTAACAGGCTTCATGACTGAAGCTTAGCATTTATATTTTTATTATCAAGCTGTAGAATGTTGAGAATTAGAGAAGAAACTTTAATATATGTATTTTTTAGTATGCTTTACCTTCCCCTAAAATTGCCAACTTTCCATCCTTGAGTAATTTGACATGTGAAGACAAGTGTCCACTTAAAACAGAAAACGTTACTTTATTTGAAGGAAAGCTTCTAAAGTTTGGAAATTGTTTTTTAAACCCTCCTGTAAATTGTGCTGTTTCGTCTCTTAGTAAATTTTTATCCTTATCATACGTTATTTTGCCAGGGATAACCTCCATAAATCCTTCTGATTGTTTGATTTGATGAGGGTCTATTCCTGTTGCTCTTAACTGGTCAGTAAACTTCTCTATAAAAGAATAAATACTTTGCGAAGGAGCGAGGTGCGCTATTCCTAAGATCGCTTCATTGTCTTTTGGAACATATAGAGCAAACCCTGTACAACTTGCAAGAGCGCCAGTTTCTAAACCACCGTATTGCCTATATTCTGGAGTATTTGGAATTAATAACCTTGCCTCCCCCATAAATACATGAAGAAGATTTTCCTCAGGAACATCATGCTCTTTATCCCTAGTAGAATGCTTTAGATCATTTTTATCCGTTGGATGTAAATCCTTTTTTATTATTTTCTGATACTTCTCTTCATCTAAGGCCATATTATCTAATTATTTGTAACTTTCTATATGTTGATGTAGACAGGGGTGGCTTGGAGCGGATGGCCGGATTCGAACCGGTGACCTCTTCCTTGGCAAGGAAGCATTCTACCGCTGAACTACATCCGCAAATTTGTGTTTGCAACTATATCGCAGTATACCAAAAACTAATATTTACCTCAAGTATATTCTTTTTGTACGATTCTCTTTATATGTCAAAGTAATTTATAAGTTTTTCGTAATCGATTTATCAATGCTATAGCTTGAATAACTCGATAGATTATAAATTAAAGTTTTGTCTCAACATACTGTCATCTCCAATATTTTCAGATACAATTAGGCGCATTTCTTTTTGAGTTAATCCAAAAAAATCTTGTAATATCTCCATTTCCGCCCTGCATTCGAATGGATAAATCCAAACGCTTTTCTGAAACATAAAGAATCCTAATTCTTTTAATTTTCCCCTTAGCGCTTCACGAGAAATCTTTTTACTTTGCGGAATATCAAACATGAGAATTCTCCATTTCTTATCCCATTTTTTTGGTCGTGTAATTTTGAGTTTATCGATTTGATAAATTCCTGCTCTTTTTCTACCTTCCTGAGTTAGGGAAATATAGATTTGGTTATTAACTGTTTTAATATCTATTAATCCCTGTCGTCTGAGTCGATAAAATGTGTCTGAAACTTTATGCTTTGAGTATTTTCTCCATTTTTGATAGCGTTTAGTAATATTATGTAGAAAATAAGGAGAATTGGCTGCTACAATAACAGCACCTCCAATTAGAAGCCAAGATAAAAGATCCTTAACGATTGCGGATTTCGGTTTGGTAAAGTAGTATTTATATTTTCTAAAAGTTGCCACTATTTTATACTATCGATTTATTAATGCCATAGCAAGATTAAGTCGATGACTTACGATGACTGGTAAGATATTATAAGATATTAATTTTAGTGTTTAAATAGGTAGCCCCAACTATGCCAAAGTTACGAGAGGTATGTCTAAATCATTTAAATTCTCCGTGCTATTTAATTCCAATATCTCCAAGTAGAATATTTCTGGACGAGCATGTCAGGTGTCAGTTCTATTTTCGGCAACCCCAATTTTTCAAATCCCCTATCCAGAAGTTCTCCCGCCCAAAGATCGCGTTCCAAGATTCCCGGAGCTCCCAGTAAAACGACCAAAACCTTCTTCCCATCTCTTTCTGAAACAACTACTGTTGTTCGGCCTGCAGCATCGGTATTACCTATTTTGACCCCATAAACATTTGGGTATACATTTATAAGCCCATTCCAGTTGTATAAATCAAATTGCTTATGATTCTTATTGGATGGTAAATATTCATACTCTTTTTTAACTATTTCCGCAATTAATGGATAATGTGTTAATGCATAATGTGACAAAATGGCAACGTCTGATGCAGTACTATAATTTTTGCTACTGTCAAAACCTTGAGGGTTGCTAAAAGATGAATTTGTAAGTCCTAAAAACCTTGCTTTTTCATTCATTGCCTTCTCAAATATATCTGCTTTGTATTTTCTTTCAATTCCCTCTTCAATAACTTGCGCTGCGTCATTTGCGGACGTTAGAAGAGTTGCCTTCAAAAGTTCTTCAACAGACATTAATTCACCTTCTACAACACCGATTTTGGTTGGTGGTATTTTTGAGGCATATTCTGAAATTTTGAAAATATCTGTAGGATA
>CAYJRY010000007.1:0-8556 GCA_964372855.1 uncultured Gammaproteobacteria bacterium | reverse complement strand
AGTATCAAAATCCACAACAACATAAGAAAAAGCAGGAATACTAAAAGAGTCCGCTTATGCATTTGAAACTATATTTTTTTTTTGAGTTTTTAAAACAAAAGCATTTTTTTGTGTTTTCAATCTCTTGATAACTTGATCAAGAGTGTTATTTTGTTTGGTTGGATTTTTTGAATTGAAATTGTTTAAGAGATAATTAATACTCCCTGTTTTTACAAAAGTCATAGCTATGATTCCGATCAAAATACCTATAAAGAATGCTTTCCAATTTAATTTCTCAATTTTTAAGAATATAGTGTCCATAATTATATTTTTGCCAATTTTGTGCCGAATTTGTGTCTGAGAAGTGTCCAAAGTTCTTCTTTTCCATGATCAAATCCCAAAGCCCAAATTCCAATCCCGGCTAATTTTTTACCTTTTGCGAATTCGTATTTGATATCAAGCGACCTCTCATCATCAAGAAAAATCATTCTCCAAAGTCCTGATGTATCTCTGTAAGCTCTCCAGCCAACTTTTCCAACATTATCCCAACCTTCAATTTCTTTGGGTAAGAAATCTTTTGCGTTTGCATAGGTTTGTGCTGAGGCACCTTCTCTCCCAATAAATCTAGAGTATCTATATCCTTTCCACCAGTAATATGTATAATAACCATAGTCTTTTGGCGCTTTGATTTGCGGCTCTGAAACAGGATAATCATAGCCATACCAAGGAAGCCCCAAGATTAGTTTTTTAGGATCCATTACTTTTAGGAAGTCATCTACTGCTGTTGAAACGTCATACCAATATTTTCCTTCTTTATGTCCGTTTAGCGGGCTGGTTGGAATAACAGTTTCAGATCCTGCTGTTGCAAAATCATATGCCATCATAAAAATACCATCCGAATTTTTAGAAAGACTTGCAATATCATAGAGCTTGGGGTGAATGGCACTTGAGGCGTAAACAGAGACCGTAACTTTTGATGAGGGAATTTCTTCATGCATTTTTTTGGACAAATCCGTTACAAATTTTGTAAATTTTTTCTTATAAACTTTTCCAGGATTTCCGACATATTCAAAATCTACATTAACGCCGTCAATTCCTCTTTGCTTGACTATCTGAACTGTATCTTTTATTGCTTTTTTCTGACTGTTTGGGCTGTCCAAAAGGGATTTGATGTTGTCGTTGTCCATTTGTGTTATTGTCAACACAACTCGTACTCCCTTGCTGTGGGCAAGGTTGAAAATTTCAGTTGCTTTTGTACTTTGGAAAACTCTGTATCCTTGCCCTTCTTTGTCTAATTCTCCATCTCCATTTACATCTATTCCAAAATACGCAAAAGTAGTAAGCACATCAAAATCAACCCCACCTAATTTATGAAAAGTCCAGTATGGAGCAAAACCAAAGACCTCATACCCTATTTTTTCATCGGCTAGTGGGCTAAGAAGGTAGTTTGAAAAAACACTTGAAAAGATATTCGGAACAAATTTAAATGAAAATAACGATGTAATTAATATAATTATCAAAATTATACTAATTGAATAGTGTTTTAGACTTACAATTTTAGACTTATCCCAAGTCCTTCTGTACTCGTAATAAATAGGTTTATGCATAAGGGCAGACACCTTTATTTAACTTAATTTATTAATCCAAAATGGAGTTTCCCCAAGTGGATTTTTGTTGATTAAAATAGATAAAACAAAAGATCACTAGTCTAGCACGTGAAAAATAACTTGTCAAGAGCAAATTGTAAGCTAGATTACAAGTGGGAGGGAGAAGCTGAAAGTTGATCCTTTGCCTACAGTTGATTCTACCCAAAGTTTTCCGTTGTGCATCTCTATAATTGATTTAGTTATATATAGCCCAACACCCGTTTTTACAGGGTCTGCAACCAGTGTGCTTGAAACATTTAAAAATTTATTAAAAATATGAGGAATAGCATCTTTTGGAATCCCCTCACCAGTATCAGTTATATGAGTAATAATAAAGCCATCTATCATTTCTAAAAATACTTTTATCTTGCCATTATTTGGTGTATGAGCGATTGCGTTGTCAAGGAGATTAAATAAAACTTCATTCATTTTCGATTTATCGGCAAATACTTCCTGAACTGTCATTTTTGATTCTATCGAAAGATCAATTTGCTTTTTTATAGCGATATCTTTAAAAACACTTAAAGAGTTTTTGATAAATTCAACCCAGTCGAAGTTTTCTTTATTAAGTATTATATTTCCTGCGTCAATTTTTGAGACATAAAGAAGCTTATCAATGAGTGCGTTTAGACGTTCTGCTGAAGACAGAGCAACACTTAATAAATCTTTTTGTGACTCATTTAAAATATTGCTATTTTTCTTTAAAAATACAGATAGATAATCTATGATTACTGTTAAAGGCGTTCTAAGCTGATGTGAAGCAGCATTGATAAAATCTACTTTTGTTTTTTCAAGTCTTTGTTCGGCAGTTACATCATGAAAAGTTAGTATACATCCTAATCCTACATTTTGACCTTCTTTAATTTTACCAGATATCACGTTGGCATAAAATTCATTTTTGGATGTAATTTTTAATCCTGTTTTTTGAAACAATATTCCTTCATAGTTGGGAATACTTATTGGAGCGTAAATATCCTCTGTTATTGTATTTTCACCACTTGAAAGTTTTAAAATAGTCCCAACTGGTTTGCCTAGCGCTTCAGATGCGTTTAGGCCAAATAATTTTTCAGAGCTTTTATTAAAAATAACTATTCGTCTTTGTAAATCCAAGGCTATAACAGCTTCGTTTATACCCGAAAGAATGAAAAATAACTTATCTCTTTCAGCTATATATTTTTTAGTTCTTTCATAAACTGCGCTTTCCAAACCTTCGGTTAGTCTCATTAATTTTGATGCATATTGTTTAATTTCAGTTATATCTGATAGTACTAACGCATATCCTAATACAACTTTGTTTTCTGACTCAATTTTTGAAACCGAAAGAGTGACTAATATTTCTTTGTTACCATATGTTGCAATTTTTACTTCTTCTATTTGAATAAATGTTTCTGTACTTGGCCAATTAGCAATTGCATCAATAAATCTATTGTAAGAAACCATATCTTTTAAGAATTTGTTGACATGTGATCCCAATATCCAATCATCCGGATACCCAAGAAGCTTTTTCGCTCCCAAATTAAGGTATTCAACTTCCAAAAGCTTACTGATGCCTAGTACTCCTTCTTTCATTGTCTGAAAAACAAGATTTGATAGTAAAACAGGATTAAATATTGTAAGGCTGTATTTAAGTATTGCAATTGTGACGATTATATTTGTTACAGTGACAAGAGGGCTTGCTGCCGGGAATGCCGTAAACCCAAAAAAGCCGGGAAGAATTCCTTGAAAAAAAACACCACCAATTGTTGGAATTAAAAGTGCTATAATTATTAAAAGAGCCTGTTTTTTCTTCAATGAATCTTTAGTAATTATGTAAAACCTTATCATCAGAAGATATGCTGGGAAGTAATAAGATAAATGATAAAGAGTAAAAAAATTTAAATATTCCCCTGCTTTTATTGAATATCCCCAAGGTGTTGAAATTGCTTGATAGAAATCATTTACCTCAATAAGATTTGTCGTCCATAAAAGATTTAGAAATATAGCGGATGGAATATAAAATAACATTACGAACTGAAATTTTTTTAAAATTTGCTCTTTTCCAACAAAAGCTATGGCGTATGAAAGCTGCATGGGTGGGATAAGAGTTAAAGCTAGAAGATCCCAGTAATTCCAGAATTCAAATATAAATTTATCTTGAGTATTGGCGATAAAAAAATGTGAAATACCCATTATGATACTTAACGCCAAAAGTATCAGGAAAAATAATATAGATAAAGAGTAATAGTAGGTCTTGTGTTTTAAAATTACGAATATAAGTACAATACAGGTTATAACGGAAAGTAAAAAAATCAAAGAGTATGGATTCATTGACACAAAATTAGCATATAATGGGTAGATATAAAATACAAGTGTTAACAAAAAATGGTATAATTATATTTAATAAATACTGTTTGGGAGATCGTCTAATGGTAGGACAACGGACTTTGGATCCGTTTATTCAGGTTCGAATCCTGGTCTCCCAGCCATTTTTGGATATGACACAAGAGCATAATGAAACAATTAATCCATCCGGATTAATAGTTATAACAAAAATTGATTTACCGCCCAATATACCTTCTATTCATTGGGGGTTTAATCAGCATGCTGAACAAGTGCGAAAAGAAATAAACAATCCAAAAACAAAACCCTCGGGATTACTTGATTTTAGAATGTTTATGGCAGGAGGAAATGGATATACAATTCAAATATGGGATAATAGAGAATCTACGTTGAAATATCTTAAAAAAAGCTTAGCGCATAAACGAGCGGTTGAGTTCGCGAGAGAAAATAATCTTCCTACAATTACAACGTCTTATAATGGAAACGAATTACCCGATTCCAAAGAGATTGAACAAAAACTCCAAGAGGAAAAACAAAGAAGAAAACTCCCAACTCTGGTTTGAAAAAGTAGGTTTGAAGCTATTAAACCTCCGGTTTTGTTAATTTTGTTATGCTACTGTTATTTCATGAAAAATATTCAAGTTGCGCAATTTGATTCAACTACTCATCTTCTGCATAGTTTAGCGAATTTTCTTTATGGTCAAGACATTGCAGAAAATAGTCTGATTCCAAAGCCATTACTATCAACTATTGTATTGCCAATTCTTCATATTATTAATATGCTTCCCCAAGATATTCGTTCTAAATTACTTTCTTCATTTGGACCAATAGAGGCTACTAGCGTAAACATGATTAGTAAATTCGACTCTGAGAAATTAGCAGACTACACAATTAATAAATATCCTAAAAAACGCTACAAGGCTTTAGCAATTGGATCCACGAACGGAGCCCTTATTCATCTTTGCTGTTGTTTAGTCATGCCATGGTTACCCCAGACATTTCTCCTTCTTGTGAAACGAAAAATTTCTCAAGACGACCTAATACAAGATTTTGATTGGGGTAAAAAACATTCCAACTTAATACTTCAGAATAATCCAGATCTTTCCATTTACCAAATGAACGATCCCGTCAATGACCGATTCATGTCTCAGAAAATGGCTTATTTCAGAATAAAATATCAAAAATTACCACAAGCTTATAAAAAATTTATAAAAGACACTCTTGATCCGAATGGAACAATTGTTATAGTTGATTGTCAGTTAAAATGGTTGGCTACTAAACTCACTGATAGATATTCTTTTCAGGTAGGTGGCTATGGTGGAGTAACGTTAAAAGAATATATTGAGGGTAGTAAAAATGTAAAAGAGTTTTTAAGTAGTAATAATTCTCCATATACAAAATTCAAAATTCCTATACCAAATTCAGAATTAATAGAAGCGGAATGGGGGTTTGATAATGCTTTAAGAAAAGATATTTTACAATTTGCAGAAAAGAATAATTACAAGGTGAAAAGAATTGTTTTTAGTGACCCACAGGATTTGAGCTCTGCTGTTTCAGATTTTTATATAAAATGGTACCATGATATCGGTTTGCCTTCGAATAAACTTTTTATTGAGTCCTTTTTGCAGATTGAACCATATTGGGTAATTCGAGGAGGTTTAGTGCCATATTGGACTGTATTTAATTGCAACCCTTCCTATCAAAACGTTAGGAATTATCTAAAAAGAAAAAGATTCGATAATATATATCTGACTACATTTAGCCTTGTAAATGCTATCGGCATACCAACCTTTAACAATTGGAAAAATATATTATCTAACGCGAGAAAAAAGGGAAAATTTGTTGGCGTTTCTCAAAAGTATTATCCAGTTGATGCAACAACAACTGTTAAATATTATTTTGATCTTTTGAAAAATGTGCATAAAATTTATTCCACACCTTCACCGCTAAGTCTTTTGCAATTTGAAGAATTATTAACTAAAAATAGACAAAAATATCCCGTAAAACTAATTGAGGAGTTATAGAGTCTTACCAATTTGGAACTGTCTTGAATTGAGTTTTAACCACAACATTATGTCTCTTAAGGTTAGAAATCCAACTAGTACTCCCCTTTTAATTACAGGTATTATATCGAGATTTTTTTTGGTTAGTTTTTCAAAAGCGCTGGATATATTCTCAACCGGGCTTACAGCATCAGATTCGGCATAACGTTTCATGATTTGACTAAGTTTTTTATTTTCCCATTCCTCTCTTGGGATACTTTGAATATCCTCAAAACTGATCATACCGACAATACGATTATCTTTTTTAACAGGAAATGAAGATATATCCTTTCCAATAATATATTTATCAATCAACTGACTAATTGTGAAGGATGATGGGACTGAGAAGATTTTTTTACGCATAATAGTTTTGACCGATATATTGTTTAGAATGTCTTTTATTGCAACCATTTGATAACTATGTGATGCTGCATCTTTTAGAAACCATCCAATAAATGCAATCCAGAGTCCAGTTCCAAACCCACCACCAAAAAATGGCACAGCAACCCCAAAAATCATTGATAATCCAACTAAAATAAAAAGATACCCTATAAATTGTCCAATAAATGAGGCTATACGAGTTGATGTCTTCAAATTATTGGTTATAGACCAGATAAAAGAACGAAGAATTCTTCCTCCATCCAGCGGGAAACCAGGAATAAGATTGAAAATTCCAACTATTATATTTACCGGACCAAGCCAGGCAAGTAGAGTCTCCAAAGGAGTAAGTTGTCCAATAAATCTATCTGGAATTAAAACTAAGCTTTGGAGATTCTCAATTTTCCAACCCACAACTAATAGAAATAAGATACCAAGAAGAATACTTGTCAATGGTCCAACTATACTCATAATAAATTCAGTTGCTGGGGATTCTGGCTCTTTTTCCAAGTTAGAAACACCTCCGAAGAGAAAAAAAGTAATTCTTTTGATTGGTAGACCTCTTATTTTTGCCACAAGTGAATGAGCAAGCTCGTGAGCAAGAACCGAAGCAAAAAAAAGTATTGAAGCAGAAATACTAATAAACCAATTTAAAGTTTGTCCCCATTCAGGATGAAGTCTTGGAAAAATTCCAATCGACAGATTAAAAGTTACCAATAGAAATATAAAGATCCAACTAGGATCAATAGTTATTTCTATTCCAAAAATTTTTCCAAGTTGGTAGCCATTGCTCATATTCATTGTCCTTTTCTACTTGATCTGCCTCCAGCCATACCGGCCCATCGAGCTTGTTGTGCTTTATGGATGTTTTTCATTTGAGCTATTCTTTGAGCTTCAGTTGGTTTATTGACTTCAGGGATATCCGGCCTATCTTTTGCCTTAAAAACATCACCTTTTACATGTAGCGGCTCTGAGCCAAGTTTATTCAAAAGGTCTAGTACGTCTTGTGTATCGCCAATTAACTTTCCATGCTCAATATGAGCTGAGTTTTTGCTGATAAGCCATGCTTGTGTATCCCAAGAACCGCTTGCTTTTTTGCCAGCTAGTCTTTGAAGATCGCCTCCTTTTTTTCCAACATCATGATATCTGAAGGTAACAAATTCTTTGGGATTTCTTACTTGGATACGGTAGTAGTTACCTCCACCCACTTCCCCTGGTTTTTCTCTAGTTCGCCCTTGAGGTTGAGCCATAGCATGCTGTCGACTTGTCATTTGACGCCAAACTTTTTGTGCTTTTTTTATATTTTTTTTGGCTGCGGTTAGTTGTTTGGTGTTTGCCATATCTATTCACCTCCTCTTAATGTTAAGACTAGACTTGTTTTTCTATAAATTCAGCAATTTGACACACATTAAATTTGTTAATAAGATTACAAAATGAGTCCAATTATAATAATTGCGCGGTTATTCCTTCCTTTAATAATTCTCAGATACCCCTTATTTGGAGGAGCAGTTGCAATTATTCTTGACAATATTGATTGGCACACAAGAAGTCTGTTTGGATTAAGACCATTTTTTGATTATCAATCGATAGATAAAATTCTAGATATGTATTATTTATCATTAATTGCAATTGTTGGATGGAAATTCAAAAACATATTGATCCGTAACCTGATATTTGGTTTGTTTATTTATAGGTTTATTGGGTTTTTGTTATTCGAATTTACCCAAATGAGAAGCATGTTATTTTTATTCCCAAATATATATGAAAATTTCTTTTTCTTTTATTATATTCTCAAAACTATCGCTTCATATGAACCTAAAATTCCTATACCTACAACTGTCTTATTTGTAGTCTTAGTAGCAGTACCAAAAATACTCCAAGAATATGCAATTCATATTATTCAAAAACCTCTTGAATTCAATATATTTGGCTTTCTTTATATTTATGAAGGTTCGAATCATCAAATAGCTTATATCCTTTTTATTTCTGTATTTTTTGGGTTATTGTATAAAAAGTCAAAAAAAGCAAATGTGCCAAGCTAATCCACCTTAGAGGTGGGATTTGTGGTAATATTACGTTTGTGAAAGAAACTTTTAAAAGGATTATAAATAGGTTAAATAAAACTGAGCGAAATAAAAAAATTGATGACAAACTTGCCCGAAAAGCTATCAGAGATGCAAGAAGAATTGTTG
>CAYJRY010000006.1:0-41767 GCA_964372855.1 uncultured Gammaproteobacteria bacterium | reverse complement strand
AAGTAATACCTCTGTTTTGGGATATGCATCAAGCAAAGATGGAACAAATATTGATGAAAGACTTAAATATCCAGTATATGTTCCGCGTTTTGAATTTGAATGCCCTGGTAAAACACCTTTGATTTCGTATCTTTCAGGAGGCGGATATGGAGGCTGTGAAGATCCAAGACTTACTAAAATAGATGATACAATTTACATGACTTATGTTGCTTATAACGGTAGTGATCCTCCAAGAGTCGCGTTAACCTCAATACGTGTTGATGATTTTTTGAATAAAAGATGGCATTGGGAGACTCCTAAAATAATATCTCAAAAAGGAATAGTTGATAAAAATGCATGTATTTTTCCTGAAAAAATTAATGGAAAATATGTAATACTTCATAGAGTGTTTCCAAATATTTTAATTGATTTTGTTGATGATTTGGATTTTGAGGATGAGTATCTCAAAGGAGAATACAGAATATGTCCTAGATCTGACTCATGGGATAGTCGTAAAGTAGGAGCTGGAGCTCCACCCATAAAAATCAATGACGGGTGGCTTCTTGTTTATCATGCAGTTGATGATAGAAATGCTTCACAATATAAAATTGGAGCGATGATTTTGGATAAAAATGATCCGACAAAAGTAAATTATTGGTCAAACAATCCCATTCTTGAACCATCATATTGGTATGAAAACGAGGGGTACAAGGGGGGTGTTTGTTACCCTTGTGGAGCGGTAATACTTAACAATGAATTAATTGTTTATTATGGCGGGGCAGATACTGTGCTTTGCGCAGCAAAAGATAATCTTAATAAATTTGTTAATGACTTAAAAATTTCAAGTAGAGTAATGCCTAAAGTATCTGCACTGGAACATACCGCATTAAAATTTTATGATTAAACTCAAAAGATGGGAAGATAATCCAATACTATTACCAAGCAGTAAAAATAATTGGGAGTCAGAAGCTGCATTTAATGCTTGCGTTATAAAAGATAAAGAGATATTCAGAATGGTTTATAGAGCTATCTCTAATGAGGTGAATTACAGAGGCTATAACATGCAAATTTCAACAATTGGTTATTCAGAAAGTAGGGACGGAGCCAATTTTACTACGCATAAACAATTGATTGCTCCAAGTGAAGAATGGGAGATTTTTGGATGTGAAGATCCAAGAATTACAAAGATAGATAATAAATATTTGATTTTTTATACAGCTTTATCCAACTACCCCTTCAATAAAGACTGTATTAAAGTAGGACTAGCTATAACTTCGGATTTGAAGAATTTTGAAAAGCATCTTGTCACCCCTTTCAACGCGAAAGCAATGTCCATCTTTCCTGAAAAAATTAATGGAAAATATGTATGTGTTTTGACAGCAAATACCGATATCCCACCAAGCAAAATTGGAATTGCTTATTTTGAATCGCTTCAAGATGTTTGGGACAGCGAATATTGGAAAAGCTGGTATGGCAAACTTGATAGTCATACTTTACCATTGCAAAGAAATAAAAATGACCAAGTCGAAGTTGGAGCTCCTCCTGTTGCGACCAAAAATGGGTGGCTTCTTATTTATTCGTATATAAAAAATTATTTTTCAGATTCACGAATATTTAGTATTGAGGCAGTACTTCTTGATAGACAAAATCCAATGAAAATTTTGGGAAGGTCTCATGCACCTCTTTTAATACCTCAAGCAAATTTTGAGCTTTATGGAAATGTTCCAAACGTTGTTTTCCCAACTGGAGCTTTAGTCAATAGCCAACAGTTGTATGTTTATTATGGTGGAGCAGATACAGTATGTGGGCTTGCAACGATTGATTTGGATGAATTAATTTATGGACTCGTAATGAATCCATCGCCAAAACTTGAGAGGTTTAGTGGCAATCCAATTATAAAGCCTAATAAATCTCATTCGTGGGAGTCAAAAGCTACTTTTAATCCGGCAGCTATTTATATAGATCGCAAAATACATATTATTTATAGAGCCATGTCTTCTGATAATACTTCGGTTTTTGGATATGCGTCATCAAGTGACGGATTTCATATAACGGAAAGACTCAATAAGCCAATTTATACTCCGAATGAACGTTTTGAGATGAAAACAAAAGATATGGTTGGATCTGGATGTGAAGATCCAAGAATAACTAAAATTGGGGACTCACTCTATATTTGCTATACCGCTTACGATGGAGTAAATCCACCATCAGTTGCATTGACCTCCATAAAGCTTAATGACTTTCTTAATAAAAATTGGAAATTTGATAAACCAAAAATCATATCGCCACCAAATATTGATGACAAAGATGCATGTATTCTCCCGAGAAAAATTAATGGTAAGTTTGTTATATTTCATAGAATTGAGTCCAAAATAATGATTGATATAAGGTCGGATTTGGATTTTGATAACAATTATCTGTCAGGCGAAGTACTTATTGAGCCTGAGTCTGATCACTGGCATAGTAAGAAAGTTGGAATTGGTCCCCCTCCTTTGGAGACAGAGTTTGGATGGCTGATGCTTTATCACGGAGTTGATGATAACTACTCGTATAAAGTAGGCGCTGCAATATTGGATAAAGAAGATCCAACTCATATATTATTTAAGACTGAAATGCCAATTTTGGAACCAATTGAGCCTTACGAGAAAGAAGGGGAAGTTCCAAATGTAGTGTTTCCATGTGGAATGGTTGAGATAAATGATGTCTTGTATGTTTATTATGGCGGAGCAGACAAAGTTGTTTGCGTTGCTACTATTAGCAAAGCTAAACTTGTGAGCCGATTGGTTGCCAAACAAACTGATTTAACGAATGTATAAGAGCACTTTGAAAATTTTAATTATTTTTCTAATATTAATAGCAGTTGGGTTGTATTCATTTATCCAATTTTACACCTATCCTCAAATTACACTTGACCAAGTGGTTAATAAATCCCTGAAAGATTCACATGGAAAATATAGTATCGTAATTAAAAATCTCAAAAGTAATGAAACATATCTCAAGGATGCTCATAAGAAATACTATGCTGGGAGTCTTTATAAATTGTGGATTATGGCAGTTGTTTTTGAAAAATTGCAAAAAGGACAGCTTTCCGATAAGGACTTAATAACAAATGATATTGCGACTCTAAATAAAAAATTTAATATTGATCAATCGGATGCAGAGCTAACAGAAGGGAATATATCTTTAACCGTTGATGAGGCGTTAAAACAAATGATAACAATCTCCCATAACTATGCTGCACTTCTTCTGACAGAAGAATTAGGATTATCAAATATAAAGTTGTTCTTAGAAAGATATAGCTTGAAGGAATCGATAATAAGCGATGATTTACCAACATCAACAGCATCTGATATCGCGCTATTCTTGGAAAAACTCTACAAAGGTGAACTTGCCAATCAAGAGTTTACAAAAAGAATGCTTGATCTTCTTAAAATGCAGAAACTTAATAATAAATTACCAAAGTATTTACCAAAAGATTTAGTAATTGCTCACAAGACAGGGGAATTGGATTTTCTTTCACATGATGCAGGGATTGTTTATGCAAAAAATGGAGATTATATAATAGTTGTTTTTTCAGAAAGCAATAACCCTTCGGGTGCAGAAGACCGCATTGCACGGATATCAAAAGCGGTTTATGAATATTTTATAACTACTTACTCCCCTTGACAAATGCGAGTGAGTTGCATATAATTTACTATGGTAGATGCAAGTTAGTTGCATTTGTATGGGGAGATTAATTCGATTTAAATCAGCTCATAATTGTAGAGAGGAATTAAAAGGCGTTTCTTTGAGGGCAACTCCAACTAGACTTGAAATACTGAAGTTAATAGAGAGCGTTGATGAGCCAGTTGATGTAAAAACGCTAATAAGATATCTTAAAAAGAAAAAAATTAAAACAGATCCTGCTACAGTATTTAGAATTGTAAATATATTTAAAGAAAAAGGACTTCTTAAATCAATTCACTTCAATGAGAGCAAATTCCGATATGAATACGCTTTTAAGAAAGATCATCATCATTTGATTTGCGATAATTGCGGGCAAATTGAAGATGTTGCTGATAATTTTATTACCCAAATTGAGAGAAAAATAAAACGTAAAAAGAAATTCTACATCAAAAGCCATTCTTTGGAATTTTTTGGTGTTTGCTCAAGCTGTCAGAGATTACTATGACCACATTGGGATATATTTTATTATTTACATTCATAGGAAGTGTTGTGGCGTTAATTGGCGGATTAATTCTAATATCCCGCGAAAAATTTGCCTTGAAAATTTCTCATTTCCTTGCTGCCTTTGCAGCAGGAGTGTTATTGGGTGCTGCATTTTTTGATCTTCTACCTGAGGCATTGCATGAAGGCGAGGAAGTAGGAGTAGATGTATTTTTCTGGGCTTTATTTGGCATTATAATCTTTTTTCTCTTAGAAAGATTTATTCATTGGTTTCATCATCATGGTGAATATGTTGTTCATAAAGAAGAATCAAAATCTACTCTTCCTTTAATTATATTCGGAGATACAGTTCATAATTTCATTGACGGAGTAGTTATAGCTGCTACGTTTATGGTTGATATATCTTTAGGTATTATTACTTCACTTGCTGTTTTTGCTCATGAAGTGCCACAGGAAATTGGAGATTTTGGTCTCTTGCTTCATAAAGGACTTAAAAGAAAAAAAATTATTCTAGTGAATATTTTGAGTGCGGGAACAGCTTTTCTTGGAGCAGGAATTGCTTATGTGTCAGGAAATTTGCTTCAGAATTACATACCTATTTTTTTAGCTTTAACTGCAGGATTCTTTATTTATATAGCAACGTCCGATTTAATCCCCGAAATTCATTTCGAGAGGCGTAAAAAATTTGCATTTATAGAAAGTTTATTACTGATTTTGGGTATACTCATTATATGGTTATTTACCCAATTTCATCCCGAGTAATTTTTGTGACCCAGCTCACTGAAAATTATTTGCTGGAAGCTGTATATTGTTGTTCAAAAGGAGGTGAAAGAAGTATATGCGATTGGACCTAGTACCGCCAAATTTTTGGAGATTGCCAACAGTGACCAGTGACTTTTTCGACGATATCTCTGAATGGATGCCGACATACGGGACGCTCAATGGCTTATCTGTATCTGAAGATGACAAGCATGTTTTTGTTGAGGCAGCAGTTCCTGGAATTGATCCAAAAGCAGTTGATGTGACTGTGCATAAAGATATGCTTTGGATAAAAGGCGAGAAAAAAGAAGAAGAAAAAGGTAAGAAATATTACCGCAAAGGAACCTCTTCTTTTTCTTACCGTGTCGCATTACCAGAAAGTGTGGATACATCCAAAGAGGCGGATGCACAATATAAGAATGGGATAATGAAAGTAACTTTTGTGAAATCTCCTAAAACTCAGCCTAAAAAAATAACAGTGAAATCTGAGTGAATCCATAGCAGAAGCAGCTATTAGGTTCATGAAAAAGCTTTCTTATTAGGGGGGTGGATGACTTATGGTGAAAAGAAAAACTATACCTTTAAAATCACCGCAACGAGAGGGTGAAGAAACAATCTCTGGACATATGAGCGATATTGAATCGGATGACGTTACTTTGAAAAATGCTCAAGATGTGGGATTCCAATTAGATGAAGAGGAGGAGCACCCAAAACCATTAAGTATCGCAAGGGATATAGATAAAGCTGAAAGACACAAACGAGAACATTGATCAGTTTTACCCCAAATAGTTAGATAACTTACTGAAATCTTATCGCTTCATAATATAATCACCTTACTATGCGTTACACAGTTACTGCAAAATTATGTTCGTTATCTCAAGAAGTAGAGGGATATATTATGCAAGAAAGCATAAGACTCACGGATTATTTATCTGGAGTTGATTCAGAAATACCGCATTTGGATATAATTATAAGGAAGAATAAAAAGAAAGGTTTAAATAATATTGAAGGAAAAAAGGTGGTGGATAACCCTATCTTTTACGATGGAACCTTGAAGTTAATGCTTCCTAAAAAACCGCTTGTAGTTAATATACTGGGAAAAACAATTGATGAGGCTCTAAAAACAGGTTTTAAAACTCTCAAGAAAACTCTTGAAACATACAAGGGTGAGCATATGAAAAGTTACAGTAAGTTTAAAGATCATGCAACGTTAAGAAAATAAATTAAAAATAACTATGGAAAATTCAATCTTTCAAACCATCAAAAAGCTCGAAGATCTTAAAATAAGTTCCTTTAAAGTTCTTTCTGTGTATTTAGGTACTAATAGTAAAAAACCACTTAATAAAATAACTTTGATAACACAGCTTCATTCTTTAGCTCATAATTTACTTGAAACAGACAAGAGAGGTGAGTATAAAAAACAATTAGAAAATATCGAAAGTTTTATTCAAGAAAAACTTGATACACACGGAAAAAGAAGTTTTGCTTTTTTTGTTGCTCATCCGAAGCTATTTGAGGTATTATCTTTTGAATTTTTTATCCAACCGAATTTAGTTTTATCGAATTTCCCATATCTATCACCTTTAAAAGAAATGCTTGAATGGTATAAAAAATATATAGTTATTATTGCGGACAGAAAAAAAGCCCGCTTTTTTAGCGTCCACTTGGGCGAGATAAGAGAACATACAGATCTAATCAATGGGATAGTTCCACAAAAAGTAAGAGCAAATGAAGAACATTTTTATGGACGAAGCGACAAGATATTTCGTCATATTGAAGACCATCTTCATGTGCATCTGAAATTAGTCGCTCAAAAAGCAATCGAATTTTTACAAGGTAAAAAAATAAATTTTATAATCTTAGGTGGCCATAAAGAATTCCTGCCAAAAATAAAACACTCACTCCCTAACACGCTTCGTAAGAAGGTTTTAGGAGAGTTTGTGGCGCAGCTGAATGTTCCTCTTAATCAGTTACTTCTTAAAAGTAAAAAAATCGCGGAGAAAATTGAACTCGCGAATCTTTATAAGAAAATGGAGGTAAATATATCATGAATGAATACAGTTTAATGCCGCATACTGCTGACATACGCTTGCAAGTTCAGGGTGTTTCAGTTGAAAAAATTTTTGCGAATGCTTTAGAGGGTATGAATAGGATACTGAATAAAGAATATAATAAACACTTGAATAAGCATGTTATATCAAAAAATTTAAATATAACTTCACCTGACATTAGTTCTTTATTGATAGATTTTCTTTCAGAAGTTTTGACTCTTTCTCAAATACATAATGCAATTTTTCATATTGTTGATCAATTAGAATTACATGACTCAACTCTTTCTGCTCAAATTATAGGAGCAAAAATTAATAAATTTGATGAAGACATAAAAGCGGTTTCGTATCATGAAGCAAATGTTGTAAGAAATGATAAAGGAAATTTAGAAACAACAATTGTTTTTGATATCTAATCAATTTACCTTAACTATGAAAACATTAAATAATAAAATATGCAAATAGATAAGAGAAGTATCGAGAAAGTAGGTGACTATACTTGGCAAATACCTAAAACATTTAGGCAAGATATGCGTGTTCCTTGTATTGTTTTCGCAAGCGAAGAAATGCTTGATGAAATTCTTAAAGACAAATCACTGGAGCAGCTAGTAAATGTGGCAACACTTCCTGGAATTGTTAAATCTGCAATTGTCATGCCGGATGCGCATGAAGGTTATGGTTTTCCTATAGGAGGTGTTGCGGCGATGAGTATTGAGGAAGGTGTTATATCGCCAGGCGGAATAGGGTATGACATAAATTGCGGAGTAAGGTTGTTAATATCAAAATTGACATTTCAAGAATTAGAACCTCATATTGACAAATTAGCTAAACTACTTTATCGAGAGATTCCATCAGGAGTAGGCCATTCTGGATCATTAAAATTGGGTTTAGAAAAATTAGACGGTGTTCTTAAGGAAGGAGCGCAAAGGATTGTTAAGGAAGGGTATGGTGAAAAAACAGATACGCATTTCATCGAATCAAATGGAGTTTTAAAAAATGCTGATCTATCAGCCGTGTCAAACTTCGCCAAAAAAAGAGGTAGAGATCAGCTAGGCACCATGGGAGCGGGAAATCATTTTGTAGAAGTTGATAGGATTGAGAATGTATTTGATGAGGAAACAGCACTTGCATTTGGATTAAGAGTTAATCAAATAACAGTTTTGATTCACACTGGATCAAGGGGACTTGGGCATCAGATAGCTACGGATTATATACGAATTATGAACAACGCTATGGCTAAATATAATATTACGATTCCTGACCGAGAACTTGCATGCACTCCTATTTCCTCAAAAGAAGGACAAAGGTATTTTAACGCAATGGCGGGAGCGGCAAATTTTGCTTGGGCAAATAGACAAATGATTACACACGAAGTTCGAAGATGTTTTAAATACGTCTTTGGGGACCAAGGATATTTATCTATCCTTTATGACGTAGCACATAATATTGCAAAAGTTGAAGAACATTTGGTTAATAATAAATATGAAAAAGTTATCGTGCATAGAAAAGGAGCAACTCGTGCCTTTCCACCTACGCACAAAGAATTAATTTCCGAGTACCAAAAAACTGGCCAACCAGTAATTATTCCCGGAAGCATGGGAACTGCTTCGTATGTGTTAGTAGGAACAATTAAAAGCAAAGAATCACTTTATTCGACCTGCCATGGAGCGGGACGACGTATGTCTCGTCATCATGCCAAAAAAGAGATTGTTGGAAAGGAGATATTATTATCTTTGAAAAATAAAGGGATTAATATTCAGACAGGTTCAATCCCAGATTTAGCTGAGGAAGCGCCAATAGCTTATAAAAATATTCATGATGTTATAGATGTAGTAGACAAAGTTGGTTTGGCAAATAAAGTAGCAGAGTTAAAACCAGTAATTGTAGTAAAAGGGTAGGTAATTGTTCACAAGTCTAACATAAACTTGTCATCGCGAGCACGAAATACGTTACGACCTCTTGCTTGAGATTGCTTCGCTACGTTCGCAATGACAAAATCGTGTCAGAAAAGTGAACTGTTACAAAGGTAGTTGGGCCTTGACATAAACAAATTTTAGATTTATGATATCCCCTAGATAGGGATATGAGCTATAGACCGAAAAATACACAAGATCGAATACTTCACCGCTTAAAAATTTCAAAGGGCCATCTTCAGAAAATAATAACAATGGTTGAGAAAGATTCATATTGTATTGATGTTCTTCATCAATCTCAAGCAGTACAAAAAGCACTAGAAGAAACAGATACTCTGATATTAGAAAACCACTTAAGAACTTGCGTTGTTGATAATATTAAAAAAGGCAATGTTGATATTTCTACGAAAGAAATTATAAAAATATTTAAGAGAGGGAGAAAGTAGAAGTGAATTTAGATAAGATTTTAGTTGCATTATTTAGTATTACAGGTATTGTTTTGACTTATTGGTTTTTTTTAATAAAAAAAGAGGAGACTGTGTCAGTGACTGATTCAGTGGATATATTGGTTAAAGGTGGGTACTCGCCAGATGTAATTTCTATCCCAAAAGGCAGAACAACAAGAATCAAATTTATTCGGAAAGACACTTCAAGTTGTCTTGAGGAAGTAGTTTTGAGTGACTTCAAAATTAGAAAATTTTTACCATTAAATAAAAAGGTAACTGTTGAGGTTACTCCACAAAAAGAGGGTGAATATAGATTTGAGTGCGGCATGAATATGTATCATGGTCGCATCATTGAGAAATGATGCGAGTTACTTAGTGATTAGTTTCTTAGTTAATTAGCTTAGGAGATTTACTCTAAGAAACTAACAAACTAAATTACAAAGCAGCTATATTATGTTTAAGTTTGAAAATTTAAATGTTTATCAAAAATCACTAGTTTTTGTTGATAGAGTTTATGAATTAACTAAATTATGGCCTAAGTCTGAAACATTTGGACTTACAGGTCAAATAAGAAGGGCAGCAATTTCAATAGTGCTTAATATTGCTGAAGGTTCAAGTAGAACAAATAAAAATTTTGGACATTTTTTGTCACTTGCACGAGGATCTTGTTTTGAGTGCGTAGCTTTATTAACAATTGCAAAGAATCAAAAATTGTTTAGCGAACTTAAATTTTCTCAATTCTATAATTATTGTCTCGAACTTGCTCGTATGCTTTCAAGCTTGAGAACAAAAATAAAATAGCATATGCCTAATAATCTAACTAACAAAATAACTAAGTCAACTAAGCTCACTTTTCCGATTAAGGGCATGCATTGTGCATCGTGCGTGCGAGTGTTAGAACGATCGCTCAAGAAAGTTGAAGGCGTTTTCGATGCGAATGTGAACCTAGCGACAGAAAAAGCTACGGTTTTTTATGATGAAAATAAAGTAAGTAATAACCACCTCTCATCTGCTGTTTCAAAAGTCGGATATAAAGCACTTATTAATGAAGATGCACATTCCCAAGATCAAGAGAAAGTCGAAATGCAAAAAGAACTTAAAATATTAAGAAATAAAGTCGCAGCATCTTTGGTGTTAGGTGGTTTAATTTTGTGGGGTAGTTTCCCAGGCCTTATGAATATTGCTCCAGCAATCTTGCAAAACTTTTTTGTTCAGCTTCTTCTTGCAACACCCATTCAATTTTGGGCAGGTTTATCTTTCTATCAAGCAACAATCCCAGCACTAAAAAATAGATCGGCAAATATGGATACTTTGGTAGTTATTGGGACAACTGTTGCGTACCTTTATTCAGCATTTGTCACTATTTTTCCACAAATTCCTAAAGCAATTGGGATTGAACCAACTCCTTATTTTGATGTGGCAACTATAATTATAGGACTTATACTTCTTGGAAGATATCTTGAGGCAAAAGCAAAAGGTCAAACATCAGAGGCTATAAAAAAACTCATTGGTCTTGCGGCGAAAACGGCTCGCGTATTGCGGCCGCAAGCGAGCCGTCCTGAACAAAGTGAAGGAACCCCTTACTTTAAGAAAGAGATGGTTGAAATTGATATTCCTATTGAGCAAGTTGTTGTTGGCGATATTATTAGAGTTCGTCCTGGTGAAAAAATTCCAGTAGATGGAGTTATTAAAGATGGGGAATCATCAATAGATGAGTCAATGATTACTGGAGAAAGTATTCCAGTTGATAAAACAAAAGGCGATACTGTAATCGGCGCAACAATGAATAAGTCAGGCACTTTTGTCTATAAAGCCACAAAAGTTGGCGCTGAAACCATGCTTTCTCAGATTATAAAACTTGTTGAAGAAGCTCAGGGATCTAAAGCTCCAATTCAAAGAATAGCTGATTTAATTTCATCATATTTTGTGCCAATTGTTATAATGTTGGCATTCTTGACTTTTGGTATTTGGTATATATTAGGCCCAAATCCTGCTTTTCTTTTTGCAATATTAAACACTGTGGCAGTTCTAATAATTGCTTGCCCTTGTGCGATGGGTCTTGCAACCCCAACTGCTATTATGGTCGGAACAGGCATTGGAGCAGAGAATGGAATATTAATTCGTGACGCAGAAAGTCTTGAAATTGCAAATAAAGTTAACACAGTTATTTTTGACAAAACAGGAACTTTAACAAATGGCAAGCCAGAGGTTACAGATGATATACAAACATTTGAAACTAAAATGAAGTTAAGAGATATGTTATACCTTGCAGCATCTCTAGAAAAAGGCTCTGAACATTCTTTAGCTGAGGCAATTTTGAATAAAGCTGAATCTTTTAGATTTAATGACTCCAAGCTTGCAAGGGTGAAAAATTTTAAAGCAATGGCAGGATATGGCATTTCGGGAGTTATTAATAATCAAAAAATATTATTAGGTAACAGAAAGTTAATGGATAAGGAAGGCATAAATTACGAGAGAGCGGTGGAAAGCCTAGAAAGGTTAGAGAATAAAGGCAAAACAGTTGTGTTGCTTTCAAAAGACAAAAGATTGATTGGATTAATCCCCATTGCAGATACTTTAAAAGAATCAGCCAAACCAGGGATAAAGGTATTGCAGGATAAAAATATAGAAGTAGTAATGATTACAGGTGATAACGAAAGAGTTGCTAAAGCAATTGCTAGCAAGCTAGGCATTAAAAAAGTTCTCGCTGAAGTTTTACCTGATCAGAAAGAAAAAGAAGTGAGAAAACTCCAAAAAGATGGGAAAAAAGTTGCGATGGTTGGAGATGGCATCAACGATGCTCCTGCTCTTGCTGCCGCTGATGTTGGTATTGCTATGGGCACAGGGACAGATGTTGCAATTGAGGCTGGTGATATTACTCTTATTAACAAAGACTTAAGATCAGTTGCAAAGGCTATTGAGCTTTCCAAAAAAACCATGCGGACTATAAAGCTTAATTTATTTTGGGCTTTTGGTTATAATGTAATTCTCATTCCAGTAGCAATGGGAGTTTTGTATCCATTTTTTGGTATACTTTTGAATCCTATTTTCGCATCAATCGCCATGGCAACTAGTTCTATCTCTGTAATATCAAATTCACTGTTATTGAAAAGATATAGAATTTGATAAAATAAAAATATGGATCTTTGGATTATTTTTGTTACTGGACTTACAGTTGGTGGATTAACTTGCCTTGCTGTTCAGGGTGGACTTTTGGCATCACTTATCGCAACAAGAGAAGAAGAAGAAATTAAAAATGGTATCAATCGTAAAGATGCTATATTCCCAACACTTGCTTTTTTAACATCAAAGTTTATCGTTTACACACTCTTGGGTTTCTTGTTAGGACTATTTGGCGATATAGTTTCAATTAATCAAACAACTCAGAATACGATGCAATTTGCCGCAGGTTTATATATGGTTGCAGTTGCTCTTAATTTATTAAATGTTCACCCAATTTTTAGGTATACAGTTTTGCAATCTCCGAGATTTTTGACACGATTAGTTAGAAAACAATCTAAAAATACATCCTTTTTTGCGCCTGCCTTTTTGGGCGCACTCACTATATTTATACCTTGCGGAACAACACTTGCAATGGAGACTTTGGCAATTGCATCTGGGAGTCCAATTATGGGAGCTTTAATTATGGGAGTTTTTATACTTGGAACAACACCGCTTTTTTTCGGGGTTGGTTTTGCAACAAGTATCGCGGGTGATAACTTTAGAGAAAAATTCCTAAAAATTGCAGCATTGGGAGTTTTATACTTAGGTTTAACATCAATAAATGGAGCTTTAGTTGCTACTGGATCTACTTTTACTATACAATCAGTAGTTGAAGATACGCTAGCCCAAATTAATCCAAGTCTTAAAAACTCAAATGCAATCTCCTATGATTCATCTGTTGTAAAAGTTGTTGATGGAGTACAAACCGTTGACATGACAATTTATCCAAATGCTTATAGTCCAAATTATATTCAGGTAAAATCTGGCTTTCCTGTTAAGTTGAATTTATCAACTTCAGATAAAATTGGATGCACATCCGCATTTCAAATCCCATCTCTTGGGATTTCCAAACAGTTAATCCCTTCTAGCACAGATTCAATTGAATTTATCCCACAAGATAAAGGTAAAATTGCTTTTACATGCTCTATGGGAATGTATAGCGGAGTGATTGAGGTGATTTGGGTGAAACGAAAATCATCCTGAGCGAAGCCGAGTCAGACTAGGCGAAGTCGAAGGATCTTTTATGTATGAATGTAATGAAAAAATTTAAAATTTCCGGCATGCATTGTACGAGTTGTGCTATAAATATTGATGGAGATTTGGAAGACTATGTAAAAGGAGTGAAAAGCTCAAAAACTAGTTATGTAAGTGAGGTTTGCGAAGTAGAATTTGAGAAGGGAAAAGTTAAGACCGAACAAATAATTGAGCAAGTAAAAAAAACAGGCTATCAAGCAGTCCTTCTTGACAAATAATTATCGATGTTATAACATAGTTATAACATGTTACAGAAAGTAATTCAGATTGGTAATTCATTAGGAATCATAATACCTCAGGCTTTACAGAAAAACTCTCCATTAAAAAAAGGAGATGTTATTGATATTGAAAAAAATGATGGTAAATATATAGTAACACTTAAGAAAAAAATAACTGGGGGAGTTGATGCAAAATTCATGAAAATGGTTGATGAGTTTATGGATGAACACGTTGATGTTCTCAAGGAGCTTGCAAATCGTTGAAATACTTAACTCCTCAACAAATTTTGGCGATTCATGATAGGGTAGTTAGGCGATTCGGGGGATCATTTGGCGTAAGAGACATTGGTCTTGTGGAGTCTGCTGTATATCGTCCTCAAGCAAGCTTTGATGGCGTGGATCTTTATAAAACTATATTTGAAAAAGCGGGAGCTTTACTTCAGTCATTACTTAAGAACCATCCTTTTGTTGATGGAAATAAAAGAACTGCCTTAACATCTGCTGCTATATTTTTAAAAATTAATGGGTTTAAGTTAATTAATACCCACAAAGAAGAAGTAGAATTTGCAATTAAAGTCGATAACGAACATTTAGGCTTAGAACAAATTGCCACTTTCCTTAAAAAGAATTCTAAAAGAAGGAGGTGAAAAATGATGGATTTTACAAACCTGAGTCCGCTGAGTTCTTTGATATTTGGAATTCTAATTCTTATTTTTCCAAAATTTCTAAATTACTTGATTGCTTTTTATTTAATAATAAATGGAGCTTTGGGATTGGGAATTTTTAAATAAATCCAGCACCTTAGGTGCTGGATAAACTGTGGTAGAATTTCAATATTTATGTTCAGGAAAATTTTTATAGTTATTTCTTTGGTTTTTTTTGTTATTTTTGGAAGTTTTATTTTGACACATTTTCCACAAAATTTTCCTCAACAAAGTTTGAACTTATTTCCCACACTCACAAAATCTATTCCATTTTATGAACTTACGATTCCATACCTAAGGGAAAGAAACTACAAAAGCAGGTTAAATATATCTGAAAAGTTGTCTGAAAATAGTAATTATAGTTCATACTTAACAAATTATGATTCTGACGGCTTAAAAATAAATGCCTTATTAACAGTACCAATTGGGGAGGCTCCACGGGGAGGATGGCCGGCGGTTGTTTTTGTTCATGGTTATATCCCGCCCAAAACTTATCAAACAATCGAGGATTATTCTACATATATTGACTCTCTTGCAAGTAATCAATTTGTAGTACTTAAAATCGACCTTCGCGGACATGGTAAATCAGAAGGCGAGCCAGGAGGATCATATTATTCTTCAGATTATGTTATTGACACTTTAAATGCTTATTCTGCTCTACAAAATGTTAATTCAAATCTGGTTAAAATAAACCCAAATAAAATTGGACTTTGGGGGCATAGCATGGCTGGAAATGTAATCTTTAGAGGTTTTGTAGCAAAACAAAATATACCAGCAATAGTAATATGGTCTGGCGCAGTTTACTCTTATGAAGATTGGCAGAGATATGGGATTTCAGATACAAGTTATCAGCCTCCGCCTGAGGATTCAGAAACACAGCGAAGAAGAGAAGAATTATTTAACGCGCATGGTCGGTTTGATCCGGCAAGCACTTTTTGGAAACAAGTCGTTCCAACGAATTATTTAGATGGTCTCAAAGGAGCAATTCAAATGCATCATGCTGTAAATGACAATGTAGTTTCTGTTAACTACAGCAGAGATTTGGTTAAAATCTTAAATAATACGTCAATTTTGCATGAGCTATACGAATATCAAGTTGGGGGGCATAATTTAGCAGGAAATAGTTTTGATCAGGCTATGCAAAGAAGTATTGATTTTTTCACAGCACATCTTAGAGAATAATTTTATTCATCTAAGATAAAATTAAATTTCCCATCCTTTATAACTAGTTTTTCATTAAAAATAGGGTCAGATTTATTCTGTGAAGAATCAGGAAAATAGAGTTGAGATGTAATACTTGTTCCTTTTTCAGACTTTATTTTTACATGAATGTGTGGAGGGCGAGTCCCGTATTGGGCAGGCATAATTGTTTCAAGTCTAAACATGCCGTTTTCGTCTGTAAATTGGTACCCGCGTAAATTAAATCCAATATTGTCATATTCTCCATTTGAATCTGCCTGCCAAAAATCAAGCCATGCGTTAACAATTGGTTTGCAAGATTTGTTGAGTACCAAGCCTGTAATAACAAGTTTTTGTCCGGGGATATTATTTGCAATATCATTCCTTTTTGGAGAATTCATTTTGTAATATGGTCCTTCGGTTTGTGGTGGTGTCGGTACTCCTGAGCATGCAACTTGTGTTTTAATATCAGTTTTATTGCTTGTTTTTTCAGTTTGTTTATATGAATTGGGATTAGTCTTTACAAAAAAACTTAAAATTATTAAAGCAAAAATTAGGAAAAATAACAAGAACAATATTTTCTTCACTTAGTAGAATAATTATAACACACCAATATATACTACAGATTTATTGTAATTTAGATTACTGTGTTTTTAAGCTCTAACTGATAATAAGAAGTTAGCAAAGAAAGGAGTATTTAATGGTAAAAACTAGAAATGTAACTAATGAAAGGCAACAAAATGCAAACTGGTTAGCATCAGGAATATCTATTGTTGCTCTTATTTTGTCAATTATTGCTTTTGCTAATACAAATGCCGCAACACAACTTCAGAGGAACTTTAATGAATTAAGGTCGGATATTGAAGAATTTCAGGAAGACCTTAGATTGAGACAAGAATTTGAGACAGCGAGGTTTAGGCTTGAGGAGGTAAGAAAAGATATTGCAGAAGGTATGGATCCCCAAACAGCACAACAAGAAATAGCAATTATTCGGAAAGAGCTAGAAAGAAATCTTTCAAATGCAGGCACAAGAGTACAGGAAGCATGGCAGCCAATTGATGTTCAGCTTGAAAGATTGGAGTTGCAACTTAGAGAAGGAGGTGTGAATGTGCTTGATAATTTTGATAAGATACTTCAGAGTTTAAGGGAGGAGATACGATATGATGAATAATTTAACAGATCCAAAGGTTCAAGCATTTAGAATTTTACATATTGGGTTTACAGTTGCTCCAATTGTATTTGGGATTGATAAGTTTTTAAATATTTTGACTAAATCATGGGAAGTGTATCTTGCTCCTATAATCCCACGCTTTTTGAATTTGCCTTCAGATATACTTATGAGAGGAATAGGTTCTATTGAAATAATGGCAGGAATAATAACTTTTTTCAAACCCCAAATTGGGGCTTATATAGTTGCTATTTGGCTTGGTGCTATTATTATAAATCTTCTACTTCTTGGTAGATTTTTTGATATAGCTTTGAGGGATTTTGGACTTTTACTTGGGGCTATTGCGCTTGCAAGATTAAGTTCTCAAATATTATCGGTAAAGGGGAAAAATATATGACAATTACAAGTACAGCTTTTCAACCAAACGGAACTATTCCATCTAAATACACTTGTGATGGAGAAAATATAAATCCACCTATAACTTTTTCCAAAGTTCCTAAAGAAGCTAAGAGTTTGGTTCTTATAATTGATGATCCTGATGCCGTGCCTGCCGGCAGGCAGACGCCCTCCAAAACATTTACTCATTGGGTGGTTTACAATATACCACCATCTACTCTTCAAATATTAGAAGGTGAGATTCCGCCCAATAGTATGCAAGGAATGACTGACTTTGGCAAGACTCGATATGGAGGACCATGTCCACCCAGTGGAGTACATAGATATTTTTTCAAATTATTTGCCCTTGATTCAAATTTGGAGTTAAAAGTTGGAGCATCAAAAGAAGAAGTACTGAAAGCTATGAAAAATCACCTTCTAGAATCAACAGAACTTATTGGTTTGTATGGAAAGAATTAACAACATGAATAAAACTTATCAACTATATGAAAACAAGGTAGTAGTTATAACGGGTGGGTCAGCAGGAATTGGACGAGCCGTAGCTATCGAGTTTGCCAAAAGAGGCTTTTTGATTGGAGTGCTTGCGCGAGACTCAAAAAGATTGATAAAAACTGAAAATGATATTCAAAAGCACGGAGGTAGGGGGCTGGGAATTATTTGTGATGTTTCGGATTATTCTGCGGTTGAAACTTCTGCGAAAAAAATAGAAGAAAAATTAGGACCAATTGATATTTGGATAAATAATGCCACTGTTACTGTATTTTCTGAATTCAAAAATTTAACGCCTCAAGAATTTAAGCGCGTTAATGAGGTCACATATTTAGGCACTGTATACGGAACAATGACCGCTCTTAAAAGAATGCTTCCAAGAGATAACGGGATAATTGTTCAAGTAGGATCAGCTCTTTCATATCACGCAATACCGCTTCAATCAGCATATTGTGGTGCAAAATTTGGTATTAGAGGTTTTACAGATTCGCTTCGGACAGAGTTGATGCATAATGATAAAAAAATCACAATTACCATGATTCATCTTCCTGGGATTAACACCCCTCAGTTTAGTTGGAGCAGAACTAGAATTAACTATTATCCACAGCCAGTCCCTCCTATTTATCAACCAGAAGTTGCAGCCAAAGCGATTGTATGGGCGACAGAACACAAAAGACGTGAAGTTTGGGTGGGTTCAGAAACTGCAGCAACAATTATTATGAATAAATTTTTCCCTAGGCTAACTGATGCGTATCTTACTCTTACGGGTTATGAATCGCAGTTTTTCAAAAAAGCAAAACAAAGAGTTGGGAATTTATTTCGTGAAGTTTCTGGGGATTTTTCATCCCATGGAATATTTGATAACAAGGCGCGAACTTCAAGTATGCAGTTTTTCTTTGAGAAAATCCCAGTAGTTCATTATTTTTCAAATATTTTTTTTACTTTTTTTAAAGCTGCCATGATGACGCCAAAATTTTTAGAAAAATGGCTTCAAAAACAAACCAATGTTATGCATGAAAAATACGCATTATGATCGAATACGAAAACTTCTTAGGCAAAATACAAGTCAAGGATATTCTAATTTATTAGACAGACATTTTTGTTATATAAAACCCTCAACAAAAACATATCCTTTTCAATTCTTCTGGGATACGTGCTTTCACGTTTTTATGTTAGTTAGGTTGAAAGAATATGAGCTAGCAAAGAAAAATATGATTAGTCTTTTTGCTCTTCAGGAAGAAGATGGTTTTGTTGGACATATGATTTTTTGGGAGCAACTATTGCCAAAAAGATATTCAGACGTTTTACAGGCAAGACCAACTTGGCGAAATATTCGTCCGCACATGAGTTCCTTGGTCCAGCCAAGTTTTGTTGCGCAAGCGGTTTTGCGGATTTATGAAGAGACGGAAGATTTGAATTTTCTTATTGATATGCTGCCAAAACTTAAAAAATATCATATATGGCTAAAACGAAATCGAGATTTTGAAGGAGAAGGACTTTTGTCAATAATTAGTCCTTTTGAGTCTGGAATGGATTGGAAGCCGTCATTTGATGAGGTATTGAATTTTGAGGGCTCAAAAGCCAATAGGGTTTTATTCTTCAAGGCAATTTATGTTGACTTTCGTAATTTCATTCGGCGTTATGATTTAGAAAAAATCTATAAAGATAATTATTTTATAGTTAAGGAAGTTTGGTACAACACAATTTATGTTCTTGATTTATATGCATTGGCTTCTCTTTGCAAAGTGGTTAATGATCCGTTTGGAAAACAACTCATTGGACAAGCTAAAAAAACAACCCAAAAAATTCTTGAGGTCATGTATGATGAGAAAGATAAGGCTTTTTATGATGTTTATGGAAAAGATTTTGATATGTTAAGAGTCAAAACACCAACAATTTTTTTCCCGATTAACCTTCCTGACATACCAAAAAATATATATCATGATTTGTTAATGGAGCACTTTTTTAACAAGAAAGAATTTTTTCTTCCTTTTCCTATACCTTCTGTTTCTGCTTTGGAGAAAAAATTTATGCGAGGGGAAACAATTTACCTCTGGCGTGGTCCAACGTGGGTGGTTTTTAATTGGTTTTTGTATAAATGTATGGCTAGAAGAAATTATCTAAAAGAAGCAAGTCTTTTGAAAAATACTGTTGAGAGTCTTATAGAAAAAAGTGGTTTTAGAGAATATTATGATCCTTTCACGGGAGAAGGATTTGGAGCAAAAAATTTCACATGGTCTGGGCTCATTGTTGATATGGTATAAAATATATGATATATTTATTTTATGACTAACACACTTAAAACATTTGTACTTTTGGGAGTATTAAGCGTTATTTTAGTTACGCTTGGGGGGTTATTAGGAGGAAGAGATGGGATTTACACGGCATTTTTCTCCTCTTTAGTTATGAATGTGGGGATGTATTTCTTCTCCGATAAGCTAGCTTTATCAATGAGTGGCGCAAAGCCTTTGAGTCGAAGCACACATAAGGATATTTATGATATGGTTGAGGAACTTTCCCGCAAGATCAAAATTCCTATGCCGAAATTATATATTACACCTCAGCCACAAGCAAATGCTTTTGCAACAGGAAGAGGACCTGGAAATGCATCAGTTGCCGTCACTAAGGGAATCCTCGCAACACTTTCTAGAGATGAGCTTCGAGGAGTTTTGGCTCATGAACTCTCTCATGTCAAAAATCGAGATATTTTGGTCGCAACTGTTGCAGCGGTTTTGGCAAGTGCGATATCTTTTTTGGCAAATATGAGCCTTTTTGGAGGATATAGCCGAGATAATGAAGGCAATAGAGGAGCGGGAGCATTCACATTGGTTCTTGCTCTTCTTGTTCCAATTGCAGCAAGTCTTGTCCAGATGGCAATATCCCGTACTCGTGAATTTGGAGCAGATGAGACAGGGGCTCGGACAATTGGTGATGGTCGGCCTTTAGCAAGAGCACTGGTTGCGATTCATGATTCAGCAAGGCGCTCTCCAATGCACTCAAATCCAGCTTTTTCTTCTCTTTACATTGGCGATCCGCTTGGAGGATGGGGAGGAAAAATGCTCCATCTTTTCTCAACCCATCCACCACTTCATGAGAGGGTAAAAAGATTAGAAAAAATAATATAGCTTCACGTATCTTTCGGTTTTATCAGCAGGCTGTCATTGCGAGTTCTGCATTGCAAAGCGAATCAATCTCTTTATTTTTTGGGATTGCCTCATCACTTCGTTCCTCGCAATGACTAGATAATTGACTTTTGGAATAGTTTTTCTTACTCTTAAAATATGGATAATTTAAAACAATCCCAAGCTCCAGAAACCAACAATCAAATACCTCCATCTAATGGTTCGACTCGTTCAAAAATTATTCCTCTTGGTCTTGGAATACTCTTTGTATTAATTACTATTGTTGCTTATCTTTTGGGAACAAGACAAAGTCAGAAAGTAGTTTCAAATCAACAAAATACTGTTGTTCCAACAACAATCCTTTCTCCAACACCCGATGGAACTGCAAATTGGAAAACATATATAAACAACTCTATTTCCTTTAAATATCCTCCTGGCTGGAAATTTAGCGATGCTAAATATCCAGGTTTAACTTCGTATTCAATTAGCTCGCCTGATTTAAGAATAGAAGGTGGTCTTGCTGGCGGTATCTTAACTGATGGAGCAACTATTTATGATCCAATCGCTAGTAAATCTCTTAACGTTAATTCATCACCGGCAAATGCTTTTAATAAAGAGAAAAACAACATAACAAGCACTCAGGACTATTCTAAAAATGGAATTGAGGGTAAAATTTATAAAATGAAATACACCTCCGCTTCTACTCTTGTATTTCTTACAACTTATGAAAATCGATTAGTAGGATTAGCTCTTGAGACTACACAGGATAATTTGAGTAAATTCGAATTAACTTTCAATCAAATCCTTTCCACCTTCAAATTCACTCAGCAAGATGAATCCCAATATTCAATCATTGAAAAATCAATATCCCCAAACGGTTCATATACTCTAATACATAAGTCCGTTGCTGACTATCAAAAAATACAGGTACTAGATAACTCTGGGAAAATTGTATTTGATGATATTATCGAACCGAACTGGAATACTATGTTTAGTCATATGAAGCGATTGGGATTGTTAGGCAGTGGTCAAACAGGATTTAAAATAAAGAATTGGGTATCAGATCAAATATTTGTTTTGGAAATAGGGCTTGTAGATGGACAAGCATTTGAGACGCATGTGGATGTTAAAAGCGGAAAGATAATTGATTCAACATTTAAAAGGATACGGGAATCTCAACCTATTGGTAATTAATGCCGTCCTTTATTCCAAAGTGTACTACTATGTAGTGATAGTCCGATCACCTTCGAGGTGGTATAGCTTGACAGAGATATATACTTTATATATACTGTTTTAGATATGAGTACTACGGCTATATATATTAAAACTGAACAGAAAACAAAAAAACAGGCTCAGAAAGTTGCCAAAGAGCTTGGACTAACGCTTAGTTCTGTAGTTAATGGTTTTCTAAAACAGTTTATTAAAACAAAAACTGTTACTTTTAGTGCTTATGATGAAATACCAAATAAGCGTACTCGTATTCTTCTGAAACAGGCGGAGAAGAATTTGAAAGAAAGAAAACACTCTCCAATATTCAATACAGGCGAGGATGCTGTCGCTTGGCTAGAAAAACAGGGGATATGAAGGTTTTTTATGATCCTGCATTTTATGAGAAACTCAGAAATGTGGATGTTAGGATAAGAAAAAGTGTAAAAGAAAAAATACTTGTATTCTCCAAAAATCCCAATGACCCCTATCTGAATAACCATCCATTAAAAAGAGATTATAAAGGATACAGAAGTATTAATATTACAGCAGATTATAGAGCACTGTATAAAGAGTTGAAAGTTGGCGATGAAATGGTTGCATACTTTATACTACTTGGTACCCACGATGAATTATATGGGTAGACTAAATTACCTCATAGTAGACGCCTTTTGTGGTGCCGCGTTTGCGGATAAAACCACTGTCAGCTAGTTTCTTAAGATCATACCTTAGAGTTCTTTCATTTACTCCCATGAACCTTCTTTTCACTTGATCAAAAGTTACCAAACGCTGATCTTTTATAATATTTAAAATTTCAGCTCGTCTTGGCAAAAGAAAATCCTCTCTCGCAGTGTCTTTTTTTGTTAGAACTAATTCTTTTATAGTTTGTGCACTATTAAGTATTGCCTCAAGCATGAATTCAACGTATTCTGTCGTATCCTTTTCTGATTCCTCAAAGCCGCTATAATATAAAGCTCTATGGTTATCTAAATATTCCTCTATATTAAGTAAGCCTTTCATCCCAAATCCTTCTTTGTTTAAAATTGCTGAGAGAAAAAGTCTTCCAATGCGGCCATTTCCATCCAAAAAAGGATGAATTTTTTCAAATACAAAATGAGCTAACGATGCGCGGATTGGAATAAAAGGCTCTTTTTGGGAGTTAGCAAATTTAATTAGCCTTTCTATTAAATGTGGTATTTGCCTAGGGGGTGGGGGCAAGTAAACAGCTATACCTCTCGCGTTAAATAATGCACTGACTTGATTTCTGAATTTGCCAAGATTTACTTTTTCTGTGAGTCCATTTAGAGTTTGCCTGTGAAGTTTGAGAATATCATTTATAGAAATATCTCTTCCTCTTTTTTGATAAATTAAGTTTTGAGCTTTTAAGATATTAAAAACCCCAATTATTGTTTGGTCTTTTGAAGATTTTGTTGCCAATTCCTCAAAAGTCAAAGGATTCCCTTCAATGCGGGCTGAATATAGAGAGCTTTTAAGTGAAGATTGACGTCTTATATTTGTTTCTACTTCAGGTGGGATATTTACAGCATTAATTACTTCTTTACATGCCTCAATTCCAGAAAGAAGTTTTGAGATGTTTGAAGTTAAGAAATACTTGGGTGGGATTAACATTATGAGATCCTTCGACTTCGTTCTGCAATGCAGAACTTCGCTCAGGATGACACTATGTGTCATATTACCATATATTTCCCAATATTTCCAAATGTTGCCAAATATTGCAAATTAGCTAATGAAATGTTTTTTAGATTACAATTTCTAAGTCATTTTGATTACATATTAAAAAAGCCAATAGGTTTAATATTGAGTTGAGATGAATAAATATAGAAACAAACTCAAAATAGCACAAATAGCACCGATCAGCGAACGAGTTCCGCCTAAAAAATATGGAGGAACAGAAAGAGTTATACACGCTTTGACAGAAGAGTTAATTAAAAGGGGCCATGATATCACACTTTTTGCATCAGGAGATTCAGAGACTAAAGCTAAACTTGTCTCTATTTATCCTCGGTCTTTAAGAGAAGCAAAAATTCCAGATCCGTATGGCATAAATGAGCTAACACTTCTTAATATTGGCAATGCCTATAAGCGTCAATTGGAATTTGATATTATTCATGATCATAATCATATTGTGAGCCTTCAAGCAGCTCATTTTTCAAAAACTCCTGTTATAATGACTCTTCATGGGCCCTTTACAACTATAAATAAAAAACTGTTTGAAACATTGGATAATCCTTATTTTGTCACAATTTCTGAATCCCAAACCAAAAAGGCACCAAATATAAAAATAGTAGATACCATTTATAATGGATTACCGTTAGAAAATTACCCATTTCAGAAAAATCATGGTCAATATTTACTCTTTGTTGGGAGAATATCATTGGAAAAGGGTCTTCACTTTGCGATAGATGTAGCAGTGAATCTCAATATGCCTCTTATAATTGCCGCAAAACTTGATCTTGAAGAGGCTGACTATTTCAATACTTATATAAACCCCCGCTTGAATAATGACCATGTCAAATGGATTGGAGAGGTAGATGAGAAAAAACGCAACGAGCTTATGAAAGGAGCTTTGTGTCTTCTTCATCCGGTTACATGGCCTGAGCCTTTTGGCTTGACAATGGTTGAGGCAATGGCGTGTGGGACTCCTGTTATAGCTTTTAGGCGAGGTTCAATACCTGAAATTATTAAAGATGGTAAAACTGGTTTTATAGTTGAGGATTTGGAAGAAATGATTGAAGCAGTTGATAAAATTTATTCAATTGATAGGATGGAGTGCAGACGATATGTAATATCTAAGTTTAATTCTAAGACTATGACAGAAAAATATTTGCATGTTTATGAGGCTATCTTAAATTCATATCAAAGATACCCCTTGACTCATATTTAAAGATGTGGTAAGTAATATGTTTATTATCAACTGCCCATGGATTTTGTTAGACTAAAAGAGAGTATTTATCAGACTCTATTGTCGCTTGCAACTGATGATGGAATATATGCCTCAGCTAAAAATGAGGTTTATGGTTGTATTTTTGGCAGGGATTCTGCAATCACAATACTTAAAATAATAAAAATAATCTCCAATAAATCTTCTTACCCATTGATAGAAAATGAAAAACTTGTCGATTTATGCAAGCGATCTCTGTTAACTTTGGTAAGACTTCAGGGAAAAGAAAAAAATATAGAAAGTGGTGAAGAACCAGGGAAATTTATCCATGAGTTTAGAAAGAATAATTTTGAGAGATTAGTGACAGGGGTTAGTCCTTGGTATGTATATAAAGATGGTATACTTCGAAATTACGATTCAATAGATGTAACTCCACTTATATTAATTGCGATTTATAAATTTTGGGAGTTAACACATGATGGTGATTTTATAGTTAAATCATTGGACGCTGTTGAAAAAGGGTTGGAATGGATAATTGCATATGGTGATATAGATAATGATTTGTTACTTGAATATGAGTTTCACAAAGATAGAAAATTTGGTGGATTGAAAGTACAATCATGGACAGATTCTCCAGAGTCTTTACAGCTACCAAATGGAAGATTGCCTAAGTATCCGATCGCGCCAGTTGAGGTGCAAGGTTATGCATGGCTTGCTTTGAAGCTTTGGGCCAAATACTATTCTAATACATCAAATTTTAAAATGAATGAATCATTATCCCAAAAACTAGATGAAAAAGCAAAGAGTCTAAAAGAAAAATTTAATGAAAGTTTCTTGTTTGAGGATAATGATTTGTATTTTGCAGCCCAAGCATTGGATGGACGCAAAAATAAAATAAAAACCATAACAGGTAATCCCATGCTATTGCTTTGGGCATCATATACACAAAATGGAGTCGTCGAGTGCATTTTAGATGAAAAATACATTTCTCATGTTGTAAAGCGATCTTTTTTAGGTGATATGTTTGATAATTCTGCTGGAATTAGAACAATGAGTACAAAGTCTTTGACTTACAACTCCAATCAAGACTCATATCACAATGGTAGTTTTTGGCCCAAATTAAATGGTATGGCGCATGAAGGGCTTCTGAATTGGGGATTCGATTTGGAGGCCCAAAAACTTAAGGAGGCATCTTTGAAACCAATTTTTTATTTTGGAAGTCCAATAGAACTTTACATCAAAAAAGAGGATAACTCGTACGATTTATACAAAACCGCAACTGGGCAAGTATCATGCAGGTATCAAGCATGGTCCGCAGCATCCACGCTTGACTTACTTACTCTTTAACAAGAGAAGTTTTTTTATGGAAAGACGTCACGGATTTAGAAAACACAAAAAATTCGCTCGAGTAAAAAGACAAATAGAGGCGATGGTGCGACAAGGCATAGAACCGGATGAGGAAAAGTTGAGGTTATTAAATAGACTCGGGAAGCGACATTTAAAGCTTGATCCACAATGGAAGCCTAATGCCCCAAATCAGAAATAAAACACTTTTTTAAAATAAAAATTTTCTGCTACAATATTTCTATGAAAGCAGTACAGATAAATAGATATGGTGGGAGTGAAGTTTTTGAAATAAATGATAATGCTCAAAAACCTACTCCTCAAAAAGGACAAATATTGGTAGAGGAATATGCGGCTAGTATCAATCCATTTGATTGGAAAGTGCGAAGTGGTTTATTCAAAAATTTCATGCCACTTATTTTTCCCGCAGTCTTAGGTGGAGATTTTGCCGGTGTAATTGTAGAAGTTGGTGAAGGGGTTTCTGATTTTAAAAAGGGTATGGAGGTATTTGGATCAGCAAATTTTGTAAATGGGGGATCAGGTTCACTAGCAGAGTATTGTGTTGCAAGAGTTACAAATATAGCTAAAAAACCAAAGAGCATTGATTTTCTTGAAGCTGCGGCATCGGTTTTGGTTGGTACAAGCGCTATACAGGCGTTGGAAGAGTATATTAATTTGAAAAAAGGAGAGAAGATATTAATCCATGGTGGAGCAGGAGGGATAGGAAGTATGGCACTTCAACTTGCAAAATATTTGGGCGCATATGCTGCGACAACAGTGAGTACAGATGATGTTGAGTTTGTCAAAAATTTGGGTGCAGATGAGGTAATTGATTACAAAAAAGAAAAATTTGAAGAGATGCTTAAAAATATGGACAGCGTTTTTGATACTGTAGGAGGTGAAACAACTAATAAGTCTTTTCAGGTTCTTAGAAGAGGAGGAGTCTTGGTTTCGATGCTTGGACAGCCAGATGAAAGCATAGCTCAAAATCTTGGAGTCACTGCAATCGGTCAAAATACTAAGGCAAGTACAAAAAATTTAAATCGTTTGTCAGAGTTTATTGAATCCAAAGCAATAAAAGTCCAAATTGATAAAGTTTTTTCTCTTGAAAATGTTCGCATGGCATTTGAGTACCTCGAACACAAAAGTCCGAAAGGGAAAATAGCTATTAAATTAAAAGGTTAGCCAAGCAAACAAATTTTGTATTTGCATATGTCTATATGATTTGTAATAATGATTAATATGGACAATAATTCCCCAAAAATATTAATTGCTGAGGATGATACTGCACTCTCCAATGCTTTAAGTCTTAAGCTAACTCATGAAGGGTTTAATATACAAAAAGCATATGATGGAGAAGAAGCGCTAAATCTTATTAAGAAAGAGAGTTTTGATCTAATACTTCTTGATTTGATAATGCCAAAAGTTGATGGCTTTGGAGTGCTTGAGGCTTTGAGAAAAGATAACATCAAAACTAAAGTTATAGTTATTTCAGGGCTTTCTCAACCTGAAGATTTTCAGAAAGTTCGGAATTTAGGAGTGGATGATTTTTATATAAAATCCGACGTTTCATTGTCAAAAATTGTTGACAGTATAAAAGCAAATTTGCAAAAATAAATCCAGCACCACTTTTGTGTTGAGATGAGATTGTTCTAAATCAGAGCAATCAAATTTTTAAATAGAGAAAGTGGTGCTGGATAAATCCTGCCTATGGAAACACTGCAAAATAAAGCCAAAAATTTAACGCCTCCTTTACCACCCTTACCACCACAATCCCCACCTCCACTGAATATTAAAAATATTTTATTGAAAGAAAACTATATTTCACAGACGGATCTTCAAAACGCGGAAAAGAATATAAATGGGACAAATACTTCACTAACTGATTACCTAATCTCCAAAGGTATAATAACAAAGCAATTATTAAGCCAGGCAATAGCTGAGGCATATAGAGTTCCATACGCTGATCTTCAAGTTCATAAGCCTACTAAAGATCAGGTATTAAAAATTAATGAAGATTTAGCAAGGCAGTATCATGTAGTTTTATTTAGGGAAGACAATAACACTATTTCGGTTGCGTCGGACAATCCGACTTCTTTGAATCTTCAATTAGAACTCAAACGGATTTTTCCAGGTAAAACAATTGTATTTAATTACGCTCCAGAGGATGATATATTGGAGCTTTTCATACATTACCGATCTTCTCTTCAGACTAGATTTGGAAGTATTATAGCTTCTCAGAAAAAAGTTGCTCCGGAGATAATTTCAGAAATTATGCAAGATGCGGTTATAAATAGAGCATCCGATATTCATTTTGAACCGCAGGATAAAACAACTTTGGTAAGGTTTAGGATTGATGGAGTTCTTCATGAAGCAGCAAGAATCCCCAGAGAATATTATGAAAATATATTAAATAGAATAAAAGTTTTGGCTCACTTGAGAATTGATGAGCATTTTGCGACCCAAGATGGCGCCATAAGATTTGTACATGATGATACAACTGTTGATGTCCGAGTCTCAATTGCTCCAACTTTAGATGGTGAAAAAACAGTTATGAGGCTTTTAGGAGAGTATGTTCGAAGTTTTACTTTATATGATCTTGGGTTGTCCAAAAGACATGAGGAAATTCTCAGGCATGAATCTAAAAAACCCTTTGGAATGATACTAGTTGCTGGCCCAACTGGTTCTGGTAAGACAACGACATTATATGCACTTTTAAAAACATTAAACATTCCAAATGTCAATATCACAACAATTGAGGATCCTGTTGAGTATAAAATTTTGGGAGTGAATCAAATTCAAGTTAATAAAGAAGCCAATATTACATTTGCGTCAGGATTGAGATCTATAGTTAGGCAAGATCCAGATATTATATTGGTTGGGGAGATAAGAGATGCTGAAACTGCTGAAATTTCTGTAAATGCCGCCTTAACTGGACAACTTCTATTTTCATCATTTCACGCAAATGATGCCGCAACTGCAATACCTAGACTTTTGGAAATGGGAGTTGAGCCGTTTTTATTGGCCTCAACCCTGGAACTTGTGATTGCGCAGCGCCTCGTGAGGAGACTTTGTGTTAGCTGCAGACTTAGCTCCTCTTTAAGTACGAATGAGCTGACAAGGCTTTATCCAGCAATCGGAAAATATTTGTCTAAGAAATCAACCATAACTCTTTATAAAGCCAAAGGTTGCGTTTCCTGCGAAAATACGGGTTATAAAGGAAGGATTGCTGTTTTTGAATTTATACAGATTTCAAAAGAAATGGAAGAGTTGATTCTTAGTCATCCAACAGCCCAAGAAGTATGGAATCTGGCTTCCAAACAAGGAACTGTGCAGTTATTTGAAGATGGCATGGAGAAAGTTAGAAATGGAATTACAACAATTGAAGAATTGATGCGTATAGCCGCGCCTGCAAAGTAATTATCAATGAAAATTCACCACTTTTATTTAAATTTTGGCACTGGAGGGGAAAGAGAATATTTAATTGAAAACTTATCAATGCTTTTGTCGTCAGGCTTGACAATTATTACTGCTCTTGAATCGATCAAAAAAGGAATTCGTTCAAAAACTTTAAGAAAAATTGTTGAGGGTATGGAAGAGGATATAGAGGGTGGCAGTCCTTTATGGAAAGCTTTGGAAAATTCAAAATTATTTCCTAGATTTGCGATTTCTCTTATTCAAGTTGGAGAAAAATCAGGAAAACTCAATCAGAATTTACAAGTAATTGCACTTCAATTGCAAAAGCAAAAAGAATTCCGATCACATTTGACTTCGGCAATGCTATATCCTGTATTTGTATTTGCATTAACTGCCATAATAGGAATAGGGATCGCGTGGTTTATTCTTCCAAATTTAGCTCGAGTATTTTCGGAGCTGAAGATTGAATTACCCCTCATAACTAAAGTCCTTATTTGGGTGGGAAATTTCTTAGGAGAATATGGAGGAATAGCTATACCTTTATTAATAGCACTTATTTCGATATTTATTTATATTATTTTTATAAAAGATACAACAAAGTTTATAGGACAAATAATTTTATTTAAGATACCTGCAGTAAAAAGACTTATTCAGGAAGTTGAAGTCTCAAGAATTGGATATATCTTGGGAACTCTACTTGATAGCGGACTGCCTATAATTGAATCGCTTCGCTCGCTTGCTGATGCGACAGATTTTTATCAATACAGAAAGTTTTATTTGCATCTAGAAAAAGGAATCGAGGAGGGTAATTCATTTCAGACAAGCTTTACAAATTACAGTTCTTTACCAAGTCTTATTCCACCACCAGTGCAATCTCTTATAATTTCTGCTGAAAAATCCGGAAAACTGCCAAATACCCTTATATCTATTGGCAGCAGATTTGAGACCAAGCTTGATATTACAACCAAAAATATTACAGTACTTTTAGAACCAATACTTCTTGTAATAGTATGGCTTGGAGTTGTGGCAGTTGCTTTGGCAGTTATTTTACCGCTTTATAGTTTGATTGGAAATCTTAATGAATCAAAATAGTTTGATTAAAAATCTACACGTAGGATTCAGTCTAATTGAAATGCTTTTATCAGTTGCGTTAATCGGCGCTTTAACTGTATTTTCAGCGCCAATTTATAGATCGCTTCAAGTAAAAAATGACCTTGATATTTCATCAACAACAGTAGTTGAGACATTACGCCGCGCACAATCTTTGTCTCAAGCAGCTGATGGAGATACGAAATGGGGAGTCAAAATTCAGTCTGGAAGCATTGTTCTTTTTAAAGGTACAAGCTATGCTGCTCGTGACAGTGGGTATGATGAAATATTTGATATGTCTCCTTTAATCACACCAACTGGTGCTTTGGAAATTACGTATTCAGAGCCGTTGGGAACTCCTCAGACAGGAGGAGTAGATATTACAAGCTCTATTACAATTACATTAACTACTCCATATGACACAAAAGATATTGTAATAAATCCAAAAGGAATGATAAGTTATTAAATGAATACAAAGGGATTTACTACGTTCAGTTCACCACGAATCAGTTCACATGATTGCGGTTCACATGAACGTGGCTTTGCACTTATTGAGATACTTCTATCGATATCAGTGTTTGTTCTTATTGTTACTGGATTGATAGGGGCAGTAATATACGGTCAAGACAGCACTCGTTTGGCTGGAGCAAGAAATCGAGCGGTTGCCTTGGCAGAGGAGGGGCTTGAGGCAGTAAGAAATATTCGAGATGAGAATTTTAACAATATTACAAATGGGACATATTATCTTTCAACAAGTGGTAATCAGTGGTCTTTGGTAACCAGTCCAGTTGATACTACAGATATTTTTACTCGCCAAATCACAATTGCCGATCTTTCACCCTCTGATCCGAATAAAAAAAATGTCACATCAACTGTCACGTGGACGCAAAACCAACAAAGGTCAGGAACAGTTACTCTTAATAGTCGACTCACTTTCTGGCAAAAAGTCGTCTCGACGCTTGGGAGTGCATTAATTGTTTATGGAGATGGGACCACAACTCCAAAAAATAGAACGTATGATAGAGCAGCTAATACTTTTGGTACTGAAAATCCAACTGTTTCTGGTACAGCAGCTCTTGCGACTCAAGTAAGAACTTCTCCAACCAAACAAGAGGCGATTGCGGGATATCTTAATTCATCAGGAAATCTCCAAGTAATGTGCTTTGATGGAAATAGTTGGAATAATGACTGGAGTGTGACAGTTGGAGGAAATGGAGGAAATAAACGGTTTGACATTGCATATGAAACACAAAGTGGCGATGTAATTGTGGTGTATTCTACTGATGCAGCTGGCTCAGCTGAATTAAGATATAGAACAAAGGCTGGAACCTTAGGATGCGGAGCATCTAATTGGGTTCCTGATCCATCTGGACTTGGAACAGTACTTGAGTCTCCAGGAACAGGAACAACAGATCAAGTTAAGTGGGTTAAAATGGCATGGGATAAGAGATCATCTTCTAATATTATCGCAGCTCTTTGGTTAGACTCTAATCAAGATTTATGGGCAGCCATGTGGGATGGGGATACATTTTCTGGGAACATAAAACCTACTGCACTTGAAACTAGTGTGGAAGCTATTACCGGTACTGATGTAGACCCTTTTGATGTGGAATTTGAGTCCTTATCAGGAGAGGTAATGGCTGTATGGGGATGGTCTGGAGGTACTAATGGCACAAATGGGGCTTTTTATGCGACATGTACTCCAGCTGGTGCTAATTGCACATGGTCAGCAAGGGCTGGAATCTTTTCTGGTTCTGCTGATGATGCTACTCACCTAGATCTTTCTGCTAATCCTGATACTAATCAAATGATTTTTGCATCTATTGGAAATGCAGGCGGGGATTTACAAGCTGCTTACTGGCCAGGATCTACTCCTTGGACAACACATCCTAACATTGAAACTTCGTGTCAAAGCCCTACCATACAATCTAAATTTATTGCTACAGGATGGTTAATTAATGGCGGACAAACCAGATATATAATTGTATACCATGATTCAAATGAAAGAGATATTGGTTGGTTTGTTGGAAACCCAGGCTCAACTCCAGCAGGTCAAACTGACTTTGCCCCTACGCCTATTTTTGCTAATGCTCCACAAAAATGGTACGACATCCAAATGGATCCTGTCAATCAAGAACAGCTTATATTCACTATTTCTGACTCAGCTAATGATTTATTCGCGAAAAGATTGACAATGAATTCTAGCGGAACTTTTACCAGTCCTGATGGATGGTCAAATGCAGATGAAGGAGTAGCTTTAGAAACAAATGCAGGAGTGTCAGCAAATCCATTTTCTTTTGCATACTGGAGACAATGATAAGCTAAAAGTTAAAAATGAAAAGTGAAAAAATGACAGTGAGGGGGAATTGTGGTTTTACTGTTGTTGAGCTATTGTTGTATACAGTAACTATTGGGATAATTATATTGATTATTTCAGCGACACTTTCTCTTCTAATGGCTTCACGTACCAAAAATCAAACGATTGCGGAGGTTGAGGGACAGGGTGCTTTTGTTATGAATCTGATTACTCAAACTGTGAGAAATGCAACAGCAATTAACTCTCCATTGGTTGGCGCACCTTCCTCAACTTTAAATATTAATGTTCCAACAGTACCACTTGACCTTGACCCAACTGAGTTTAATATCTCGGGAGGGGTAATTCAAATTATTCAAGATGTAGGCGGAGCAAATACCACTACTAATTCTCTTACATCCTCACGAGTTACTGCTTCGGGATTAACTTTTACAAATTTAACGCGCAGTGGAACCGATGGGACGATCAAAATACAATTCACTCTTACTTATGTAAATACATCGGGAAGAAATGAGTATGATTATGCAAAAACATTCTATGGTAGCGCTACAATCAGATAGCGATACGAATTAGCGATCCGAACATATATGCATCCGAATTTTCCTAATAAAAATAAGACTAGAAAACTTGTAGAACCAGAACTTTCCTATAAAATTACAGGTTTATGTTTTCAGATTCAAAAAGAACTTGGTCGTTTTTGTCGAGAAACACAGTATTGCGATCAGCTGGAAAAATTGTTAAAACTTGTAGGCATTAACTATAGAAGAGAAATCGAACTTCAAAACGTACAAGCTTTATCACCAAAAGGGAATAAGGCTGATTTTATTATTGAAGAAAAAATTATTCTTGATGCCAAAGCTAAAAACTTTATTACTAAAGAAGATTATATACAGATGCAGCGATATCTTAAGGGAGCAGATTTAGAATTAGGTCTGATTGTAAATTTTAGATCGGTTTATCTAAAACCTAAAAGAGTATTAAATTATGATTATAAAAGATAAGTTTAATCATTCTCTTTCGGATCATTCGGATGGTTTAAATTTTCGGAACGTATTCGGATCGCGTGGTTATATTGCTTTAATAAGTGTTTTGATAGTTGGAGCTATAGGGACAGTTATAGGCGTTTCATTATTGCAATTGGGCTTGAGTACTTCTCGGTCTAGTTTTGCGCAACATCAATCAAATCAAGCCAAGGGACTTGCGAATGCTTGTGCTGAGGAAGCGCTTCAGCAAATAAGGGATAATACATCTTTTACCGGTACTGGAAATCTGACTCTTGGACAGGGTACTTGTACCTATACGGTTACTGCTGGAGCAGGCGAAAATAGAACTATCCAGTCATCAGGAACGGTTGGCTCAATCACGAGAAAGCTTGAGGTAACTATAACAACCATCAATCCGCAAATAATAGTATCAACATGGGAGGAAAAAGATTTTTAGTACTTGACATTTTAAAAATCTTTGTTCAATATAATATTATGTCAAAATATTCAAAAGGCTTTATCCAGCACCATTTGAGTAACATAGTTTTATCTAGCAAAGGAATTGGATTGTTCAAAAATGGTGCTGGATTTACACTTCTTGAGATGCTTCTGGTAGTTGCTGCGATTGGAATCTTAGCTGGAATTGTAATATTGGCAATAAATCCCACCAAACAATTAGGCGACACAAGAAACGCGCAGAGAAAATCAGATGTAACCACAATACTTAATGCTATTTATCAATATTCACTAGATGTTAGTTTGCCTACATTAACTACCGGAGCGTGTGCTACTTCAAATACAGGCGCTGAAATATGTACAACTGGCGGAACATGTACGGGTTTGACTGATTTGTCAGTACTAACTGCCAGTGCAAAATATCTTGTTTCAATTCCAATAGACCCAAGCGAAACAACAGCAAATCAAACAGGATATTTTGTTGTAAAAACAGCTGACGATAGAGTAACTGTTTGTGCTCCAATGGCAGAGCAGGGAGCGACAATTACTGTGACCCGATAATATGAAAAATAAGGGTTTTATCCAGCACCAATTGAGTAAAATAGCTATATCTAGGAAAAGAATCGGATTGTTCAAAAATGGTGCTGGATTTACACTACTTGAGATTTTACTAGTGGTTGCCGCGATTGGTATTTTAGCTGGAATTGTAATATTGGCAATAAATCCCACCAAACAATTAGGCGACACAAGAAACGCGCAGAGAAAATCAGATATTAATACTATTCTTAATGCTGTTTATCAATATTCGCTTGATAACAATGGAAGTTTGCCTGCCTCAATTGAACAAACAGAGGGTGAAACTTCAAATACAGAGATTTGCAAAACTGGAGGAACATGTACGGGTTTAACAGATCTATCGGTACTTACACTTAATGAAAAGTATTTAGTTTCAATTCCTTCTGATCCATCTGTAATTGGAGGAAATACTACAAAATATAGCATCCATAAATCAGCAAATGGTAGAGTTACTGTTTCTGCTCTAAATGCTGAGCAAGGAGCTTCAATTAGCGCCAAACGCTAAGCATTTTATCTCCAATTAAGTATTTCAGGATAGGAATCTGGTGGTAGTAGTTTTCTTCTCAGTTTTTTCGGATCTGCTCCAACAATTTCCAAATCTTTTATGTTTATTGATGTTAAACCTTTTTTATAAAGAAAATATAAATATCCAATATCTTTAGGTTCAAAACCCATAAGATATGTTGCCAAAAGATCCGCGGCAATTGGATTAAAAGACGCAATAATCCATCCAAGATTTATAGTTTCGCCACTTGATGGTCCATTTCCTTGCATCGCTTGTGTCCCATCAATTATAGCCAAGTGCGCTTTGTGATCATGATAAACATCCGAAAGTGTCATATGAGCGCTTTTGTAGCCAGTATGCACCCACGGCCATCTGGCATGTATTCCAAAAGGAGATTTTGGGACAATTTGTGAACCAACAATATGAGTTTTGAGAGATAGAGAAACAGTATAGTAACTATGCATTTTTGCAGGGACAACAACGATAATAAAATCTGAATCGGAAACTGTTTTTGAAAATCCAATTGGCCTCTTTTTAAGATCTTGCGTATATGCAAAGCTTTTAATTGTTTTATCATCATTAAGGTCAATAAGCTTGATATTGCCGGAGCGGGCAAGGGTTGGGTAATTTAAAACTTTAAAAGCCTTTTTGGTATCGTGGTATCCAGCATCTCCTATGAGAATTTTATCTCCTCTAATTAAGGAAATATGGTCCAAAACGCCGCGAACCGAGTCAGGATGAGTGCAGGCATTTGGATTGGTATAATTGACGAGATTTGGATGAATAAAAATTTTTTTTGCATTTTTAATCTTTTTTTTGAATTCATCCCCAAGAAGAGTTAGAGCCTCCCGCACCATCTCCCGTCTATCAGATCCTCTTACTAATACAACTTTATCTTTCATGAGCTTAATATACACTATTTTTCTATATAATAACGTAGTTCACGCTTAAGATATTTTAAGGCCTTCGTTTCAAGTTGTCTCGCTCTTTCTCTTGTTACCCCTAATTCATTTCCTATCTCTTCTAAAGTACGAGGTCTATCGTCACCGATACCAAATCGAAGAATCAAAACTAATCTAAGACGCGCAGGTAATTTATCTAAGTTCTCTCTAACAATATTTTTCCTGAAACTTAAATTAGCAGCTTCATCGTAATCAGGATTATAAATAGCAGTTTTTTCTCCAAGATCTTTTCTGTCACCTTCCTTCTTAAAGCTAAGTGAATGTGTATTCCTTAATCTAATTGCTTGGATAATTAAATCTGAGCTACCCATTTCTTCTGCTACTACATCAAGTCGAAGAGCTTGATCTCTTTGTTGTTCCAAAAAATGTCTCCTTTTTCTTATTCTATTGATCTTTACAGCTATATAATCTGGTATATTGATGTTATGACTTACATTAAGCGCTCTATTAATTGATTGTTTTATCCACCATGTGGCATAAGTTGAGAACCTAGTTCCTCTGTGATCAAATTTAATGGCTGCTTCAATGAGGCCCAAATTTCCGACTTGAATAAGATCCGTAATAGAATGTTCTTGTACTATATATTTTTTTGCTATTGAGTACACCAGGTACAAATTAGATTGAATAAGCTGGTCGATTGCTTTTTCTCCCATAAAAAAAAGAAAGAGTTGTTCCTGAGTAAGATCTAAGACTTCTTTTTTAAGATTGTTGTCTTGAATATCTTTAAATTTACTTAATTTCTCATCCATCATACGATCATTGGCGCTAACATCCTCAAGAAAAGATTCTTCAAAAGAAGTGTCTTTTTTTTCGTTATCTTCTTCAAGATCTTCTCTTACTTTTTCTTTATTTAAAATTGATTTTTTCTCAGAAATTGCGGATTCTAAAGAACTTAATAGTTTTATAGGTCTAACTTTATTTAAGATAGTTTCGACATCCGATTTAAGAGAAGGAGGTAGTAAATCAACTATTTTATGTAGGTTTCGTAGAGCAAGCTTACCAGTAAAGCTTTGTTTTGCTAAACTTTGTTCTTGCTCTTGTGAAAGATATGGATGTTTTTTAGCCTCATTCAAATATTTTTGTAAAATACTGAATGAGCTTTTATCTTCAAATAAATCTTCATCAGCTTCTTGCGTAAGATCTGGGACATCTTGAATTTCAAGGTCTTCAGGGAATAAGTCCAATTCAATTTTTTCAGGAGTCATGCTTCCGTTTGGATTTGACTCCAAATGATTTTTAGGGTTATTTGTAAGATGTTTTTCTGGCCGTCCAAATGTTCTCTCTACAGCCATATGGCTGATTATAGCATACTACAACAAAAACACTTGCAAATTCCTCAAAAAACAAAAATCTAGTTTACCATGAGCGAAAGTCTTGAGACTTCAGCTTGATCCTTTATTTCAACTGCTAAAAACAAATTTAATGGCGAGGTTGCCTCACCGAGTCTTGGCGGATCACAGAATGGTGGTTCATTTCAAAAAGGACTTCAAGGAGGTGTATCAAAGTACCTCAAGATAATTTCGTCCCACAACAGCGTTAAAACTTGAATAAGTCTGCTATAATAGCTAGCTATAATGAGATCCGTACCCCATTTCATCAATAATTTTTGTTGCGATATATAACATTTTGTTTTATAATACCCAACTCGGCATAGGTACTGGATTTCTAGTTTTTGCATTAAATCTTTATTTTTTCTCCATTAGAAATAAAGAAAGAAATATTTATTCTCAAGTCAGGCAAGCTCCAAGAGCTGTTTTCTATTGACAATCTGAATCACATGCTATTCCGTCTGAGTCAGCGTCTCTTGCTTTACACCCGCAAACATTGAGCTGATATTGCGCCTCATTGCAAGAAGACATTTGCATGCAAGTCTTGCTGCAGTTGCAAGTGTAGTTACCATTCTCAGATTGTGAATTTCCACCAAAAACTTTTCCCTCTATTTTGGAATTCGTCGTGTTTTGTGAAGAGCATTCCTTGCTCCATAAACCTATTTCTTTTTCCTTTGCAAGTTGTTCTGCTTTTACAAACCGATCTTGATATTTTACATCTGGTGGATATGTGCTTGATTTCGCATATCCTTCTCTTACTAGAAGTTCATTTATAAGAATATTTTCAAACCAAACATAACGAAGCAAACGGCCATATTTATCTGTCTCTGATATATCTTTTTCAAGTCCAACAGTTTTTCCATCAACAAGTTCTGAATTTCTTTCTAATGCTTCTTTGCCATAGCACATAATTTGTTTGTTGGGATGAACTGTTTCCGGTGTATCAATTCCTATATAGCGAACTACTTCTCCTGTCTCGATTTTTATAGTATCGCCATCAACAACATTTTCAACTTTGACCTTAACTTTTTTATTTGATGAAGGAACGGAGGTCGCAGGAGTATCTATACGGGTTGGGGCTTTAGACAATTGTTCCTTGATAGTTGGTGTTGTAATTGCATGATTGGATTCGATATTGGTTTTAGATTCCTGCGTAGTCCTAATAAGAATAATAATCAGAATAACAAGTCCTCCAAATATCGCACCTACTTTCACTTTGTTCATATTTCAATATTTACAGCGTGATTATATTTTACTTTTTATTAATTCACAAATTCACATATTGTTTTGATTTAAATTTCGTTATATTATAATTATTAATTACAAGATAAAATGACAAAAGTTAAGCTTAGTAAAAAAAGAAGAGAAGAAATAATGAAACAATTTGGCGGTAGAATGCCTACCATAGAGGAAATATTTCAAAAAATTATTGAATCCCAAGATAGAATGGCGCAAGCCCTAAAAGGTGCGTGGGAGACAAGACCAGAAGATCCGGAAATCACGAAAAAACTTCTTGAAGTAGGGGAACGATCCGCGAAACTAAAAACCAAACTTCAAAGATTATTCGGAAATAATAACAAATAAATTCGATTACCTCTTGTTTATTTTTATTTCTTTGTTATACTGGGATTATGTTAAATCTAAGTTCTATCATGATTGGCTCTATGCAGCCAAAAGTGTTGGCTACTTTTTACGAGAAAGTTTTTCAAAAAGCTCCTGATTGGGAGGATGGAACCTGGAGTGGGTGGCAAGTGGGAAATATACATCTGACAATCGGCGAGCATTCAGAAGCAAAAGGAAAATCCAAAGATCCAGTAAGAATAATTTTAAATTTAGAAACAAGTGATGTAAAAGAAGAATTTGAAAGAATTAAAAAAATCAAAGGTGCAAAAGTCATAAAAGAGCCATACGAATTGCAAGGAGCATGGATCGCAACACTTGCTGATCCTGATGGAAACTATTTCCAACTGATGTCCCCTTGGGATGATATGAGCACCAAGAACTAATTACCTAAACCCCGACCTCGCAGGTTGGGTGCAAGCCACGTAGTATAACTTTACTATATTGCTTTTTGAAAAAATATGCTACAGTAATGATATGGAAGAAAAAATTGAGGAGAAAGAAGTTCAGCAAAATCCTTGGCTTAAGTATTTCAAGAATCGCCAAATAGTTATAATTTTTTCTGCTATTTTATTTTTAGTATTTACAGTTTTTATCATTTTAGTATTTAACCAAAATACTAAATCAGGAAGTGACAGTCAGTTAACAGAACTTGGGAAAAATATAGTCGGAAAGCAAATGACTACTCAGTCTGAATGGCCAATACTTTGGGGTACACCAGACAATCAGACTAAATGTCAGAAAATCCCATCAGTAAAATTTAGCGCACTGCCTATTGATATAAAAAATATTTCCTATGTTGAGCCAATTGGAGAACTTCGGGAAGGCCACATAATTCCAGGGGATCATGCTGGAATTGATTACAAAACAAGCCCGACAACCAAACCTGTTGAAGTTTTTGCTCCAGCTTCGGGATTTTTGGTTGGTGTTGAAAAACATCCTTATACGCCTCCACCTGGTTATCCACCAACCAAACATTATCATATTTACCTTGAGCATTCTTGTACTCTTTTTACTGGATTTGTTCATCTAACAGAATTTGCACAAGATTTGCTAGCATCAAGTCAAGAACTTAAAATGCTTGATAGTGATACAATCGGACAATTCAAAAATCTAGCCATTCGTATACCAATAAAAGCAGGACAAAAACTCGGAACAGCATGGACATTTGGACTTTTGGGTTGGGTGACTGTTGATTTGACAGTTGTAAATAAAGGCTATTTGAATCAAGAAAGTTATAAAGGTGAAAATTGGCGAATTCACTCTGTTTCGGGTTTTGACTATTTTGAAGAGCCATTGAAAACACAAATTATGGCCAAAAATCCAAGAACTTTAAAACCGCGGGGTGGAAAAATTGATTTTGATATCGAGGGGAAGCTTGTTGGAAATTGGTTTGAGGAGGGGACAAATGGTTTTAGAGATGAAAAAGTAGCACCCAAACAATGCGGAAATTTCCCTTGTCCGTATTGGGAGGGACATATAGCTTTTGTCTATGACTTTATAGACCCAAACCAACTTAGAGTTTCAGTGGGCTACAATAGTGGGCTGAGCGGTAAAACGCCTTTTGGCATAAAAGGAAATGCGCCTGATTTCAAAGATATTGGAGTTGGGGAGGGTTTGGTGAAATATGAAATTACTGCGCTTATAGATATGAGCCGCGAAAAAGGCTATGACTCTCAAAGCCCTATAATTACCAAGACAGATGAACAAAAAGTATTAGGGGTATTACTTGCACAAGTAGTTGATGTTAATAAAATAAAAGTTGAAATTTTCCCTTCTAATACCAAAAACCAAGTGCAAAATTTTACATCCAATGCACGAATTTATCATCGGTAATCTGATTATCTGTTTTAATGGCCACGTGGGTTATTGGTAGATGAACATTCTTTATACATCTGTTTATAACCATCTTAAGTAATAGCAATCTTATCTAAATTTTGATCAAAAAGAAAAAGAGATCTTCATATATTATTTCATTTAATATTTTTCTTTTTCTAATTAACTTTTAAAGAATTCCGCAATTTACTATTAATTTTGAAATTGAAAACGATTTATTTGTGATTCTTTAAAGAATTTCCGTATTTAGTTATGTTTTAATTTCTTTTTCTATTTTCATGCTTTCATTATCTTTTACAAAAACATCTTCTTTTCTTTAAAATTTTGTTATAGCTATTTTAGTTTTTATCCATATCTTTCCTTTATTTCATGGAATACAAATCC